>CAYMRB010000148.1:0-20521 GCA_964392615.1 uncultured Planctomycetia bacterium | reverse complement strand
GACACCGACACCGACACCGACACCGACTCCGACACCGACTCCGAGTCCGACACCGAGTCCGACACCGACCGCCGATGACCGTCTCCCGGCTCCCGCGGGTCCCGCGACGCGTCGTTTGGCGCGGCAGCTCGGCGTCGACTTGCACCGCGTGACCGGCAGCGGCCCGAGCGGCCGGATCACGATGGACGACGTCAAGAAGTACGTCGCCGATCTCGCCGCGCGCGCGACGATCGGGGTGTCGTCGTACGAGACGCCGCCGATGCCGGACTTCACTCGCTGGGGGGCGGTCGAGGTCGAGCCGCTGCGCGGTGTGCGGCGGGCGACGGCCGAGGCGATGAGTGTCGCGTGGCAGGCGATTCCGCACGTCACGCAATTCGATCACGCCGACATCACCGATCTCGAGGCCTCGCGCCGGCGGATCGTAGCGGAACGAGCCAAGGCTGCCCGGGACGAGGCGCCGCCGAAGATCACGATGACCGCGATCGCGCTCAAGGCGTGCGTCGCGGCGCTGCAGGAGTTCCCGCGCTTCAACGCGAGTCTCGACGCGGCGCGTGGCGAGGTCATCCTGAAGCGCTACTACCACATCGGCGTGGCGGTCGACACCGAGCACGGCCTGATGGTCCCGGTGATTCGCGACGTCGACCGCAAGAACCTCGACGAGCTCACGACCGAGCTGGCGGACGTCGCCGCGCGAGCGCGAGCGCGCCGCATCGACCTCGATGAGATGCGCGGCGGGACGTTCACGATTTCGAACCTCGGCGGCATCGGCGGTACGGCGTTCACGCCGATCGTCAACTGGCCGGAGGTCGCGATTCTCGGCATCGCGCGCGGCCGCGACGAGCTCGTGTTGCGCGATGGCACCGTCGAGACGCGCAGCATGCTGCCGCTGTGTCTATCGTACGACCATCGCGTCGTTGACGGTGCGGACGCCGCGCGCTTCACGCGCCTCCTCGCGACGTTGCTCGAGGATCCGTTCCGTCTTCTGGTCCGAATCTAAGCGCTAGGTCGATTCGAGAAACAGCATGACCGCAACCATCCAAACGCGGGTCGCCGTGATCGGGGCGGGGCCCGGCGGCTACGCAGCGGCTTTCCACACGGCCGAGCTCGGCTTCGAGACGACCCTCATTGACGCTTCGCCGCGCCCGGGCGGCGTCTGTCTGCACTGCGGCTGCATCCCGTCGAAGACACTGCTGCACGCCGCCAAGCTCATCGACGAGGCGCGCGACGCGGCGCAGCACGGCATCGACTTCGGCACGCCGACGATCGACGTCGACCGCTTGCGCGAGTTCAAGAACGGCGTCATCGACAAGCTCGCATCCGGTGTCGAGGGACTCTGCAAGCGTCGCGGGGTGCGCCATCTGCGCGCGCAGGCGAAGTTCACCGACGCGCGGACTCTCGAGCTGACGCCGGCCGGCGGTGACGAAGCGCTGCCGGAAGGTGTGCCGGCCGAGTTGAAGTTCGAGTTCGCGATCATCGCGGTCGGCTCGACGCCCGCGATGCCGTCGCTCTTTCGCAGCGACGATCCGCGCGTCATGCACTCGACCGGCGCGCTGGAGCTCGCCGACGTGCCGCCGCGATTGCTCGTCGTCGGCGGCGGCTACATCGGACTCGAGATGGCGACCGTCTACGCCGGCCTCGGCTCGCGGGTGACGGTCGTCGAGCTGACGGACGGACTGCTGCCGGGCTGCGATCGCGACCTCGTCCGACCGCTTCAGAAGCGTCTCGAGCGATCGGTCGAGGCGATCCGCACCGGCACGAAGGTCTCGGGCGTCGAGTCCGGCGACGACGGCGTGCGAGCGACGTTCGAGGTCGACGGGTCGACGTCGACCGAGGTCTTCGACCGCGTACTCGTCTCGGTGGGGCGGACGCCCAACGGCCATGGCCTCGGGCTCGAGAGCACGCGCGTCGAGGTCGACGCGCGTGGCTTCGTGTCCGTCGACTCGTGTCAGCGCACGGCCGAGCACCACATCTTCGCGATCGGCGACGTGGCCGGAGAGCCGATGCTCGCGCACAAGGCCGCCCGCGAGGCGAAGGTCGCGGCGGAGGTCATCGCGGGCGAGCCTGCCGAGTTCGATGCGGTCGCGATTCCCGCCGTCGTGTTCACCGACCCCGAGGTCGCGTGGTGCGGCCTGACCGAGACCGCCGCGCGCGAACGCGGCATCGAGGTCGAGGTCGCCAAGTTCCCATGGACCGCCTCGGGGCGTGCGACGACGCTGGGGCGCAACGAGGGGCTGACGAAGCTCGTGCTCAAGCCCGGGTCGGGCCGCGTGCTCGGCGTCGGCATCGTCGGCGTCGGCGCCGGAGAGCTCATCGCGGAGGGCGCGCTCGCGGTCGAGATGGCCGCGGTGGCGCGCGACCTCGCCGATACGATCCACGCGCACCCGACGCTGTCCGAGACGGTGATGGAGTCGGCCGAGACGTTCCTCGGCGCGTCGACGCACCTGTTTCAGCCGAAGCGGTAGGCCCGGCCGTCGCGCACAAGACCCGAAAGAAAAACGCCCCGCACCGACCTCGGTCGCTGCGGGGCGTCTTGCGTTGCGAATCGCGTCAGCCGATCAGGCCTTCGTCGTCTTCTTGGCGCCCTTCTTCGCGGGCGCCTTCTTCGGGAAGTTCTTCTTGGCGTAGGTCGTGCGGCAGCGGTCGCAGCAGAAGTACTTCGCCTCGTACTTGACGTGGATCTGCATCAGCTCCCGCTCGGCCGGCTTGCTGCTGATCACGCACTTTGTCGCCTTCTCGAGGTCGGCCGGCTTGAGGCCGAGCTTCTTCGTCGCGTAGCCCTTGACGCAGCGCGGGCAGCAGAAGTACTTCTTCTCGCCGTTGATCGTCAGGAAGTGCTCGGCCTTCGCGGGCTTGCCGCTGAGCGCGCACTTCTGACCTTCGGCGCCCTTGTCCGCCTTGGCGACGATCTTGTGCTCGGTCGACCACTTCTTCAGGCAGCGCTTGCAGCAGAGGCCGACGGCCGTGGCCTTCGCGTGGAGCAGGCGCGTCTCGGCCTTGGCTGACTTCTTCGAGGCGATCGCGCACTGCTTCGGGCCGTGGTCGACGACGCCGAGCTTCTTCTCGTAACGCTTGATACAGCCGCCACAGCAGACGCTCGTCTTCTCGCCGTTGATCTCGACGAACACCGAGCCGTCGGTCGGCTTCCCCGACACGGGGCACTTGGCGGGCTTGGCCGCCTTCTTGTCCTCGGCGGTGGCGGGCGAGCCGATGGCGACGGTCAACACGAACGAGGCCAGGGCGAGCAGATTCCAACTCCTCATGTGAGGTCCTCCCAAAGTCGAATGGAACAGCAGCAACCGGTACGACCCCCGTCGCACCACGGACCGAACGTCCGGGTCGGACGTTCAGTTCCTGGCTCTCGTTATATCCGGGATCGGCCGGCTCCGCGACGCGCTTTCGGTTGGGCCGGGGCGTTGGCTGCCGCCCGGAACCGGGCTCAGGCGCCGAAGAGCATCCTGTAGCCGATCACCAGGAAGGCGATGTCGGCGAGCACGTGACTGATCCAGCCCGGCCAGATCGAGCGGTAGTGCAGATAGCACCAGGACCATAGCACGCCGCCGATGAACACGCCGAGCGACGCGAGAAGCGTCACGCTCCAGTCGAACTGATCGCGCAGCGCGAATACGTGATGCACCGTGAACAGAAGCGCCGAGATCACCACCGCGGCCTTGCCGGGGACCAGCGCCTCGCACTTGCGGAACACGAACCAGCGCCACACGTACTCCTCGAGCACTGCGTTGATCGTGCAGACGTAGATGGCCAGGAAGAGGTAGTTCGCGGGGGAGCCGAGGTTGTTCTCGCTTGCCGCCTGCCGGAACGATTCGACGTCGATCCAGCGCGTGCCGACGACGAAATACGCCGCCACGATCACGGCCGCGATCGCGATGCCGAGGCCGAGCCCGACGCCGAAGCCACCCCGGCGCGGCGGTGACCAGCTCGGGCGCTCTCGGTCGACGAGCCACATCCAGACGAGCGGCAGCGCCGCCAGCCAGACCTTGCTCCCGAAGTACACCGCCGTCCCGAGGGTCGTCTCGGGAAACCACCACATGCCGAAAAGCGCGCCGATCGACGGCGCGGGCACGAGCAGCAGGAGCGCGACGAGCGCGGTGCGCGGCGAACGCGGGCCCGACGCGGTCGGAGCGTCCGGGGGGCGGTACGGGTGATCGGAACTCGTCGGTTCGGAACGCATCGCGGGGGGGTCCATTCCATCGTTGCCGCAAGCCGGAGCGCCCGCAGCGCGTGCCGCACCTTGTAGCAGATGCGCTGGGCCTCCGGAAGCGTAGCCGCGGGTCTCGAGGCCGAGGATCGCCTCGGCGGACGCGGGAAACGGGTCGGGAAGGCCGCAGGCATCTGCCGATCACCGTGGTGCGCCCCGTGCGGCCGTCGCTCGGGGCACCGTCGTATTTGTCAACGCGGCAGGGCTTTATGTCACCTTCGTCCGTCTGTGGCGGCGGGGGCGAGCGATTTTACTGGAACTTCGCGCCGCTCTCGGTTGATGTTCGGGGCCGGCGCAGCCGCCCCGTGACGGGTCGGATCGCCACGCCGGACCCGCGTCCGCGGCGTTCGTCCCGACTCACACCTCAATAGCCAGATTAGAAGTTCAGCGCCGGACCCGTCGGGTCGCAGGCGTAGGGAGTGCTTCATGCCGAAGTCCGGAAGGCTCGCGGTGCCGGCTCTCGTCGTGCTGTGTGCGCTACGAGTGCTCGCCGACGCGCCGTATCCGCCAAGCACGTCCATCACGGGCGTCGAGTTCAATTTCGGGTCGCGTCGCAGACTCGCGCCGGGCAGCGACAACTGGCCGATGACCTGGGCCGCCGACGACCAGCAGTACACGAGCTGGGGTGACGGTGGTGGATTCGGGGGGACGAACTCGCAAGGCCGCGTGAGCCTCGGGTTCGCGCGCGTGTCGGGATCCGGAACTTCGTACGCCGGTCACAACGTGTTCGGTGGCTTCCGCGGCGACGTCTCGGCTACCTTCGGGGGCAAGAGCTACGGCGTTCTGGCGCTCGACAACACGATCTACATGTGGGTGTCGCCGGGATCGGCCGCGAGCGGATACCGGAGCCAAACGCTCCATTGGTCGAACGATCGCGGCCGCACCTGGGAGCACGGCGCGTGGTCGTTCCTGCAGTCGGACGACGTGCTCCATCCGGCGTTCTGCCAGTTCGGGCGCAACTTCCAGGCGTCGCCGGACGGCTGGGTCTACATGTACACGATCCGCATCAAGGATGCGTCCGCGTTGCGCGTTCAGCGACCGGGCGAGGTCGACCTGATGCGCGTGCAACCCGCACGGCTGCGCGATCGCTCCGCGTATCAATTCTTCGCCGGCCTGGATGGACGCGGCGCGCCGGTGTGGTCGAACCGCCTCGATGCGCGCGTGCCGGTCTTTGCGGATCCGGCGGGCGTCGGATGGAATCTCAGCGTGGTCTTCGTCCCCGGAATCGATCGCTACATCCTGTGCACGGAGCACGACGAGACGTTCCGGAGCCGTCTGGGGATGTTCGAGGCGCCGACGCCGTGGGGGCCGTGGCGGACCGTTGCGTACGAGAGTCGTTGGGGCGGCTACGCGTCGGTCTTCTACTGGAACTTCGCGCCGAAGTGGTTCCGCAGCGGCGGCACGGAGTTCACGATGGTGTTCAGCGGCACGGGCGACTTCGACGCGTGGAACACGGTGCACGGGCGCTTCGTGCTCGCTGCGGGGCCGCCGCCGGACGTCGACGCCGATGACGATGGCGTCCCGGACGATCGGGACAATTGCCCGCGCGTGCCGAATCCATCGCAGGCGGATCACGACCGCGACGGGCAGGGCGACGAGTGCGACACCGACGACGACGGCGACGGCGTCGTCGACACGGCAGACGTCTGTCCGTGGGTCCGCGACCCGGCACAGAGCGATGCCGATCGCGATGGGCTCGGCGATGCGTGCGATGACGATCAGGACGGCGACGGGGTGTCGAACTCCGGCGACAACTGTCCCGCCGTAGCGAACCCGACGCAGGCGGACAGCGACCGAGACGGCGTCGGAGATGCGTGCGACACAGCGCCGCCGCCCGATCCGGTCGATCCGCCCGATCCGGTCGATCCGCCCGATCCGGTCGATCCGCCCGACCCGGTCGATCCACCCGACCCGGCGGGCGACGGGGACGGCGACGGCGTGCCGGACTACCGTGACAACTGTCCGCGGAGGGCAAACGCGACGCAGAGCGATATCGACGGCGACGGGCTCGGCGACGACTGCGACAGCGATCGAGACGGCGACGGCATTCGCGACCGCTGGGACAACTGCCGCTACCAGCCCAATGCGGATCAGGGCGACGTCGATGCGGACGGCGTCGGCGACGTGTGCGATCGCGACGCGGACAGCGACGGCGTCGCGCACGGTCGCGACAACTGCGTTCTGGTCCCGAACCCCGGCCAGGAGGACGCGGACGGCGACGGCGGCGGCGGCGGTGGGTGCGCCGCGACGGTGGGCGCTCGGTCGCCTTGGGCCGAGTGGCCGCTCGCGGTCCTCGCGCTCGTCTGGTGCGCGCGTCTGTTGCGGCGTCGGCCGGTCGCCGTCCCCGCGTAGACGAGCCGCGTCTCAGCGGACGGTCAGCCAACCGTCGTGCCGCAGGCCCCAGTAGACGACCAGGAAGTCGATGCCGGCGGTCTCCGTGAGGCCGCCCGGTCCGATCGTGCCGACGAGCGCGAAGGGATCGCTCGCCCAGAACGACGACGTGCGCGGGCGCAGCCAGAGAGGCACGCCCTCCGTCGTGCGCGGGACGCCTTTTCGAGACGGCAGGAGCGCGCGAGGGAAGTCGAACGGCGATCGCGTCAGGTCGACCGGCCAGACGACCTTGTCGTCCGGAAACTCACCGAGCGTCGCGGCGGCCTGGCGGCCGACATCGCCCGCCGCATCGTCCTGTCCGCGCACGCGCAAGGCGAGCGCGTGGACCATCGCGAAGAAGGGGTTGCGGTCGTTCTGCAGCGCGCCCCAGCTGCGCGCCTCGCTCGAGCATAGATCGGCCCGCACCGCGGCGTCGGTCTCCAGAAGAAGGAGTGGCCAGAGAGCGAGATAGCCCATGTGGTCGTTGACGCGGTGTCCGACGCCGAGCAGCGCGAAGTGCGCCCAGTAGGCCGTCCCGGGGTACCCGTCTTCGACGAGCCGACGCCAGAACGCGACATGACGGTCCGCGCCGGTCGCCGCCGCTGCCACCTTGGTCGCCGCGAGCGAGATCAGCGCATTGACGCCGATCGGTGCGCCCCAGACGTGCGCGCGCAAGTCGCCGTGTGTCGTCGTTTCGCCGTCCACGTCGACGATCCGCAGATCGTGGTCGATCAAGTGGTCGGCGATGGCTCCGGCGACGTTCCCGATGCGCTGGCGAATCTCGGCGTCGTCGCCGAGCACCGCGAGCGCGACGCCGAGTCCGCACAGGACGCCCGCGTACTGGTCCTTGCTCACGTCGCCGCGCCACGCGAATCGCGGCCGTGAGACCGAGCGCTGCCAGCGCGGGTCGGCAGCGGGCCACGGCGCATCGACCGGCGTCACGTGTCGCGCCAGAAGACCGCGCTTGCCGCTCACCGCCGCGAGAAGGGACACGCCGTCGAGCGTGCGAGCGACGTGCTCGCGCGTCGTCGGGCTGCGAACGACGGCGTGGCGCATCGCTGCCGCGGCCAGCGCGATTCCCGTGTGGAAGGCTCCGTCTGCGTGTGCTCCGTACGAGCCGTCCGGCGTGCGGTCGAGGAAGCGCCGGTAGTCGATGACGCCATCGGGCGTCCGGAAGACCGTGTCGAGGCGATCCTGATAGCGCCGTGCGCGCGCGTGGATGTCGAGCTGTGGGGGCGACGGATCCTGCCAACGTCGATCGTCCGACGCGGCGGGGGCGCCGCTGCTGCAGCAGCCGGCGAGCCCGATCAGGGCGACGAGGACGACGAGGCCGCCTCGTCCGACGGCGATGGCGGACGCCGTCGCGCTGAATCCCTTCACGGCGTCTCCTTCGACTCGTCCGATCCCGACGCGTTCTCGGCGTTCGTCGCGTCGCGCTGACGTTGCGTCAGGATGGCGGCGACCTCTTCGAGCATGCCACGCAGGGTCGCGGTCAGTGCGGGAACCTCGACCTCGAGGGACATTCCGTCGGCCTCCTCGCGCGTCGTGAACTGAAGCCGCTCGATCTGTCGCAGGACGATGAAGGCGGGATCCTGACGGTCTCGCTCGCGCTCGTTCGGCGTCTGCGTCGCCGAACGAATCTCCAGAAGCCGAGAGGGGCGCAGCGACAGCATTTTCGACGCCCCGGCGGGCACTTGGTCGCGCCAGCTCTCCGGCGGCCGCTGCGCGGCGTCGATCGCGGCGGCGAGCACGCGCTCCGACATCGCCAGGACGAAGTCGCCACCCACGCGCACGTACGACAGGCGCCAGTGCGGCACCGGCTCGATCCAGTGGCGCACGACTTCCACGCTGTCGCTCGCGTCCAGCGGAGCGGAGTGGAACTGTCCCGCCGCGCGCGTCTTGAATCGTCGCTTGGCGGCGCCCGCCAGCGTCTCGCGCAGCACGCGCTCTCCCCGTTCAGCGTCCGAGAAGCGCAGCACGATGTAGAACGGCAGCGCCGAAGGCGGCTTCGTCTCGCACGCCCCGATCACGAACGCGTCGAGCTCGTCGAAGAACGCGCGACCGGTGTCGCTCTCGAGGGTGCTGCCGAGTTCCGCGATTCCGGCGTTGACGGCGAGGGACACCGGCGGGCCCAGCAGCGACGAGAGTCGGGTCGTCGCCGCGCGCATCGTCTGCCAGCGCTCGTTGCCGGAATCGGCGTGGAACGCGAGGTAGCCGAGGCTGTCAGGCGGCACGCAGCGTAGAACGGAGGGGTCGAGTGGCCGCGTGGCGAGAGCGCGCCACGCGGTCTCGCCGTGATCGTCGTCGCCGGCGTCGTTGGTCGCGCCGACGTGGATCGTCGCCGCGAAGACGTCCGCTCGGCCGCGGGCCGCGATCGTCGCCGTGATCGGGCGGAGCGCGTCGAGGTCGAGAACGGTCCGTAGCGCATCCGTCACCGCATGCTCGGCGCGCGTCTTCTGGTCATGGCGGATGGCATCGATCCAGCTCTCGCCAAGGTACGCGAAGATACGGCTGTCCGCACGCCGCCCTTCTGCGCGCGCGAAGTCGGCGTTGTCGAGGAGGCTTCGCGTCGAACGAGACGACCCGTGCGTCGACAGGCGCTCGACGGCGGCCTCGACCTCGCTCCGCGGTCGACCCCAGACGATGACCTCGCCGCCGAACGCGAGATAGTACTCCTCGTCCGCCTGGCCGAGGCGGTAGATCGGCAGCGAACGGATCACTCCGACGCGCGGCGGTCTCTCGAGAGAGATGATCGAGTTGACCAAACCGGGAAGAACCAGGCTCTCGCCGGGGAAGAACACCGCGAGCAAGCTCTGGCCGGGCGGCTCCGTCGCGGGGACGCCGAAAGCGAAGCCGCCGATCTTCGCGACCTCGCGAAAGTAGAACCGGTTCATGAACGCTGCGACGCGTTCGACCTCGTCGGCGCTCCGTCGCACCGCGGCCTCAGCGCTCGACGCATCGGTCGACTCGATCGGGTTTTCGAACGGTGTGCCACGCAGGAGCTCGGAGAGGTCGAGGATTCCCTCGCCCGGCTGGACGAGCTCGACGTACAAGAGCATCGACTCCGGCATCAGGCTCGCCGGATCCGACGCGATCGATTGTCCCAAGTGGTGTCGTGCGAGGCGCACCGCCCGCGTTGCCTGGGGGTATTGCGACGTGACGCGTCGAAAGTGTTGCCGCGCCTTGGCGCCGTCACCGAGCGTCTCGTAGCAGACGCCGATGCGCGTGAGCGCCAACGCGACGTGGTCCGGTGGCGCCCCGTCGAGCTCGACGACGCGAAGGTAGACGTCGAGCGCCTGGCGCGGATCGCCTGCGGTGGTCTCGAGCCAGAATCCCTCCCAGAGCAGCGCTTCCGAATCCTGGGAGTCATCTCCCGCCGCCGGCGCGGCCGAGAGCAATAGCGCGAGCACGACGACGCCGCACGTCAGCTCGAGACTCGCGATGGATGGTCCTGCGATCCGTCGTCTCATGGCACCAACTTGTAGCCGAAGCCGTGCACCGTGATGATCACGCGCGGCGACGACGGGTCGGCCTCGATCTTGCGGCGCAGGCTGACGACGTGGTTGTCGACGCTGCGGTTCATCGGCTCGTTTTCGAGACCCCAGATCTCTTTGAGCAGGTGCTGCCGCGACACGACCTCGCCGCGGCTCTCCCACAGCATCGCGAGGATCTGGTTCTCGTAGTGACCGAGGTTCATCTCGCGGTCTCCCAGGACGACGCGGCTCGAGGTGAAGTCCACGGTCGCACCGCCGATCTCCACCTCCTCGGCATGGTGATCCTCTCCGCTCGGATCGTAGCGGCGCAGCGCCGCGTGGATGCGCGCGACGAGCTCGCGGAGTCCGAACGGCTTCGTGATGTAATCGTCGGCGCCGAGCTCGAGACCGCGAACCTTGTCGATCTCCTGGCCGCGCGCGGTGAGCATGAGGATCGGCGCGCGGATGCCGCCCCTGCGCATGCGGCGGCAGGTCTCGAACCCGTCGATGCCCGGCAGCATCACGTCGAGAAGGATGCAATGCGGCGCCGAAGAGGCCGCGAGCTCGATCCCCTGCTCGCCGGTGTCGGTCGTGACGACCTCGTAGCCCTCGAACTCGAGGTTGTCCCGCAGTCCCATCGCCATGTCGGGTTCATCTTCTATGACGAGGATCTTCGCCTTCATCGTCTGCGTCTCCGTTTGCGTCTGCGTCTGTGTCCACGTGGGCTGCCATCCCCGCGTCCGCATTCGGCGTCGGATGGGCTCGTGCTCCCGGAGCGATCGGCAGCACGAGCGTGAAGCGACTTCCCTTGCCGGGCTCGCTCCGTACTTCGACCTGTCCGTCGTGTGCCTTCAGGATGTGCTGTACGAGCGACAGGCCGAGGCCGCTGCCGCGCGTGCCGAGCGCGCGCGATTCGGATGTGCGGTAGTAGTCGTCCCAGATCCGCGCCTGGTCCTCGCGCGAGATGCCGATGCCGCGGTCCGCGACCGCGATGATCACGAAGCGTCCGCGCACGGTCGCGACCGCATCGACGCGCTTCGTATCGGTCGAGTACCGCGCGGCGTTCTGCAGCAGGTTGATCAGCGCTTGTGCGATGGCCTCTTCGTCAGCGCGCACGAGAGGTAGCGAGGGCGGCACGCGACCGTGGCACTCGAATCCCTTGTCGCGCAATTGCAGGAAGTAGCTGCCGAGCGTCTGCCGGATGATGCCGGCGAGGTCGCGCTCCTCGAGCTCGTAGCTCTTCTTGCCAGCCTCGATGCTCGCGAAGTTGAGGACGTTCGAGATCAGGTGGGAGAGGCGTTCGGTCTCCCGTGTGATGACCTCGTAATACTCCTGGCGGCGTTCCGCCTGGCGCAGGCGGCCGAGCGCGAGCGTTTCGCTGCACAGGCGAATCAGCGCGAGCGGAGTCTTCAGCTCGTGCGATACGTTGGCGACGAATTCGGTCTTCATGCGGGAGAGCAGCATCTCTCGGTGCAGCGCGCGGTACAGGAAGAGGAGCCCGGCGACGAGCAGGACGCCGAGGACGCCGATCAGCACGCCCGCGAACAGAAAAGGGCGCTGGGCCTTGCCGACCTTGCGCTCCCACGCCTCGCGGCTTTTCACGATGTGGACGAAGCCGAGGTCGCCGTCGAGGTCGCCGAGCGCGACGACGTCGCTCGCCGCGTTGCCGTCCCCCGTGCTCGGCGGCCGCTCGGACACGAGCACGCGCAGTTCGGGATCGGCGGCGTGTTGGGCGAGGTCGTGCGTCAGCGCCGTCTGCAGGCGCTCGAGATCGACCCGAAAGCCGACCGCGACGAGGTCGGCCTCGCGCTCGGTCGAGCTCGTCGTGTCGGGAGGGACGCGCAGCCAGATGGCGCACTGTCGTTCGGGGGCCGAGCCGGCGAACGTCCTGCGGACCTCGCTCGTTGGTCGCGCGTCGCCCTCGATGCGCGCGCGCACGAGGATGAGGTCGCGCAGGTCGTGCGTCACGCGTACGGCAGCGCGCTCCTCGCGCAGTCGGGTGGCGGCGGCGGACAGTTCGGGGAGGTCGACGCCGGCACGCGTGGCGATGCGGCTAGCGACGCGAACCCATAGCTCCTCGCGCGGCAGAAGGAAGCGCGCCCGGCGATCGGAGAGCCAGGCGAGCCCGTCGCGCAGCACGCGAGCGACGGTTTGCGCGTCTCCGGCGGCGGCGAGGCACTCCGCCCGCGCCAGGCAGAGCGCGTCGAATCCAGGCCAGTCGAGAGAGTCGAGGGATGTCTCGAACTCGCGGAAGAGCCGCTTCCAGATCGCCTCGGCGTCCGCGAGGCGGCCGGCTCGGTAATTGGCGGTCGCGGCCAGAGAGCGCGCGCGGATGCGCCACGTCGCGTCGACCAGCGGGTCGTCCTCGACGCGCTGCAGCGCGTCGAGGCGCTGATCGAGCGGCGCGGTCGAGTGCGCCGCGAGCATCGCGTCGCGGAAGACACGAGGCGGCGCGGCGTCCCCGAAGGCGGCCGCGGGCACGCCGGAGCGCCGCAGGCTCGGGCCGCGGATGGTGCCGTCGCGCTCGATGGCGAACGGATCGCGAAGAAACGAGGTCGTGCCGTTCGCCGTCGCGAGCGCGCTCTCGTCGCCCGGTTCGGCCGCGAGCTGTTCGAGCGCGCGGCGTTCCTGCGCGCGCAGTTGCCGCGCGAGAATCGAGCGCTGCGCTGCGGTCGCGCGCCGCTCGTTCTCCAGCAGCGAGTCGTGCATGTCGCGATACTGGTCGAGCGTCAGCACCACGCCGAGCGCGCACACGGCCACCGTGAAGACGGCGCTGCCCCAGATGGAGAGCTCAAGCCAGCGGCGGACAGCGGGACGGTCCATGATTGACAAGTGTACTCGACGCACCGCATCGTGGCGTGGCGTCATTTGTCCGTCGATGTCGGTGGATGTAGGCCGATGTCGCTGCAGATTCCGCGGCGGCTCGCCTCGAGGGTGAAGCGATGGTGGAGTTCGGCGAGAGCGGCGGTGGGAGCCATGGAGCCGTGCACGGACCGACGCGGTATATCGTGTTCGACACCGAGTCGGTGGTCGACGGCGACCTCTTGTCGCGCGTCGCGTATCCGGAGCGCGAGCTGTCGGCCGACGACGCGATCGCGGCCTGGCTCGAGGAGAAGGGCGATCCGAACGCGTTCATTCCGGTCACGTACCACGTGCCCGTGGCCGTGGCCGTCGCACGTCTCGACGCGAGCTTCCAGCTGCTCGACCTCGCGTGTCTCGACGCGCCGCGGTTCGACTCGCGCCGCATGGTCGAGCTCTTCTGGAAGGGCGTCGATCATTACAGGGACGCTGCACTCGTCGACTTCAACGGCCGCGGGTTCGACATCCCGCTCCTGACGCTCGCGGCGTTCCGGCACGGCATCAGCTCTCCGACGTACTTCGCCGATCCGGAAAAGTGGGGTTATCGCTACCGCTTCACCGCGAAGCACATCGACCTTCTGGAGTGGATCACCGAGTACGGCGGCTGTCGGCTCGCGGGCGGTCTCAACGCGCTGGCGAAAATGGTCGGCGCGCCGGGGAAGATGGGCACGAGCGGCGGGCAGGTCGCCGAGCTCTGGGCGCAGGGCAAGATCGTGGAGATCAACGACTACTGCCTGCACGACGTGCTCGACACGTACTTCGTGTTCCTGCGCACGCGCGTGCTGACGGGCGAGATCTCCCCGGAACGAGAGCGGGCCATCGCGGGAGAGGCGCGCCAGCTGATCGAAGCGCGTTGCGCGGCGATCCCGGCGCTGCGCGAGTGGCTTGACACATACGACGCGGCGGGACGCTCCGAGACCCAGCCCGGGGAAGGGGTGAACGCTACCCCGCCGGGCGTCTGACGGAGTCGGAGTCGGAACCGGTCGACCTCGGGGCAGCGGCTGCCGCCCCGAAGTCTGAGAACCCTACTTGTCCGTCAGCGCATCCAGGCCGGGGAACGGCTTGCCCTCGAGCATTTCGAGCGACGCGCCGCCGCCGGTCGACACGTGCGAGACGTCGTCCTCGAACCCGGCGGCCTTGATCGCCGCGGCCGAGTCGCCACCGCCGACGATCGTGGTGGCGCCGGCTTGGGTCGCCTCGACGAGCGCCTGAGCCACCGCGTTCGTGCCGCGCGCGAAGTTCGGCATCTCGAAGACGCCCATCGGGCCGTTCCACACGACCGTCTTCGCGCCTCGGACGATCTCGCAGAAGCGCTCGATCGTCGCCGGGCCGACGTCGAGGCCCTCGCGGTCGGAGGGGATCGCGTCCGCCGAGACCGTCACCAAGTCCGCGTCGTTCGAGAAATCGTCGGCCGCGACGACGTCCTGGGGCAGCACGAGGCGGTCGGCGCTGAGCTTGCCGGCGACCGCGACGATGTTGCGCGCGTCGTCGAGGGCTTCCTCCTCGAGCAGCGAATTGCCTACGTCGCGCCCCATCGCCTTGAAGATCGTGTAGGCCATGCCACCGCCGACGATGAGCGTGTCGACCTTGTCGAGCAGCGCCTGGATCACGCCGATCTTGCTCGACACCTTCGCTCCGCCAAGGACGGCGACGAACGGGCGCTGCGGATCGGCGAGCGCGTCGCTCAGGTAGTCGATCTCCTTGCGCAGCAGGTAGCCCATCGCGCCGCCGCCGAGCTTCGTCGGCACGCCGACCATCGACGCGTGGGCGCGGTGAGACGTGCCGAAGGCGTCGTTGACGTAGAGGTCGGTCAGCGACGCGAGCGCCGCGGCGAACTCGGGGTCGTTCTTCTTCTCGCCGCCGTGGAACCGGAGGTTCTCGAGCAACAGCACGTCGCCATCGCCGAGGCCGTCGGCGAGCGCCTGGACCTCGGGGCCGATGCAGTCCGGCGCCAGGCGGACCTCACGGCCCAGAACCTTCGTCAGGTGCTCCGCGACGGGGCGCAGCGAGAACTTCTTCTCGGGCCCCTTGGGGCGGCCGAGGTGCGACATCAGGATCGTGCGAGCGCCGTTCTTGACGAGGTGCTGGATCGTCGGCAGCGACTCGCGGATGCGGCGGTCGTCGGTGATCACGCCGTCCCTGAGTGGCACGTTGAGGTCGGCGCGGACGAGAACCCGCTTGCCTTGGACGTCGAGGTCGGTGACGAAGAGCTTGGTCATCGCGGTCGTTCCGGGGTCGGGATGGGGCCTGCGAACGAACCCGCGCCGCAGCGGGCGTTCGATCGATCAGTTCACGAACCGAAGACTGATACCGCGTCCCGGCCAGGAGGTACAGCGCGTTTCTGACGGGACGGTGGTCGGATGGGGAGCGCGACACGGCATCCGAGCTGACACCGCGTGTCAATCCGCGCCTTCAGAACGTCAAGCCGGCTTTGCACTCGGCCGGGATCGTCCGCCGAGAGCCACCTCCGAAAAGGACTTACGACCTTGCTCGCGAACGGCCAGCCGTTTGCGATAGTCCTGGTGGACGAGGTGCCGCTGCGTCCCTAGTATGGATAGCGGTGCTCGTCGAGGTCTGTGCCGAAGGAACGCCGCCCCGGTCGCGGGAGGGCCCCACGATTCTGTCTGGGGGAACCCGAGAGCCTGCCCGGATCCGGGGGAGGGCGGAAAGGAAATCGGTCATGTGTGTCCCGATCCGGTTCCGGCTGCCGATCCTGGCAGCCCTCGTTGCCGCGGCGTGGTGGCTGTCGCCCGCTGTCGCCGACGAGCCTGCGGCCGGTGGACCAGCTGGAGAGAACGGGGCGAACGACCCCGTCCCCAACGTCGAAGGAGTCGGCGAGGTCGCGCCCGAGCCGGTCATTCGCCTGTCGATCGACGAGGTGCACGGCCGGCCGGGTGAAGACGTCGCCGTGCGGGTCAGCCTGTTCACCGACACGCCGCTGCGGTCGCTCGCGCTCGCGGTGAACTTCGACGAGACCCAGGTCTTCCTGCGCGGCGTTCGCGACGTGCGTGAGAACGTGGCGCCGGAGTTCCAGGAGAACGTCGACGTGATCATCGACAACGGCGAGGAGCGGATCGACGGACCGCCTCCCGATCCGGTCGATGCCGTCGACGATCGCCACGAGGGATTCGTCATCCTCGCGATCGACACGGTGAATCCGAACGATCGCTTGGCGGTCGGCCAAAACGCGGAGGTGCCGATCTTCGACCTCGTGTTCCGCGTTCGCCGCCATGCGGTGAACGGCTTCACAGCGGTACGCTTCGAGGAGATCGGTCCCGTCGAGTTCGACGACGTGCCCGCGTTCGTCCGCAACACGGCCGACGTCGCCGTCGAGGCGGGCGTCGACGCGGGACGGCGCGAGATCCCGGAGGAGGACCTCGGCGGCGGCGGCATCCTGATCATCGGCGAGATCGGCTTCTTCCTGCGCGGCGACACCGACATGAACTGCGAGCGCGATCTGAGCGATCCGGTGCGCACGCTGCAGTGGCTGTTCCTCGGCGCGGCGGCACCCGGTTGCCTCGACGCGGCCGACGCCGACGATAGCGGCGAGATCGACCTCGGCGATCCCGTGTTCACGCTCAATTGGCTGTTCAATCACGGCACCGACTTCCGCGAGCCGTATCTCGGCCTCGCGATCGACCCGACACCCGATTGCCTGACATGCAATCAGGGCTTCGAGGACGAGCGCGGCTGCGAGACTGGCGTGCGGATCGATGAGGACTACTGCTACTGCGACGAGCTCTGCCCGTGACGGGCGACCGTGCCCCCGGGGTCCCCACGATTCTGCCCGGGATCGAATCGCGCTGATCGCCTGACACTGCGCTGACAATCAGAACCCCCGAAGAGGTCGATTTGCACGCCCGATGCCCTGAGGGTTTCCTCTTCGGGGGGTTTTTCGTGTCGCACGCCGTGGCTCCGAAACCGGTTGACGTCCGATCGAACGCGACGTAGCGTTGACTCTCGACGGGCGACGCTTGCGGCGTCGCACCACCGGCGGCGAGCGCAAGCGGGCAACGGCGTGGAGGCTCTCATGCGGATAGGCCGAACGACTCTGCTGTGCGTTCTCGTGCTCTCCGCTCGCGTCGGTTCCCAGGAGCTTCGGGAGGAGCTCTGCACGCCGGGACCGGGGTGCAGCCTCGACACTCTCGAGATCGAGTTCGAGTCGACCGGCACGTCGACGATCGCGGCGCGCGAAGTCCCTGCGGGCGAGCCGATCCGCATGTGGGTGGTGTTGGTCGTGGACAGCACGAGCATCGGTCCGCAGGGCTGGTCGTACGGCGTGTCGCACGATTCGGAGTTTCTGTCGCTCGTGCCGGAGAGTGTGACCACCAACGGGACGGACGCGCGGGAGGCGGTGGTGACGCCCAACTTCGACGTGACGCGGGCGGTCCCCGGTGGGTTCATCTCGGCCGTCGTGCTCTCGTTCGTCACGCCGACGGTGCTCGCGAGTGGCAGGAGCACGCTGGCGCGAGCGGCGTACGATCCGGTCGGCGAGGTTCCCGATTCGGGAACGGTGATCCGGCTGGTCGACCGCGAGATCGGGGCGGAAGGCTCTCCGCCCGTCGAGATCAACCTCACGATAGAAGGCCGATCGCACTTCCCGCACGCTGTCGTGCACGGTCTCGTCGCAGCGGGCGGGGCGCCCTCGTTCTCGCGAGGGGACTCCAACGCGGATGGCGCGGTGAGCGTCGCGGACGCCGTGTTCTCGTTGAACTACCTCTTTCGCGGCGGCGCCGCGCCGACGTGTGTCGATGCGGCCGATGCGAACGACGACGGTCGGATCGAGCTTCCCGACGCCGTCTACACGCTGCTGCTTCTGTTTCTCGCCGGGCCGGAGTTCCCGGTTCCGGGTCGGCTCGATTGCGGCGCGGACCCGACGAGCGACGCGCTGACGTGCGAGTCATTCCCGCCTTGCGCGTGATCCCATCGACGATGATGCCCGTCAGTCCGCCTCTTCGGAGCACGCCGGGATGATCCCCTCGCGCGTCGCGATCGCGAAGAGGTGGTCGACCGCCGCGTGTCCCTCGGCGCCGAGATCGACCGTGAAGTCGTTGACGTAGAGGTCGATGTGAGCGCGCGTCACGTCGTCGTCCAGCTCCTGCGCGTGCTGGCGGACGAATTCGCGCGACGCGTCGGGATGCTCGCGAGCGTAGACGACGCTGTCGAGCAGCGCGCGATCGAACGCGCGGATCACCTCGCTGCCCAGGTCGCGGCGCGCGATGATGCCGCCCAGCGGGATCGGGTGACCGTGCTGGCTCTCCCACCAATCGCCGAGGTCGACGCGCGCGACGAGACCGTAATCGGCGAACGTGAATCGGCTCTCGTGGATGATCAACCCGGCGTCCACCGATCCATCCGCGACGGCACCGAGGATCGCGTCGAACGGCATCTCGACGAGCTGTTCGTCCCGCAGGCTCGGTGTGTGGAGTCGCAGCAAGAGCGCCGCGCTCGTCCAGCGCCCCGGGATCGCGATGCGGCAAGCTGCGAGGTCTGTCGGTGCTCCGGCTTTCCCGTCGGTCGACCCGCGTGGGCGTTCGACGACGAGCGGACCACAGCCGCGGCCAAGCGCGGCTCCCGCGTCGAGCAGGCGATATCGTTCCCGCAGGTGTCCGTACGCATGGAACGAGATCTTTGTGACCTCGAGCCGCGCGTCGCGCGCCAGCTGATTCAGCGTCTCGACGTCTTCGAACACCGGCTCGACGCGGCAGCCGGGCACCGCGACGAGGCGCTCGAGGAGCGCGTGGAAGATGAACGTGTCGTTCGGACACGTCGAGAGGCCGACTCGCAGAGTCGTCGTCATGTCGGTGTCTCCGTCTCGCCGTCTCGCAGCGCGTCGATCCAGGCTCGCGCGCCCAGGCCCGCGTGTTCACAGGCGAGATCGATGTCCCACGCGTCGCGATCGCGCGCGCCGACGCGGTTCGAGATGCCGCGGATTTCGCGGCACGGAATGCCGCGGCGCCAGGCGACGAGCGCCGCGGCCGCGCCCTCGAGGCTCTCGGCAATCGGCGCGCATCGCTCGAAGACCTGACGCGCTCGCGCATCGGTCCCCGACCCCGAGGAAACCGTCACCAGGCGGCCCGCGATCACGCGGAATCCGCCTCGCGCAGCGTCCTGCAATCGCGACGCTTCGGCGGCGCTCGGCCCGACGAGCGGCACGGTCGCGAAGATCGTCTCGCCGCCGCGGGAACCGGTCGGGAAGTCGAGGTCGCGCAGCGTCAGGAATCCGTCGTCCGTCTCGACCCCCTCGTCCGCCAGCACGTCCTCGGTCGCCAGCGCGACATCGCCGACGTCGAGCGGCGGCGACGCGGCCTCGAATGCGCCGGCGCATCCCACGAGGAACACCGCCGACGGGGCGAGCTCCCGGCACGCGGCGTCTGCCGCCAGAGCCGTCGGCACCTTGCCGACTCCGGTCACCCGCAGCTCGACGCGCGTCAGGGCGGAGGCACCGCCGTCCGCCCCGATCGCGAGCCGGTGCTCTATCGGCGCGGCCTCTCGCTCGGTGGGGACCAGCACCAGGACGGGACCGCGACTCGACGGTGGAGCGGGCATCAGTCCGGCAGGACGAGTCCGCTGGCGCGTGCGCTGCCCCCGTCGTCGGGGGCGCCCCCTTCGTCCGGCGGAAGATGCTGACGCAGCCATGCACCGACGGCGTGGTCCGCGAGCTCCTCGACGGGCGTGTAGTCGAAATCCGCCTCGAAGTCGAGCTCGCCGTAGTACGTGCGGAGCTCGTCGACGTAGGAGGTCGAGGTCCCGCTTCCGTGGCGGTGGCAGAAGGAGCTCAGGCGCAGCAGCGACTTCTTGCGCAGCGCGGCGTCGACGCGGTGTTCGCTGGCGAGCTTCGCATAGCGCGGGCTCTCGTCGCAGAGCGCTACCAGGTAGTCGCCCAACGGATGCGGCGTGACGCCAGCGACGAGCACGGTGGAGGCCCGAGTCGCTGCGGACTCGTACCCGGCCGCGGCGAACTCGTTGTCGACCGGGCCGATGCGGTCGGCGAACCAGTACACGTCGGCCTGGATCCACATGGCGAACTCGCGGCTCGCCTCGTTCGCGAACAAGTCTCCGAGAGCGCTGAGGAACTTCCGCCCGCGCGCTCGTGCGCGCTCGCGTCGGCGGTCGAGCTGATAGAATTCGGACTCGAGCCACGGACAGTCTTGAGGGCACGAAATCTCGCCGAGTCGATGCTGACCGCAGCACGGCGAGCAGATCGCATCATCGACGGCCGGGCAAGCGCGCTTGCCCTTGCGCTTCGAACAGATCGGGCACTTGGCCATGGGGGCGTGTCTCCGGACCGGGGGCGGCCGGGCATTCTAACCGGGGCATGGGCTGGCTGGGAGGGTTTGTACCGCAGCCCTCGGGGATCGCTCGTCGAGCAGCCCATGCCTGCGGGGTTTGGGGCGTCGGCGTCGGACGGATCGCCCGTCTTGCTCGAGCCAAGAGAAAGAGGATTCACCACAGAGCCTTAGAGGCCACAGAGAATACAGGAAGGGGGCGAATCCTCTTCTCTGTCTTTCTCTTCTCTGTACTACTAACGTCCGGATTCTTGTTCTTCGGCGAGGACTTCTGCCGCCTCCAAGTAGGATTTCTAAGGAACCCAGGAACCCAG
>CAYMRB010000147.1:0-20576 GCA_964392615.1 uncultured Planctomycetia bacterium | reverse complement strand
CGACATCGGCTGGAACAACGCCGGCGGGTCGCCGGCGGTCGGGGAGTGGCATCACCTCGTCTACACGTTCGACGGCGACGACACCGCGACGACGCGCGTCTACGCCGACGGCTGCCTGGTGCTGGATTTCTGCAACGAGGAGACGCTCGGCGCCGGAGTGATCAACACCCATCCCGACACGCTGATCACGGTCGGCGCGCAGATCCTCGCCGACGGCATCGGGCTCGACCGCGGGCAGCGCGGCACGTTGTCGATCGGGCGCGTGCGCATCCACGACGAGGCGTTGTCGCTCGAGCAGATCCAGACGAACTACACTCTCGAGGAGCCGCTCTATCGCCCGGAAGGCACGTGCGAGTGCGAGAACTGCCCGGGCGACGAGGACTACGTCTACAGCAACAAGGAGTTCTACCGCCGCCGGCTGCAGCTCGGCGCGATTCCTCCGGTCACGGGACTCGAGGTGACCGCGCCGGACGGCGCGACGATCACGCCGGACGGCTTCCTCGAGTACGCGCTTCCCGATCCGCCACCGGATAGCTTCGACGTGACCATCGATTGCTCGAACGACGTCGGCGACGTGGAGTTCTCGTGGACGGTCCTGGTGATCGATCCGCCCGAACGGGGCGACCTCCAGATCGCCGGTGAGCTCTTCGTCGATCTGCACGCGAGCGACGCCGAGGAGTTCCCGGGCCTGTGGCTCAACGCCGGTACACTCTCCGACTTCATGCAGATCGGCGAGCCGTTCGTCGAGGGGCTCGGCCCGGAAGAGACGCCGGCCGTCACGTTCAACTCCGGCGCGGTGCAAGACGCGTACCAGTGCTTCGAGAACGCACCCGCCGGTCTCATCGGTCCCGATCCGACGCGAACCATCGAGGTCTGGGCATACAACCCGGACGTCCCCGCAGAAGAGACGTTGCTCTCGTGGGGCCGCCGCGGCGGGCCGGACGGCAGTAACATGTCGTTCAACTACGGCACGGACTCCCAGTTCGGTGCGGTCGGCCACTGGAACCTCGCCTTCCAGGACCTCGGCTGGACCGAAAACGGCGTAGCGCCGGACCCCGGCGTCTGGCACCACCTGGTCTACACGTTCGACGGCGACGACACCGCGACGACGCGCGTCTACGCCGACGGCGAGCTCTGGAACAGCGAGCTTCTGGGCCCCGGCGCGATCAATACACACGACGGCTTCCCGATCACGATCGCCGCGCAGATCCAGAACGCCAGCGGCGTGCTCAATTTCGGCCTGCGAGGAACGCTCTCCATCGGGCAGGTACGCGTCCACGACGGCGTGCTGACGCCGGAGCAGATCTACCAGAACTTCTGCGAAGAAGCGGAGTTCTACGGAATCACCGTGTGTGAGCCCTGCCCGGAGGAGGGGGACGACGACTACGCCGACACCCATGCTACAGACCTCGAGGTCGAAGTGAATCCCGGTCCGTTCGGAGACCGCTACACGCTCACCGCGACCGCCGTGGACGATACCGGCGATCCGATCCTGTACACGTTCACCGCCGACGATGGCGTGACGCAGCATACGCTCGGTCCGCAACCTGAGAACGTGGGCTCGTTCGTGCTGCGAGGCGAGGGCTGGGAGTTCTCGGTCACGGTCGACGACGACCCGCGTTGCGACGACGCGGCGAACGACGCGACCTTCCCGCCACCGGAGGGCGAGGGCCTCGGCTTCCTGCGCGGCGACTGCAACGGCGACGGCAATGTCGTCGGTCAGGTCGGCGACGCGGTGTTCGTGCTGAACTTCAACTTCACCGGCGGTCCAACGCCTTCTTGCATGGCCGCGTGCGACTCCAACGCCGACGGCAACGTCGTCGGTCAGGTCGGCGACGCGATCTACACGCTGAACTTCAACTTCCTCGGCGGACCGGCGATTCCAGCACCCTTCCCGGAGTGCGGTCGGAGCACGGACCCAGCGGATCTGGCGCTCGGCTGCGAAGTCGAGACCTGCCCGTAGTTCGGCGTTCGACGCTCTTCGATCGACCTCGCGGCCGCCGTCACGGCCGCGGGGTCGATCGAAGCACGACCCCGCGGCAGCAACGCTCCGCGGGGTTTCTTCTTGTCCTCGGTCGACTCAGCCCACCGCCACCGCCACCGCCACCGGCGCCTCCAGAGCGACCTCCGCCACGACTTCGCTTCCCGTCCCGAGATACTCGACGCTGTCAAAGCTCACGAGCTTCGCCATCGCGATGCCGCGGCCGTGGCTGTCGAGGACGCGAGAGGGATCGACCTCGACGTAGGCCTGCCAATCGAATCCCTCGCCCTGGTCGCAGATGCGGAACCGGATCGCGTCGTCAGACCGCTCGTACTGAACGTCGACGAACTTGCCCGCGTGCTCGGGCAAGGTGAGACGGCGCTCGATCTCCGCGTGGAGTGCCATGTCGGCGTTGAGTCGCGTCTTCTCCTCGTAGGAGATGCCGAGGTTGCCGTGCTCGACCCCGTTGATGAGCAGCTCGGCCAGGCCGACGAACGTCCGCTCGGGACGCGGGCAGAGATTCGCCAGGAACTTGGCGAGGCGGTTCGCGTCGTCGGTCGTTCGACATTCGAAGCCGCCCGATCGCATCATGGCGAGCGTGGAGGCAGCCTTCTCGAGCTCGGCGTGGAGCTCGAGGTAGTGCGAGTGCTCGGCGATCGCGTTGCCGACGACGGCGAGAAGCGTCGACTTGCGGATCGGCTTCGTCAGGTAGTGGAATGCCCCGGCCTCGAGTCCCTCGAGGATCTCGCTGTCTTGCACCATCGCCGTCTGCATGATGACGGGCAGGCCGCGCAGGTCGGCATCGTCCTTGATACGCCGCAGGACCTCCATGCCATCCATGCCGGGCATCATGCGGTCCAGCAGCACGGCGGAGTAGCGACTCGGCTGGGCCTGCAGGAGCTCGAGAGACTCCTCTCCGTTCGTGGCCAGATCCACCGCGTATTCGGCCCTCGCGAGAAGGGTGCTGAGCAGTAGCCGATTCGTTTCGATGTCGTCGACAACGAGGACCGTGTGACGAGCTTCCGACATGCCAACTCTCCGTGTCCGCGGGCAGATCAGCGGCCGATGCGAACCCTCTCACCTCGCGATACACCAACTTCCAATTCGTCGGCGCACACTCGGTCCGAGCTGTAGGGGAACCGAAAAGGGACAGGAGGGCGCCATGCAAGGGGCGCCCTCCCACCGGTAATGCTCCCCCCACGACTCGCCGCAGGGCGCGTACTCGAGGCACGGCAACTCGTCGTCCGCTCTCCGCCTCTTTTCGGGTGACGCGACATCGCGATTGACGGCCTTCGCAACGGCGAGGACCATGGCGGCGTGCAGGCGGCTCGTTGTTGGAACGGCTCGTAACTGGAGGTAGCCATGCCTCGGCTCTGTTCTTCGCAGCCTCGCGTCGGTCTTCTCGTCGCGACGTGTGTCGTGCTCGGCGTCTTCTCGAACACCGCGGGGGCAGACGAGATCCGCGGCTGCGTGATCGGCGCCGATGGCAACCCGCTCGCCGGCGCGAGCATCGAGGCCTTCGGAGAGCCTGGCTCTCCGGACACTCCGCTCATCGCGAGGATGAGCACGCTGCAACCGAACCGCGACAGCTTCACCTCCGTCGTCGCTCGCACGACGTCGAAGAAGGACGGCATGTTCCGCTTGGGCGAGCTGGACGCTGGCTGGTACACGCTGCGCATCGCCGCCAAGGGGCACGCTGCGTTCGAGGAGTGGAACGTGCACGCCACCGGTGAAGCCGGCAAGGAGTATCGACTCGACCGCGGCGTCGCGATCGCGGGCACGCTTCGCGAGCGTGATGGCAAGCCGGTCGCCGGTGCGACGATCCGTTTCGTCGCGAAGCTGCCGGCGGGCAATCTGGTTCGTACCATGCTGGCGATGGCCCGACCGGCCACGCTCACGGTCGAATCGGATGCGCAGGGGCGCTTTCAGACGGACTCTCTGCGCGCCGGGGGATTCTCGCTGCACGTCTCGGCTGACGCCTACCCGCCACTCGTTCTTGCCGATGTGTCGATCCGCGCGGAGAAGAATCCGTCCGTCGAGCTCGCGTATCCGCCGCTCGTCACCGTGCGCGGACGAGTGACGCGACCCGACGGCGAAGGAGTCGGGGGCGTCCAGATCCGAATCCGCAAGCTGTCCCGAATGCGGCCCGCGCCTGTGGGCCCTGCCGCCAAGAACCTGAGCGTTCATAGCGAGACCGCCCGCAGCGGCTCCTTCGAAGCGCGGGTGGGGAAGGGAGAGTCCTACTCCGTGCTGGCATACCACCCGGAATACCTGCTGGCGACCGTCGACCACCCGAACGCTGGCGAGCCGCTCTCTATCGAGCTCGATCCGGGCGCCCGGCTCTCCGGGGAAGTCGTCGACGCGCAGAGCGGACAGCCCATTGCCGACGCTGCGGTCCTGGCCGAAGCCGGGCAGGGTTTCGGGCCGAGGCTCGTGCGGACGTCTCGCCACGGGCGCTTCCTCATCCGCGGCCTCCGTCCGAAACGGAAGGAGCGAATGCGCGTGGTCGCCGACGGGTTTGCGGAAGCGAACCCGACCATCGACATCGACTCGGACAGCGTACGGCTCTCCGAACCGATCCGGCTCGAGCCGGTCGCTCGCGTGCGAGGCCGCGTGGTTGATGCGCAGGGGAAGCCCGTGAGCGACGCTGCCGTACGCGTGCATGAGATCCCCGGCTATCCCCGCAGCTCAGAGAGCGGTCGCGTCGTGGGACGAGGGGCCACCGACGAAGCCGGCGCCTTCGACTTCGCGGGAGCCCCTCCCGGAGTCCACCTCCACGTCCGCATCGAGAAGGCCGGCTACGTGCAGTCCGTCTCCAATCCGTTTCGAGTCGAGCCCGCGTCGTCGTTCGCGCACCCGGACGTCGCTCTCGTCCGCGAAGCGGTGATCGAGGGGCGACTGCTCGACGACACCGGCAAGCCCGTTCGCGGCGCCAACGTGTCGGCCGTGCGGCAAGCGGTGCGTCCCGGGGACGAGAACATCTACTTGCTGCCGGCCGTGACCGGCGCCGACGGCGCGTTCCGCATCTTCGGGTTGCGGGAGGGATCGTACGCCGTGACCGTCAAGCGCCAGCGCGGAGGGAATCCCGGCACCCAGGTGCGCGTCGCGGAGGTTCGCGCAGGCGAGACGGCGTCGATCGGAGACGTGACGCTCGACGCACCGGCAACGTGCCGCCTCGTCGGTTCGGCGCTCGGCGCGGACGGCAGGCCGCTTCGAACGCTCACGCTGCGTCTGATCAAGAGGAACGGCAAGGGATCCTCTCGGAATAGGCCGATGCACCGACTCGACCTGGTGACCGACGCGACGGGAGCCTTCCGCCGCGACCTGACGCACGACGGCTCGTTCGACCTCGAGTTCGGGGACGCGAGCGGGTCGGCACTCCGCCGCAAGAACGGGGTCGAGCTCGTCGGGGGCGAGACGCTCGACGTCGGCCGCCTCGTCTTGGTCACGGAGGGCGTGGTCCACGGTCGCGTGCTCGGCGCCGGCAAACCGCTTCGAGACGCGACGGTTCGCCTCCACGGCGCGAGACCGGTGTCTCGCGAGGGCACGCGACCGCCGCGAGAGATCAAGACCGACGCCAAGGGAAAGTTCTCGGTCAGCGGTCTCGCGCTGACGAGGTTCACCCTGATGGTCGAGCATGCCGACTTCGCCCGCGAGGTGGTGCTTGTCGATCCCGCCGAGCCGGAAACCGCAAGCGACATCGAGATCGAGCTGCAGCGGGGAGGCTCCGTCGAGGGAACCGTCGTCGACGCCGACGGGAAACCGGTCGGACGCAGAGCCTTGGTCCAGCTGTATCTCCGCACGGGGCCGGACGAGTACTCGAGGTCGCCGTACGGCAAGTCGCTGACGGATCAGGACGGCGGCTTCCGCATCGACGGCGTTCCTGCCGGCCGCTACCGGGCCCACGCCGGCGGGAGCGTCCGCACCGCCACCGGCTCGGCCGTGATATCGGGCGAGTACGAGCTTCGCGTGCGCGCCGGCGAGACGACGAAGGCCCGTATCGTCGTCGAGAAGCGCGAGAATCCGCGCTCGAGGCGTCCGCGCTCCTCGCGACGTGGCACCGAGAAACGCTGACGCTCGGACGAAGAGTCGAGAACCTCACCCTTGACCCGCTGTCCCGTCACCGGGACACTTGAGGGCCTGACGGGTCGTGAGCTGTTCGCGCTCCGACAACTCGGAAGTCCGTCTGCGGTCGAGCCCTCGGGTGTCGCTCCTCCGCGTCCGGTCCCCTGCGAGTCGCTCCATTCCGACAACGGAAGAACCGGTGAGCTCCATGGTTTCAAGCGCCTTCGTACGCGGCGTGCTTCTGGTGACGTGCCTGGTGGTCCTGACGGAGACGGCTCGCGCCCAGCTCCTGATCACCGAAATCCAGGCGATCAACGACACGACGCTTCTCGACGAGGATCGCGAGTCGAGCGACTGGCTCGAGATCTTCAACGCTGGGCCCGAGGCCGTCGATCTCGACGGCCTCGCGTTGACGGATGATCCCGAGGTCCTCGACAAGTGGATGTTCCCTCCGATGACCATCGCGTCGGGCCGGTTTCTCGTCGTGTTCGCGTCGGGCAAGGACCGCCGGGATCCGGATGCGGCGCTGCACACGAACTTCCGGCTCGACGGCGACGGCGAGCCGCTATTCCTCATCGCCGATGGCGTGAACGTCGTCGCGGGCTTCCCACCGGAGTTCCCGCCGCAGGTCGCCGACGCGTCGTGGGGCCTGTCGACCAACTCGACCGTGTGGACGCTGCTCGAGGAAAACGCGCCGCTGCGGTTTCACGTGCCGACCGATGACGGCCTCGGCGCGAACTGGGTCGCGCCCGATTTCGACGACGGCGCGTGGACCGAAGGCACCGGCGGCATCGGCTTCGAGAACAGCGACGACTTCGAGGGCCTGCTCGGAACAGACGTCGGTGCGGTGATGGAAGATGTCAACTCGAGCATCTACGTGCGGATTCCGTTCGACGTCGACGACCCCTCGATCATCGACACGCTCCGCCTCCGAGCGCGCTTCGACGACGGATTCGCCATCTTCCTCAACGGCGCACGCGCCAGCGGCCGCAACGATCCCGACGAGCTCACGTGGGATTCCCGTGCGACACGGTCCTCCGAGGTGACGTCGCCCGAGTCGATCGACATCAGCGCCGTGCGCGATGCTCTCCGCCCGGGACGCAACGTGCTCGCCGTACAGGGGCTCAATCGTTCCACCGGCAGCAACGACTTCCTGCTCTCCGTTCAGGTGCAAGGCATCGATATCGGGGAAATCTCGACGGACAGCTTCGAGTACTTCGCCGAACCGACGCCGGGCGAGGTGAACCCGCCCGGATTCGCGCAGATCGCACCGCCGCCGGATTTCTCACACGACGAGGGAGCCTACGTCGAGGCGCAGGATGTCTCGCTGACGACCGACCTCGAGGGCGCGGTCATTCGCTACACTCGCAGCTCGACGCTGCCCGACGAGGCGTCCGATGCCTACGTCGAACCCATCCACGTGAACGCCGCCATTCAGATTACGGCACGCGTGTTCCACCCCGAGTACCTGCCGAGCGTCCCGGTCACGAAGACGTTCGTCCTCATCGACTCGTCGATTCAGAGCTTCACGTCGAACATCCCCGTGGCGATCGCCACGACGTTCGGTCGCCCGATCCCGAACAACTGCGAGGGAGGATACACGCCAGGGTTCTTCCTCATGCTCGAGCCCGGCGACGACGGCAGGACGAGCCTCACATCGCTGCCGACCGTGGCGCACCGGGTCGGCTTCCGGCGTCGCGGATCGAGCACGTGTGGGCGCCAGAAGTTCTCGTTCAACGTCGAGACGTGGAACGCGGAGAGCGAGGGCACGGACGTCGAGTTCTTCGGCTGGCCCGCCCACGAGGACTTCGCGATGTACGGGCCCTACAACTTCGACCTGGCCCTGATGCGGAACGCGTTCATCTACGAGATCAGCCGTCAGGTCGGCCAGTACGCCCCCCGGACGCGATTCGTCGAGTGCTACCTCCACACGCGCAACGGCCCGGTGACCAACGCGAGCTTTTGGGGCGTGTACGTCTTCATGGAGCGCAACAAGATCGGCGAGGGGCGCGTGGACATCGACCGCGTCGAGCCGAGCGCTACCGAGGCGCCCGGCGTGACCGGCGGCTACCTGCTGAAGGTCGACCGCAACGATGGCGTCGCGACATTCAGCGGCGGCGGCCAGAACATCGTCCCCGTGCAGCCGAAGGTCCTCTCGGTGCCGCAACGCTCCTACCTGACCGGTTGGCTCAACGACATGCGCCGGACGCTGAATCCGAACACCGTGTTCGAGGAAGACGGCGTCTACGTGGACATCCGATCGTGGATCGATCATCACATCCTCAACATGTACCCGATGAACGTCGACGCTTTCCGGCTCAGCGGCTACTTCTTCAAGCCGCGCAACGGCCCGCTCGTCATGGGGCCGATCTGGGACTACGACCGCACGATGGGCTCGACGGACGGGCGCGACACGAATCCCGTCGACTGGGTCGGCGGCGGCACGAACTTCTTCACGTTCGGCTGGTACGCACCGCTGTTCCAGAGCCGCCCACCAGTCGGTACGACGACCGTGTGGGGACGCGAGTACCGCGCGCGCTGGCGCGAGCTGCGCGCGGGTCCCCTGAGCGATCAGAACATCAACGGGGTCATCGACTCGATGGCGGACGAGTTGAACGAAGCACAGGCGAGGAACTTCGCTCGCTGGACCGGCGTCCGGCCCAGATTCGGAGGTTTCCAGGGCGAGGTCGATCACCTGAAGAACTGGCTCAATCGACGCGGTCAGTTCATCGACAGCCAATTGACCGAGCCCCCGACGATCAGCCCGCCTGGCGGCGACGTCGAGCCCGGAGCGCAGGTCGAGCTCGCGCTCAGCGGCGTGGGCGAGATCTACTACACGCTCGACGACACCGATCCGCGCGGGGCGGACGCGAGGCCGAGCGCGTCGGCGATCCTGTACGACGCTCCGATCACGATTCTCGCGAACACCCGGGTCACGGCCAGGGCGCGCCAGGGCGCTTTGTGGAGCGAGTCCATCGCCGAGACGTACGTCGTGGAACGACCGCGATTGACGATCTCCGAGTTCATGTACCACCCGCCGGATCCGACGCTCGAAGAGGATCCGAACGACGACTTCTCTCCGACGGACATGGAGTTCCTCGAAGTGAAGAACGTCGGCGCGGAGACGATCGTGCTGGACGGATTCCGATTCTCGCGAGGCGTGACGTTCGACTTCAGCGAGAGCAGCATCGCCGCTCTCGCCCCGGGCGAGGTCGCGTTCATCGTTCGCAGCGTCGAGGGCTTCACCGCCCGCTACGGCGCGAACGCGCGGCTCGCCGGTGAGTACCGCGGCAGCCTCAGCGATCGATCCGAGACCATCATCCTCGCGGGGCCGTTGGACATCGTCCTGGCCGAAGTGGACTACGAGGACTCGTGGTACCCCGAAACCGACGGCGAGGGACTCTCGCTCGTCAATGCGGACCCCGCCGGCAGCGGCGACCTCAGCACCCCGGAGCGCTGGCGCCCCAGCGACGTCCGGTTCGGCACGCCGGGAGTCGACGACTCGGCCGACCCCGGCGGCGGCCAGATGCCGGGCGATATCGACCAGGACGGCCGACTGACGATCAACGACGCGTCCCGGCTGCTGCTGTTCCTGTTCTCCGGCGAGCCCGGCCTGGCGCTTCCGTGCGGAGACGGGACCATCGGCGATCCAGGCAACCAGGCGCTGCTGGACTCGGACGGCAGCGAGACCGTGACGGTGTCCGACGCCGTTCGCCTCCTGACGTACCTGTTCCAGCGCGGCAGCCCGCCCGCGCTCGGGCGAGAGTGTGTCGCGATCGCGGGCTGCCCGGAGGCCTGCGCGCCCTGACAGTCTGCTGAACTCCGGAAGATCCTCGGATTTGTCGATTCCATCGCCGATACTGCGGCCGGGGTCTTCCTGTCACGAAGGATCGAGCACATGCCGAAACCAGCGGTCTCAGCCGTTCTCCTCGCAGCGTTCCTCGCCAGCGGATCGGCGGCCACCGCCGAGTCGGTCGAGCTGCGGTACAAGACGTACCGCGACTGGAATCTCGTGCTGCCGAGGGAATCGTCTCTGCGCGTCAGCGGGGACTTCTACTTCCCCGCGATTTCGTCGACGCGGTTCAAGACCGAGCTCGACGGCGCCGCGTTGCGGATCGACAAGGACGGCGACGGCAAGACGGACGCCAAGGTCGACGGCAAGAGCGGGCTGGTGACGCTGCGCTCCACGAACGCGAACGGGCGCAAGTTTCGCTACTCGGTCCGGCTCCGCAAGACGAACGCCGGATGGCGATGGACGACCGGCGGAGCGGCGCTGGCGATCATCGACGGCCAGAAGGTGCGGGTCATCGACCAGAATGCCAACGGCCGCTACGACGAGTGGGGCTTGGACGCGATCGTCGTCGGCCAGGGGCGCTACGCCGCGTTTCTGTCGAAGGTGATCAACGTGCGGGGCAAGCTCTACTCGATCGACGTGTCGAAGGACGGCAGCAAGCTGACGTACGAGCCGTACGCGGGACCGCAGGGGACGCTCGACCTGACGACGCAATTCGCGACGAAAGGCAAGCTGCTCGCTGCGATCGTGCGCACGACGGACGGCATGGTGTCCTTCAACCTCACCGGCAAGCCGACCGCGGTGCCGGCCGGCAAGTACCACCTCGACCAGGGAAGCATCGGACTGGGACGCAACGTCGTGCGGTTCTCTCGGGGCAGCGTCCGCCCGATGACCGTGTCCGCCGACGAGACGCGCTCGATCGCGTTTGGCGAGCCGGTCCACATCGACTTCAAGTACGTCCGCCAGCCCGGACGCGTCATCATGGCGCCGGATCTCGTCCGCTACGTCGGACGCGCTGGAGAGGTCTATGACGACTGGCGACCGTTCGGAGGCTCGCCGCGCTTCGAGGTGAAGGACGCGGAGACGGGACGGCAGATCGCGCTGGCCGTCTTCGGCGGCACGTGAAGCGGCTTCGCTCCGTGCGCCGTGCGCGTACCCGCAGACGTCAAGAAGCTGGGAGTCTCCGCTACCGCCGCGACTTGGGCCTTCGACGAGATGAAAGGCGTCGGCGCCGTCCACGCCGACACCAGCGGGCTGTCGCCGCTGATCGGCAAAGCCCCGCCGAGCTTCGAGCTCACCATGCTCGACGGCAGCTCGTTCGACCTCGCCGACCACCTCGGCAAGGAAGTGATCGTGCTGGACTTCTGGGCCACGTGGTGCGGCCCGTGCCTCCGCGCGCTGCCGGAAGTCATGGCCGCGGTGAAGAAGTTCGAGGGTCAGCCGGTCCGTCTCATCGGCGTCAACCAGCAGGAACCCGCCGCCAAGGTGAAGAGCTTCCTCAAGGCCCGAGGTTGGGACCTGCCCGTCGCGCTCGACGACGAACTCGCCGTACGCGAGAAGTACGCGGTGCGCGGTATCCCGACGACGGTTATTATCGGCAAGGATGGGAAGGTCACGATGGTGCACACCGGGTACTCCCCCGGACTCGAGGACGAACTGACCGAGGACATCCGTCGCGCGCTCAAGTAATGCACGGTCGAGACCAAGCTGCGTGGGGGGCCATGCGGGACGTCATTGCCACGATCGGCGCGATGCCGCTTGTGTTCTTGTTGCTAGCGACCGTGTCGACGGCGCAGGAAACCGGTCCGACAGCGCGAGATACCGCTCCGACGGCGCCCCGGCCGGATGAGGAGCTCGCTCGCGCGGGCGAGATTCCGGTCAAGGTCGTCGGCGGCCGATTGGTGGCCCACGTCGAGCTCTCCACCGTACACCGTAGGATCCCGGCGAATCTCTTCGTCGAGTTCGACACCCCGTGCGGTTTGCGACTGCACAACGGCGCGGCCGGCGCGCTCAAGGCCGAGAACGAGGCCGGCGAGACGACCCCGATCTCGATCCACATGCCCGACTTCGTCATCACGGTCGAGAGCCGTGAGATGGGCCCCGAGGACGAGTACGCCGAGTTCACGCGGCTCTACTCGCGCGAGATTCGCGAAGACTCGCTCGTCGGCGCGATCGGCGCCAAGGTCCTCAGCCGCTACCGCGTCACGTTCGACCTCCACGACGAGGTCGTCGAGCTGGAATTGCCCCACGACGAGGACGCGGTCGATCCCGACGCTCCGCCGCCCACCGACGACGAGCCCGCCGCCGACGGTGCGCTCGAAGTGTCGATCACCGACACCGACGATATCGTCTGGCTGCCGATCCAGCTCGCCGACGGCACCGTCCACGCGATGGCCGTGACGACGACGAACTACGACAGCCTGGTCGACCGGGGATGGTGCGACGAGCTCGGCTTCCCCGCCGGCGACGTCGGCGCGCTGCGCATCGCGTCGCTCGACCTCGCACAGTTCGTCGCGTTTCGACCCGCGGAGGTCACCTACGTGCACCCCGACGGCGCCATCGGCGTCATCGGGCTCAACCTTCTCGAGCACCTGCGGCTGACGATCAATCGTCAGCGCGGTACCGCGACGGTCCGCGTCACGGCGCCGCCCGAGTTTCCCGCTGCCGACCGCGCCTTCTTCAAGGCGCTCGTCGAGGAGGACGCCGATCAGCTCGACGCGTGGCTCGACGCGCATCCCGAGGAGCGGCTCAGCCAGGAGGCAGCGAAGCTCCTGCTGGGCTACCGGATCGACGAAGACGGCACGACCGAGCAGCTCGAGAAGGCGATTCGCTGGCTGCGCGGCACATGGCGCAAAGACATCGTCACCACCCGCGCACTCGATCTCATGCGCGAGCTGCGCGCGGCGGGTTATCCGCTGCGGGCCGTGTTTGCCGGCGAGCTCGGAGTCGAGGGCGGTCGGGAAGACCGCTACCCGAACTCGATCCACCGGCTGCACGCGTCGATGGGCGAGATCCTGCTCGAGCACGACGAGGATCGCCGCGCCTGGCGCCATCTCCTGTCGGCCGCGTTCGGCCTTCCCGACGACGGACGGATCAACCTCGGGCTCGGTCGGCTCTACGAGAAGCAGAAGCGCTACAGTCGCGCGCTGTCCCGCTACGTGCAGGCCGTCATCACGGTCGACGCGGGCGAGAAGGCCCTCGAGGGTTTGCAGCGTGTCCAGAAGCTGACCGGCGGAGCCGAACAGCTCTCGGTCGACACGATCGAGCCGCTGATCGCCGGCAAGACGTACAGCTACGCCGCTGCAACGCGCTATCACGCCGATCCGGACGCGACGACGAATCGCGTCGTCCTGGTCGAATTCTTCACGAACACGCACATCAAGCACCCGAGCAAGGAGGAGGGCGCGATCGGCGGCGCGCTCGGCAACGAAGGCGTGCTGACGTACTTCCCGCGGGACAAGGTGGCGATGCTCGCGTATCACCTCCCCCACCCGCAGGTCGAGCTCGATTCGCTGACGAACGAGCTCGCGCAGTCGACGGCCGACCGCTATGGCGCTCCGCCCGCGGTGCAGGTCGTCAACGGCCGCAGTCAGTTCACCGGCTACGGCCACGTGCGCGACGCGGAGAAGATCTACAAGGACGGACGCGCACGGGTGCTCGCGGCCCTCGCCAAGCCGTCCGACTTCGAGCTCGAGCTCACCGCGACGCTCACGGGTGACGACCTCGCGGGCACGCTGTCGGTTACCGGTCCGCAAGACGCGCAGGCCGTAGTGCACATCGTGCTCGCCGAACGCGGCGTGCTCTACCCCGGCAAGAGCAAGATCGTCATCCAGCGCATGGTCGCTCGCGCCGCTCTGACCGACGACGCCGGGGGTCAGAGGTTCGAGCCGCAGGACGGCAAGATGACACTCGCGTTTTCCCGGACGCTCGAAAGCGTCACGCGAGGGAATGTCGACTACTTGAAAATGATCGAGGCGAGCGGCGCCGGATCCGTGCAGCCGTACGCCGCCGAGATGGATCCGCGGCAGACGACCATCGTCGCGTTCGTTCGCGACGCGAGCTCGAACGAGGTCCTACAGGCGATCCAGATCGATCCGACCCTGCCGGACGACAGCGCCCCGAGACCGACGGACGGGTCCTGACAGCCGGCGTCGAACACCGAACCAGAATGCCCAGCAGCACCTCCACACTTGCCGCCATAGCCACATCGCTCGACGCGCTCTCCGTCGACGGCGTCCGCTGGCTGCGCCGAACGCGCTTGCGGGCGAGCCTGCGCTTGCACGCTCGCCGAGCGATCGCATGGCTCGTCGCGCTGCCGGCGCTCGCGGTTCTCGTCAGCGTCGTCGGATGGTTCGTCGGGCAGCCGTGGCGAATTCCCGTCGGCTGGTTGCTCGCGATCTCGCCGCTGCCGACGTTGCTCTGGCTCGGCTGGCATCTCGGTCGCGCCTGGCTGTACCGACCGACGCGCCGGCAGGGCCTCGCGCTGTTCGACGAGCGACTCGAATTGCAGGACCGACTGCAGACGGCCGACGAGTTCCTCGTCCGAGACGTCCGCACTCCGTTCATGGACGCGGCCGTCCTGGACTGCGAACCGGCTGTCGCGACCGCGCGCACACGGCCGCTCGACCGGCCTCGTGAGGCTTGGAGCGAGATGCGGCGGCTGGCGGTTCTGCCCCTGCTCGCCGGCGCGCTCATCGTCATCGGCTTGTTCGTTCCGACCTCGTCGCGCCTGACCGCGACGACCCCGGACGAGCCGGACGCCCCGCCGGTCGAGACGACGGAGGACCCGCCTTCGCCTCGCGAGCTCGAGCCGCGATCGATCGACAGCGGCACGGCAGCCGTTCCCGTAACGAAGGAAGAGACCACGGAGCGGTCGAAGAAGACGACGCGCAAGTCCTCGAAGGGACGCCCGACGCCACCGAAGAAGAGCTCGGATCCCGCGACGCGAATCGGCGGTCGCGAGAAGGTCTCGCTCGGCGACTCCGAGGGCGGCCAAACGTCGCAGGCGACATCGTCCGGACGTTCCAGCCGTTCGCGCGGCACGCCGGGAAGCCAAGCGCCGTCGAGCCTGCCGGAGAAGAAGAAGACCAAGCCGAAGAAGAGCAAGACGCCGAAGGACAGCGACGCGAAGGACAAGGCGAGCCGCAAGCGCAAGCAGGTCGATCGCAAGTCCGGCGCGACCGCGGGACGCGGCAGCTCGAGCGGCTCCAGCCGCAACCCTGCGTCGACCGATTGGGCGAGCAAGGACCGCACCGAAGAGGCGGACCACGAAGAGTTCGAGCAGGAAGAGGACGTCGACGACGAGGAGTCCGAATCCGAAGCTCGCGGCGGCCTGCAGCCGAGCCTGCGCGATCGCCGCCCGCCGGTGAACCGCGATCTGAGCATCGGCTTCGGCAATCGAAGCAGCCCCGACGCCAACGGTCGCGGCGGCCCCGGCCAGCGCAAGAAATCGCGCGGCGTCGCGGCGCTCGTGCTCGGCACGCCCGTCCCCGACCACGTCAAGGGTCAGCCGAATCCCGGTCGCGTCAAGATCAACCAAGAGCGCGTGCAGCCGCAGCCCGAAGAAACCGCGTCGGCCGACGCCGAGGATCGCGGCCGACGGTCCGCGCCGGCCGGACGAATCTCCGAGCGTACGCTCGACGCGCACCTGCGCCGCGTCGTCCGCGAGTACTTCCTGCAGGCTCGCAAGTCCGCGGGCAACGCGACGACGACGGACACCACGGCCGGATCCACCGACTGATTCCGACCGACTCGACTCTCACCGACTTCTACCCACACCGATCGACACCGCCGAAACCATGAGCGACGCATCATCCGCGACGGACCAAGCCGGACAATTCCGGACCGCCTACAACAGAATCAAGACCGAGGTCTGCCGCATGATGGTCGGCCAGGAGGCGGTCATCGACGGCGTCCTGACCGCCCTCATGGCCGGAGGTCACGTCCTCCTGGAGGGAGTGCCCGGCCTCGGCAAGACGATCCTCGTCCGCTCGCTGGGCGAGGCGCTCGATCTGAAGTTCTCCAGAATCCAGTTCACGCCCGACATGATGCCCGCGGACATCCAGGGCACGTCGGTTCTCGTCGAGAAGCCCGGCGGCGGGCAGCAGATCGAGTTCCGCGAGGGCCCGCTCGTCGCCAGCGTCGTCCTGGCCGACGAAATCAACCGCGCGACGCCGAAGACCCAGAGCGCCCTGCTCGAGGCGATGCAGGAGAAGCAGCTCACGATCGGCAATCGCACGATTCCGCTCGAGGAACCGTACTGCGTCATGGCGACGCAGAACCCGGTCGAGCAGGAAGGTACCTATCCGCTCCCCGAGGCGCAGCTCGACCGTTTTCTGTTCAAGCTCATCGTCGGCTACCCGACCGAGGCCGAGTACCACGACATTCTGAACCGGACGACCAGCAGCGATGTCGTGACGATCTCGAAGGTCTCGAGCGGCGATGAGATCAACGGCCTGCGCGACGTCGTGCGCAGCGTGCCGGTGCCCGAGCACGTGCAGGGGTACGCGGTGCGCCTCGTCATGGCGACCCAGCCCGGCAGCGAGTATGCGCCGGCTCTCGTCAACGAGTATGTCTCGCTCGGCTCGAGCCCGCGCGGCGCGCAGAGCTTGCTGCTCGCGGGCAAGGTCCGCGCGTTGACCGCCGAGCGCTTCGCGGTGAGCTGCGACGACGTGCGCGAGATCGCCAAGAGCGCGCTGCGCCACCGCGTCATGATCAACTTCCACGGCATCGCCGACGGCATCACGCCGGACCGCATCGTCGACGCGGTCCTCGGCGAGGTGAGCCAGCCGAACGCACCGGCGGCGGCGGCGTCCTGAGGACTGCACGAACAAGGCTCCTGATCGATGCCGACTCTTACCAAGGAGCAGATCTTCGACCCGGGCTTTCTCGCGTCGCTGTCGCATCTGCGCATCGTCGCGCGGCGTGTGCCCCGAGACGGACGCTATGCCGAGCAGCGCTCCGAGGACCTCGGGCACGGGACGGACTTCCGCGATTTCCGTCCTTACGCTCCAGGGGATGACTTCCGGTCCATCGACTGGAACATCTACCAGCGCCTCGGTCGCGTCTTCCTCCGTCTGTACGAGGAGCTCGAAGACCTGCCGCTCTATCTTCTGCCCGACGTGTCGCGCAGCCTGTTTCTCGAGTCGCCGCCTCGCGTCATCGCCGGTTTACGCGCGACGCTGGCGCTCGCGTCGATCAGCTTGAACCACCACGACTCGACGGGGCTCTTCCCGTTCAGCGACGACTGCGCGATGCTCGCGCGACCGCAGAGCGGATACGGCAAGGTGATGCTCTTCGCCGATCGGCTCGCCCACGTCGAGCCCGGCCCCGCCACCGACCTGCGCGCTTCGTTGAGGCGGTTCAACAGCTTCGGCCTGCGTCGCGGTCTCGTGGCCATCGTCTCGGACTTCTTCGATCCCGCGGGAGTCGACGCCGTCGTCGACGCGTTGAAGCGAGTGCGGCACAAGCTGCTGCTCGTGCAGATCGTCCGCCGCGCGGACCGCGATCCCGAAGCCCACGGCGACGTTCGCCTGATCGACTGCGAGTCCCGCGAGGCGGAGGACGTCTCCGTCACACCCGCTCTGATCAAGCGCTACCACGAAGCCTACGACCGCTTCCAATCGAGCCTTGCAGAGTTCGCGAGAAAGCGCGGCGCCGGGCTGCTGCGCATCGACGCCGACGAGGAGATCGTGCCGCAACTCGCCGAGGTCTTCGAAGCGGGGCGGTACACGGCATGACCCTCTCGAACCTCGACATCGGCGCGTTCGCACTCGGCCTGGCCGGCATCGCTGCCGCGCTGTATCTCCTGCAGCGGCTGCGCGTCCGACATCGCGACGTCGAAGTCGTCACGACGATGTTCTGGAAGCAGGCCGTCGAGGAGACCCGCGCGCGCGTTCTCATGCGTCGCTTCCGCCACCCGCTCGCCTACTTGCTGGCCCTCGCGATCGGCGCGCTGATCTGGACAGCTTTCGCGGCGCCTCGTCGCGAGGCGGACAAGAACACCGAGTTCGTCGTCCTTCTCGACGCGTCCGCCGGCATGGACTGGGGCGAGCGCTTCGCCGTCGCGAAGAGGACGTTGCAGAGAGAGACCGAGCGCCTGCCGATCGATCGACGTCGTGTCTACGCATGCGCTGTCGACGCACGGCTCGTGCTCGACCGCGGCGAGGAGGGGTTCCTCCTCGGCCCGCGGCTGGAGGCGCTCGAGCCCGAGGCGTGCCCAGGGTCGATCGAACGCGAGCTCATCGCGCTCGCCTCCCGGGCTGTGGCGGGCACGGCGGACGTGCGCGTGCTCGTCGTCGGCGACGCGCCCGTGAGCGAAAGTGTGCTGCAGGCCCTGCCGGAGAGACTGTCGGTGCAGCGTCTTCGACCGCCGGAGACTCCTGTGCTCGAGAGGAACAGCGGCGTCGCGGCGATCGGTGTCGCCGAAGCGACCAGCGGCGCGTTCGATCGTGTCGACGTGATGCTCCGCCTCGATGCGGCCGGCGCCGAGCCACCCCGCGTCGCGGCGACGCTCGGCGGTCTCACGTTGGAGCGAGCCCCGACGCTCGAAGGAGACGCATACACCTGGCGGGATCTGCCGGCGAACGGCGCGGTCCTCGAGGTCTCGCTGACAACCGATGATGCCCTGCGCGTCGACGATGTGGCGCGCGTCACGCTCCCGGCGCGCCGCGCGCTCGGAGTGGCGTTCGGGCCGACGGTCGACGAACGCTTCCGGTACGTCGTCGCGGCCGACCCCGCTCTCGACGAAGCGCCGACGACCGCGGAGGCCCGGGTCGCCGTCGGCGCGTCCGGCTCGCTTCCGTCCATCGAGATCGTCGACGGCAGCTCGGTCACCATCGTTCACGAGCAAGACGCGAGCCCCGCCGATCGCGTGCGATCCCGAGCGCGATTCGCTCGACTCGGGCTCGACCGCGTCGGTCGCCGCATCGGCGAGAACGTGAGCGCCGACGCCGGCGAGCTGTCGCTGCGCTTCGTCGACGGCGAAAGGCGAGGCGTCCGCGTCGGAGCGGAGCTGCTCGGCGACGATTGGGACTTCGCGCAGACCAGCGCGTTCCCCGTGTTCGTGTCCGAGGCGATCCGCTGGCTCGCGGACGCGACGCCGGTGAATCCCTTCGCCCGAGCCGGAGAACGCCTCGTGCCCGCTGATCAGCTCTCCGTCGCCGGGGCCGACGTGGCACCGCCGCGCGCCGGCGATTGCGAGACGAACGACGGATCGCGGCTCGCCGTGTCGCTCGCGGCCGTCTCGCTGCCCGCGTCGGACGCGCTCGACTCCGTGGCTCGCTCGAGCGATGGTGGCGACTGGCCGTCGCCGATGAAGTGGTGCGTGCTGATCGCGCTCGTCCTGATCGCTTTCGAATGGTGGCTCTGTCGACGAGGCCGGATCCCATGACGCTGGTCTTCCTCGAACCCGCCTACCTCTGGCTTCTGTGCGCCATCCCGCTGTTCTGGTTCCTGCCACGGCGAGCGACCTGGGGCCACGCCATCGTTCGCACGGCGGTCGTGGCGGCCCTCGTCTTCACGCTCGCACGGCCGGCGCTGCTCGAGACGCGCGAGGACGTCCACCACGTCATCGTGCAGGATCTCTCCGACAGCGTACGCGACGATGCGGTGCCCGCGATCCGCGCGGCGGTCAAGGCGCACCTGAGCTCGCTGCCGGAGCGGGCGCCGCGAACGCTGGTCGTCCTCGGTGGCGATCGGCCCCCCATCGACGAGAGCACGACGCCCGTCGATGACAACGCGCCGCGAGTGATCTCCAGCTCGTCCATCTCCGACGCGCTGGCCACCGCCGCTCGCCTCGTTCCGAACGAGGCGCTCGGAGCCGTCACGGTCGTGAGCGACGGCGACGCGGTCGACGCGAATTGGGGCGACGCGATCCGACAGCTCGCCGAACGACGCATTCCGGTGCACGCGATCGAGGTCGATCCGACGGATGACGACGTCTATCCGTGCGGCATTCGCTCGACGCCGCCCCTCCGCGTCGGACAGATCGCGCGCGTGGCCGTCGACGTCGTCGGTCGCGCGGACGAGATCGTCGTGACGCTCGTCGCAGACGACGACGTGCTGGCGCGAAGTGCCGCGACGGCCTGTCCGGGACACGCGACGATCGCGCTCGAGTTCGAGCCGGCCGAAGCCGGCATCATCGATGTCGAAGCTCGCGTCGAGGTTGTCTCCGGCGTCGACGCCGACGCGGACAACAACCGCTTCCCGTCGAGCCTGGCGATCCAAGAGCCGATCCGCGCGTTCTACCTCGCGGAGCGGCTCGTCGACAGTCGAAGCCGCATGAGCGACCTGATCGGTCGAGGTGTCGAGCTGGCGGAGCCGTCCGCAGCGCAGCTCGCCACGCTCGCCAGGGATCCGGAAGGCCTCGCCGCATACGATCTCGTCATCATCGACGACCGCCCCGCCGAGTCGATCCCGCGACCCGTGCAAGAGGCGATCGTCCGCGCCGTGCAGAACGAAGGCGTCGGACTGTTCTACGCCGGCGGCAAGAGCGCCTTCGGAACCGGCGGCTACTTCGACACGCCGATCGCGTCGATCCTGCCGGTCGAGATGGTGCAGAAGGAGGAGAAGCGCGACCCCAGCACGACGCTGGTCGTCATCATCGACACGTCCGGGTCGATGGGCGGCGAGCGGGTCCAACTCGCCAAGGAATGCGCGCGTCTCGCCATCCGCCGTCTGCTGCCGCACGACAAGGTCGGCATCGTCGAGTTCTACGGCACCAAGCAGTGGGCCGCG
>CAYMRB010000146.1:19290-20606 GCA_964392615.1 uncultured Planctomycetia bacterium | reverse complement strand
GGACGCCGGCGGCGCGAATCTTCGCGGCGATCTTCAGACCGCGCGCGAACGCGTCCATGCCGCCGATGTGAGCATGGAACAGGTCGATCGGCTTGAAGCTCTCGCGGCGAACCTTCGCGTCGAAGTTGATGCCGCCGCTCGTGAAGCCACCGTGCTTGAGGACGACGAGCATGCACTTCGTCGTCAGGTAGATGTCCGTCGGGAACTGATCGGTGTCCCAGCCGAGCAGCAGATCGCCTGTGTTCGCATCCATCGAGCCGAGGAAGCCCTGGATTCCGGCGTAGTCGAGCTCGTGCTCGATCGTATGGCCGGCGAGCGTCGCGTGATTCGTCTCGATGTTGAGCTTGATGTGATCCTCGAGGCCGTAGGCGCGCAGGAAGTTGATGCACGCCGCCGCGTCGAAGTCGTACTGGTGCTTCGTCGGCTCCTTCGGCTTCGGCTCGAAGAGGAACTGACCGTCGAAGCCGATCTCCTTGGCGTGATCGACCGCCATGTGCATGAACGAGGCGAGATGGTCGAGCTCGCGCTTGAGGTCGGTGTTGTAGAGGTTCTGGTAGCCCTCGCGGCCGCCCCAGAAGACGTAGTTCACTCCCCCGAGCTCGTGGGTGACCTCGATGGCCTTCTTGACCTGAGCGGCGGCGTAGGCGAACGCATCGGCGTTCGAGCTCGTCGCGGCGCCGTGCATGTAGCGCGGGTTCGAGAACAGGTTCGCCGTACCCCACAGCAGCTTGACGCCCGTGCGCTTCTGCTCCTCGGCGAGCACCTTGACGATCTCGTCGAGGTACTTGTTGCTCTCGGCGAGCGTCGCACCTTCAGGCGCGACATCGCGGTCGTGGAAGCAGTAGAAGTCGATGCCGACCTTCTCGAAGAACTCGAACGCGACGCGAGCGCGGCTCTTGGCGTTCTCGAGCGAGTCGGTGCCGTCCTCCCACGGGCGCTCCGCAGTGCCGGGACCGAACGGGTCCGCTCCCTGCCCGCGCATCGTGTGCCAATAGGCGCACGCGAAGCGGAAGTGATCGCGCATCGCCTTGCCCTCGACCTGCTCCTCCGGGTTGTAGTGCCGGAAGGAAAGCGGGTTCTTCGAATCGGGGCCTTCGTACTGAATCTTGCCGACTTCGGGGAAAGCGGACATGACGCGACCTGACTCCGTGGGTTGACTGTTCGACAAACTCGAGCCGATCAATAGACCAAATCGACGCGAAACGGGCAAGAGCGGGTCGTCGTGGGGGGAGCCAGCAGCTCTGCCGATCATCGCCGCTGAACGCAGGGCTCCCAGCGGTTGTGCGGGGGCGGCCGGGGGCGCCGCCCCCCACGCC
>CAYMRB010000146.1:6095-19280 GCA_964392615.1 uncultured Planctomycetia bacterium | reverse complement strand
TTTTCCGGCTGCGGCAGGTGCCGCAGCCGGACTCGCTCGACTCAACGGGTCAGCCGGTAGAGCATGGCGAGGACGCGGTCGATGAGCTCGAGAGAGTCGCGGATCCCGGGATCGGGATCGGGGGCGGACTCGGGATCGGGATCGGGATCGGACTCGGACTCGGACTCCGACTCGGCGACGGAGTCCAAGGAACCACCGCTCAGCGCATCGCGATGGTGGTCTCCTCCGACGGACGCAGGCCGCCGCGGCCCTATCCGCCACGCCCGCGGCTCTTCCCCCGGCGCGCGCGGTTCTTCCCGCGCCGCTGCGGCCCGTCGTCTCCGGGCGGGAGTGCCAGCAGCTTCGCCAGGGCGACGAGGGGGCGAGCGACCCAGAAGGCAACGCACGACGTCATCGCGACGGTCACCCACAGCGAGAACAGCGCCCACCAGCGCGGGAAGTAGAACCACTCGGCCCACCAGCCCCGCGTCAAGAACGGGAAGCCCATGCCGAGCCAATCGGCGCAGTACGCGACGATCGCGAGCGCGCCGAAGACGAGCGCGCACCATAGGAACTCGCGCGTCGCGACGCGCAGGTGAGCGAGTACCGGGGCAACGATCCAGAAGAGGACGCCGAACGCGATCGGATGTTCGCACACGGCCGAGCGCATCGCCTGCAATCCGGCGAGGTACCCCGAGACCTCGACCTCGAATCGCCCGTCGAGCATATCGTGAGGGTGAAGCTGCGGCAGGCAGACGAGATCACACTCGAGCTCGGCGATCGCCTCGACGCGCGCGACCGCCAGCAGGAACAGCACGTACGCAGCCAGGTGCGACAGAAGCACGAAAACGGCGCCCGCGACCCACGGCACGTTCTCGCGGTGCATCCGAAACGCGGGACGTCCCGACCGCCAGAGCGACAGCTCGAAGCGACGGCCGACGCAGAGCAACGCCGCGATCGCCTGGATCAGCACGGCGAGCAACGTCCCCGGAAGAAAGATCCACTTGAACCACCGCGTCTCGCGCCACGAGCGCACCGCCGGCGCGAGCGCGAAGAGAACGAGCGCGTAGATCGCCAGCCAGGTGATGAGATGCAGCATGACGCCGTGGAGCTTCTCGGACCGAGAGTAGAAGTCTAACATCTCGACTGCCGACCACGAATCGGTCGAGCCGCCCCGCGTGCAGGCCGGTAACCATGGCATGGGCTGGCCGCGCCCGCCGCGGCCTTCGACGTCGGCTCCCGGCAGCCCATGCCCGCGGAGTTGGAGCCGACCGCTCGCGGCCGCTGGACTCCTCGGGCCCGACCAAAACTCGCGGCGGCTCAACTCCGAGCGCTCCGACCAGGACCGAATGCCGAGTTTCGTCGCGCGTCGAACGCGACGTCCCGGCCGTTCGACGCTGTCGGCAACCGCCCCCACCGTCGGCTATACTGCGCCCCGGCCCCAAATCAGGAGAAACCCCACACGTGACCCGCACCGCGATCGCTCCGCGCTCCGTCCTGTTCGCCATCTGCCCCCTCGTCCTTGTCGCGTCGGTGGCGTCCACCGCACCCGGCAGCCCCACCCCGCGCGGAGCCGGACGCTGGATCAACGACGGCTCGCAGGATGCGCCTCGCCTCAGCGTCGAGCAGGCGATCTGGGCGATGGGTGGACTGCCGCGCGGCGGCACGCCGTGGACGAAGGCGGAGCAGGTCGCGCAGATCGCGCAAGCCGGGTTCGACGGCTTCATGGTCTTCCTGCCGCGCACGGTCGCCGAGCAGGATGGGTGGCGCGAGCTCGCCGCGCAGCACGGCCTCGCGCTGACGCTCCAGTGCGCGCCGCGCGACGTCGCGCAACTCGGCGCGGCGCTCATCGCGGCGAAGCGCATGAAGGCGCGCGGTCTCGTCGCGATGGTGCGACCGACATTCGTGAGCTTCGACGAGGGCGCGCTGAAGATCCGCCGCATGATGGAGGCGAGCTCGCAGGCCGGCGTGCCGTTCTACCTCGAGACGCACCGCCGCACGATCACGCAAGACCTCCTCCTGACGGAGCGGTGGGCGCGCGAGATTCCCGGCCTGCAGATGCATGCGGATCTGTCGCACTTCGTCATCTCGTACGAGGTCAGCGGTCCGCCTCAGGGCGCGGTCGCGTCGGCGTTCGACGCTATCCTCGCGCGCGCCGGCATGATCGACGGGCGCGTCGGCAACGGCGAGCAGGTGCAGATCGACATCGGCCCGCGCGGCGACAACCCGCACGCGAAGCTGTTCGCGAGCTGGTGGAAGAAGGCGATGGTCGCGTGGCTGAAGAATGCGGGCCCCGGCGACGTGTTCGTGTTCAAGAGCGAGCTCGGCCCACCGGCCTACGCGATCCGCGACGTCGACGGACACGAGATCTCCGACCGCTGGGCGCAGGCGCTCGTCATTCGCGGTCTCGGCATCCGCACGTGGAACGAGGCGGTGAAGGAGGCCGGCCGCGGTCAGCCGTACGCACTCGGCGTCGCGAGGACGACAAAGAAGGGCGGCGACGAGATGCCGGCGGCGCTGCTCGAGCCGAAGCGCTCGAAGCTCCGCACGCTGCGCGGCTACTGCTACGAGCTCGGCAAGGACTTCTACCTGTCGGGGCAGCCGGCGCAGCCCGACTACGAGGACGCGGCGCGCGTCGGCGTCAAGACGATCATCAACGTGCGCCTCGAGCGCGAGCTCTACGGCCTCGGCTTTCCCGTCCGGGAGACGATCGAGGGCGCCGGCATGAAGTACGTCCACATCCCGATCGGCCCGGACTCGATCGACGACAAGGCGGCCAAGACGTTCATCGACGCCATCGACGCGGCCGCGAAGCCCGTGATGATCCACGGCTCCAACGGCAACCGCTTGTGGGGCATGTGGTCGCTCTACCTCGGCGCGCGCCATGGCGTGCCGGTCGACCGCACGAAGAAGGTCGCCGAGTCGGTCGGGATCAAGAAGCTGGTCGTCGAGGAGTTCGTCCGGGACTACCTGAAACGGCAGTGAGCCCGCAGCGGCGCCGGAGTACTCGTGACGGCTCGGCGCCCGGCCGAGATCAGCCCGCACGACGGCGTCCGGCCCCTCGCCCGCACATCGCTCCAAACTCGTGACTTGTGTCACAAAAACACTGGCCAAGTCACTCCGATCTTGGTAAGCTCGTGCCCTCTCCAAAGGGGGGAGCCCGCCGGTGGCGAGGAGCCCGGGGCGGTCGTGCTGTTTCTTCGCCCCGATTCGAGAGCCGTATCTTGAACGCTGCACCACCCCGTGGCTCGGCGAGCCGGACGCTGCCGGTTCGTCTCGTGTTCGTGTTCGCGTGCATGGCCGCCGTGACGCCGTCCGTCCGAGCGCAGGAGCTCTTCCAGCGCGGAGACGTCAATCAGGACGACGCCTTCGACGTCAGCGACCCGATCTCGACGCTGCTCTTCCTGTTCCGGGGCGGCGTCACCGTCCTGTGCGAGAAGGCCGCGGATGCGGACGACAGCGGCGCCATCGACGTCACCGATCCGGTCTACAGCCTGAGCGCGCTCCTCACCGGTGGTGCGCCCCCGCCGTGGCCGTATCCGGTCTGTGGCACCGACCTCACCCCGGACGAGCTGACCTGCGAAGCGTCGCGCTGCGATCCCGAGGACTCGCCGCTGATCCGCGTGGCGGCGACGAGCCCGGCGGTCGGCGAGTCGCGTGTCGCCACAACCCGGGAGACCATCATCACGTTTTCGTCGCCGTTCCCGGAGGGCACGGTGTTCCCCGCGGACAACGTGACGATGGAGGCGAGCGACGGCGAGGAGGTGCCGGTCATCGCCGTGCTGTCGCCGATGGGCGACCGGCTCACCATCTTCCCGCAGGTGCCGATGCCGGCGAGCGCGGAGATCTCTGTCGTTCTCTATCCCGACGGCCTCGCCGACTCGTTCGGCCTCGAGCCCGACTTCGAGGGCGACGGCGTCCCCGGCGGCGCGGTCCTGATCCAGTTCGACACGCTCGGCACGACCCCCTACCCGGGCACGACCGTCGTCGGACGCGTGTTCCAGTCCGATCGCGTGCTCTCCGGCGAGCTGCCGAACGGCGAGCCCGACGACGAGCTGCGCACGCCGCTCGGCGGCATCCGTATCACGATCGAGGGCCTGCCGCCGTGCCCGGACGACGACTGCAGCCTGTGCGATAGCTGCACGACGACCGACGAGGACGGCAACTTCCGCCTCGACAACGCGCCGGCCGGCGAGTTCTTCGTAACGATCAACGGCTTCGACGCCGTGCACCCCGACGGCGAGCCGGGCTACTATCCCCTGGTGGGCAAGAAGTGGGTCGCGGTCGGCGGCGTCGAGAACGTCATCGGCAACATCTACCTCCCGTTCGTCGTCGACGGCACGTTGCAGCAGGTGAGCGACGAGGAGGAGACCGAGATCGGCCTGCCGCGCAGCGTGATCGAGGCGAACCCCGACCTCGACCTCGAGCTGCTGCACATCCGCGTGCCCCCCGGTGCCGGCGTCGACGAGTTCGGCGGTCGGTTCCCCGGCCGCGTGGGCATCGCTCCGGTCGACCCCAGCCGACTTCCCGGACCGCTGCCACCGGGCGCCGAGGCGCGATTGGTCGTCACGGTCCAGGCCTTCGGCGTGACCAACTTCGACATCCCCGTCAGCATCTGCTTCCCGAACCTCGAGGGCGCGGAGCCTGGAACGCGTCAGAGCCTGCTGTCGTTCGATCACGACTCGGGCGAGTGGGAGTATCGCGGCTCGATGACCGTCACCGAGGACGGCACGCAGGTCTGCACCGACCCGGGCGCCGGCATCACCGCGCCGGGATGGCACATGGCGCAGCCGGGCAGCCCGGCGGCGGGCGGCGGCGCCTCGTTCAGCTCGAGCACGCAGGCGAACCCCAACTCCCCCGACGAGCAGCCTTTCGCTGCACCGGGCAACTCGCAACGAGGTGCGCGCTCGAACGACACGAAGAGCCCGTCCGGCGGCGGCGCGTCCTGTTCCGATCTGCCGGCGAACCCGGGCGACCCGGTCTACCCGCACTCGGGCCAGCTCTACACGCGCGAGGTCGACCTGCGCATCCGCGGCGTGGGGATGGACTTCGTGTGGGCGCGTCGCTTCCTGTCGACGCCGATCCTCGGCGGGAGCGCCTCGCGCGCCTACCGGGACGAGCTCGGGGGCTGGGACCCCTCGTACAACATTCGGCTCTCCAGCGAGACGCGACTGCCCACGGAGACGCGGCGTGTGATCGACGACGGCAACGGCCGCAAGGAGGCCTACGTCCTGTCGTCGGCAGAAGACCCGGAGGCACCGGGCCAGCGCGTCCCCGCGTACGTGAAACGCGGCTTCTTCCGCGTCCTGGTCCACCGCCCGGAAGATGAGGAGATGGTCCTCTACTTCGAGGACGGCGGCAAGTGGGTCTTCCCCGAGCTCGGCGGTCCCGTCACGCGCATCGAGGACCGCAACGGCAACGCGCTGACGTTTTCCTACGAACGAAGCTCGGAGAACGGCATCAACTTGTTGCTGTCCGAGGTCGTCGACACGATGGGACGACGCATCGTCATCGAGCGCGACGCCGATCGCATCGTCGCGGTCGAGGACACGTCGACCGGTCGTCGCGTGACCTACGATTACTACGAGACACGCGCGCCGGGTGGCGTCGAGGGCATGCTTCGCTCGGTCACCACACCGCCCGTCGAGAGAGCCGCGCCGGGCAACGCGTTCGCGACCGGCAAGACGCGCACGTACACCTACAACATCCGCGCCGACGGCGAGGAGTCGCCGTTCTCGATCGTCGACGCGCGCCGCAACGACCCGGCGGACCCGACGCACGGCGACGGACCGTACCTGCGCTTTTGGGAAGGCCCGAAGCTGCGCGCGCCCTGGCCGCTGGAAGAGCTGCGCCAGGCGCACCTCTGGGAACTCGCCGGCTCGGCCATCGAACAGGCCTCGGAGCGCCGACGCTGGGACGTCCGGCAGGAGCTCGGCGGCGCGACCTACGACTTCTCATTCGAGCAGGGCATCCGGAGTCCGAGCCTCGTGAGGCTGGTGCCGGCGCCCCCGTGCCGAGATCTGTCCCTAGGCACTAGCGGCGGCACTCAGACCGCCAACGGCCGTGCCGCAGGCGTCGTCGTCGGCGGCCTGAGTCCTCCAGAGTTCTGCGGCGGTTTCTTCGCGGTGCCGCTGCGCCCCGAGGACGTCCAGACGCGGCTCATCAACAACGACCGCAACGGCCGCGTGACCGAGTGGCTCCACGACGGCAGCGCCAACCTGCGCGAGTATCGCGAGTACACCGGCTTCGCGCCCGACGCGGACTCCCCCAGCACGAGCCAGGACGACATCGACTTCAACATGCCCGACGCCGTGCGCGCCGGCGAGCCCGACTTCTACGCAACGCACTACGAGTACGCCCGCAACCGCAAGCTCTCCGAGGTGCGCCGTCCGAACGGCAACGTGCGCCGCTACGAGTACTCGGGGCGCGGCTACCGTGACGCGGGCAACCTGACGGGCATCATCCTCGATCCGGGCACGCACTCGCCGTCCGGCGAGCAGGCGATGATCGTCCGCGGCTACGAGTACGACTCGTCGTTCAACGACTGCTGCGGCGGCTCCAACTTCGTGTCGCGGGCGACCGACGGCCTCGGCAACGACTGGGAGCAGGAGTTCGACGACCGCGGCAACGTCGTCCGCCAGATCCACCGCGTCGACGGCATCGTCGAGGAGTTCGAGCACAACGAGTGGGGTCAGGTCACGCTTCACCGCCACCCGGACAACGGCAGCGGCCATCGCCGCGAGGACCGGTTCGAGTACTTCGACAACGGCGACCGTCCGGGCTACTTGCAGCGCCGCATCGTCGACGCGAACGGCGAGGCGCTCGTCACCGAGTTCGCGTACGACGCAGTCGGCAACATCACGCGCGTGATCGATCCGCGTGGCAGCGACACGCTCTTCACGGTCAACGAGCTCGATCAGGTCGTCCGCATCGAGACGCGCCGCGTCGACGCCGGCGGTGTCGATTCGCCCCGCTACGCGCGGCATATCTTCTACGACGCGAACGACAACGTCGCTCGGGTCGACACGCAGAACGTCGACGAAAACGGCGATATCCGCCCGAACGCGTGGCTCACGACGATCTACGAGTACGACATCCTCGACCACGTCGTGCGCAAGATGGAGGAAGTCGGCGACGCGCGCCTCGAGGCGCTCGACACGCAGGGCGGACGCGCTCGCGCCGTCCTGTCGCGCGACGAGATGCCGGCGGCGCTGCGCGACGAGTTCGTCGTCACCGAGTACGAGTACGACGCGAACCGCAACCTCGTCGAGGTGCGCTACGGCGAGGCGACCCGCGACATGCAGGCCGACAACGTCGTGCGCTTCGAGTACGACGGCCGCGACCTCCTCTACCGCGTCACGCGCGGCTACGGCGGCGACAACCCGTCGACCACGCAGTACGACTACGACGGCAACAAGAACCTCATCCGCGTGACGGCCGGGCTCGAGTCCGACGCGCCTCGCGTCACGAAGATGGTCTACGACGGCTACGATCGCCGCGTCGAGATGCGCGATCCGATGGGCAACGTCGTGCGAACGACCTACGACGCGAACGGCAACGTCACCCGGATGGTCGTCGAGGGCGAGCTGGAGGACGAGCCCGATAGCGACGACAACGTGCTGCTCTACGCGGTCGACATGCGCTACGACGCGAAGGACCGCCTCGTCGAGAAGTCGGCCGAGTACTTCGACGCGCGCACCGGCGACCCGCTCGGCGACGGCGAGGCGCTGACGCAGTACGCGTGGGCGGACATCTCGCGCCTTCTGAGCGTGACGAACGACAACGGCCACGCGCGGCAGCTCCGCTACGACGGAGCGCACCGGCTCGCGGAGGAGACCGACGCGGCCGGCAACCGTCGCGAGTTCGAGTACGACGCCAACGGCAACATCATCGCACTCGTCGCGATCGACCGCTCCGATCTCGGCAGCCCGGATCAGGTCTTCCGGCAGGACTTCGTCTACGACGGCCTCGACCGCATCGTGTCGCGCATCGACGGCGTCGGCAATCGCGTCGACCTCGCGTACGACTCGCGCGACAACCTGACCCGACTCTCCGACGCGCTGCGACCGGAGCCGGAGGAGCCGGGCAATATCATGCGCTACGAGTACGACGGCCTCGACCGGCTCATCGCGACCGTGCGGCGCATGACCGATACAGGACGCGGCGACGGCGACCTGATCGCGGATGGCGAGATCCGCACCGAGCAGGAGTGGGACCACTCGTCGCGGCTCACCGCGCAGATCGACGACAGCGGCAACGCGACGCGCTACGAGTACGACGGCCTCGATCGCGTCGTCGCGTTCGAGTACGGCGACGGCACGCGACGCACCGCGAGCTTCGACGCGCACGACGATCCGATCGTCACGGTCGACGCGAACGGCAACGTCGTCACCGGGATCTTCGATGGGCTCGGCCGGCTCGTCGAGCGCGAGATCGACGCGGGGCCGGGAGTCGACGCGGCGACGACGTTCGAGCGCTACGCGTACGACGGACTGTCGCGGCTCGTGAGCGGCGTCGACGACGACTCGACCGTCGAGCGGGCGTACGACTCGCTCAGCCGCGTGATCGAGGAGTCGCTCAACGGTCGCACGGTCACGACGCAGCGCGACGCGCTCGGCAACGCGCTCGCCTGCGATTACCCGGGCGGGCGTCGCGTCGAGTGCACGTTCGACGAGCTCGAGCGCATGAGCAGCATCTCCGACTCCGCCGGAGCGATCGCGACCTACGCGTACGTCGGCCCGAGCCGCGTCGAGCGACTGGACCGCGGCAACGGCACGCGCACCGACTTCACGTACGACGGCATCGAAGGCGTCCCCGATCCGGCGGGCGACTTCGGCTTCCAGCGCATCCGCCGCGTGCAGCACACATCGATCGCCACGGGGCTGCCGTTCGACGACCGCGAGCTCCACTGGGACGAGATGGGCACGAAGACCCGCCGCGCCAGCCTGCTCGGCGGCGGCCGCGTCGAGACGTTGGACTACGATTCGATCCACCGCCTAGTGCAGTCTGATGAGAGCGGTGGCGGCCTCGGAAACCTCGTGACGGGCTTCGAGCTCGACGGCGTCGGCAACCGCGTCGGCGTCACCGAGAACGGCGCCGCGCAGTCGCCGGCCTACTCGATGTCGAACGCGCGGCCGCCGGATGATCTTCGCGTCAACCAGTACACCGAAACGCCGTTCGACGCTCGCGTACACGACGAGAACGGCAACCTGGTCGAGATCGACCCGCACGGGCCGGCGGCACCGTGGACGATCTCCCGCGATTATCGCGATCAGATGGTCGCACTCGCGGTCGGCAGCGAGGAGCCGACGCTCTACCGCTACGACGTCCTCGGTCGACGCATCGAGAAGATCACCGGTCCGGTCGTCGACCGCCGCGCCGAGCGCTACTCGTACGACGGCTGGCGCGTGATCGAAGAGCAGGACGCCTCCGGGCAGACGCTCGCGACGTACGCCTACGGCAACTACGTCGACGAGGTTCTCGAGATGCACCGCGACGGCGACCGCTACTTCTTCCACGCCGACGACCTGTTCCACGTCACAGCGGTCACCGACGCGACGGGCGCGGTGCGCGAGCGCTACGAGTACGGCGCCTACGGCCAGCCGACCGTGCTCGACGCCGCGGGCGGCGTGATCGCGTCGACCGCGATCGGCAACCCGTACCGATTCACCGGCCGGCGCTTCGACGAGGAGAGCGGATTCTATTACTACCGCACGCGGTATCTTGACCCGCTGACGGGACGGTTCAACTCGCGCGACCGGATCGGCGTCTGGGGCGATCCGGACAGTCTGGGCAACGCCAATGCTGCTCTCGAGAACTCGCCATGGTCGAGTCTCGATCCGTTGGGGACGGACGTCATCACCTGCGAAGACAACAGCTTCCCATGGCACGAAGAGGTTCTGATCGAGACGACGAAGGGCACGGTGTTCACGGATCTGAATCCCGGGGAGAACCCATTCAAGGGAACTGTATCCAATGTCATCCGCATCGATCGACCGGATGGGAAACAGCTGAACAAGTGCAAGCCGAACCAGAAGGAGATCCAACGAGTTCCGCTGAACGAAGATCTCGGGCTTAAGCTCTACAACGAATTGGCCCAGGAGAAGAAGGACAAGAAGCTCCCGACCCAGTACCACTGGTCCGGCTTCGGTTCGGATTCGAAGACACCCAACTGCAAGGGCTACGCGCGGTCAGTTGAGAAGAAAGCGCGCGAGCTGAAGCGTCGACCACCCCCGCCACCTCCGCTTCTGCGCGTCACTCCGAGCTTCGGCGCCGGGCGATACCGGCTTCACTGATGGCGTACACCCAGATGGTCCCCACAGACTCACGTTCCTTCTCAGGACTCGACACCGCGGCGCGAATCAGCTTGCTGCTTGTCGGTCTCGCCGCCGCGCGTGACGTGTCGTTCGCCCAATCCCCCGCGCCCCTCTACTACGCCATCGAAGATGAGTCCGGCGAGATCATCGCCCGCGGCACCTCCGCGGACGGCAGCGTCCCGGTCGGCCAGGTCTTCCTGCCGCCCGGCACGTTCCGTTATTGGGTCGCCGATATCGATGCGCTGACGATCGGCTCGATCGCGTTCGAGGTCGAGTCGACCGCCGCCGGCACCGAGATCCCGACCGCGCCGCTCGCCGAGTCGCAGACGCTCGACTTGGACGGGGACGGCTTGCCGGACGACATCGAGCGCGTGCTCGGCACCAACGCGCTCGAGGGCGACACCGACGGCGACGGCGTGCTCGACCTCGCCGAGATCCAGCAGGGCCTCAACCCGAACGGCGACTCTGCGTTCGCGCGCACCGGCGTGATCTCGAGCGTCGAGGCGCCGGACCGGGCGCTGCAGATCTGCGCGTTCGACGACCTCGCAGTGCTGACGACCCGATCCGGCGTCTACGCGTTCAACGTGTTCAATCGCCTCAACCCGATCCTTCTCGCCCGCATCGAGGACGAGGGCACGCCGGGTCAGATCACGTGCAGCGGCTCGCGAGTCGGCGTCGCGTACGGCGATGCCGGCTTCGGCATCATCGACATGAGCGATCCGCCCAGCGCGCGTCTCGAGCATCGCGTGACGCTCCCGGGTCGCACCGTGGCCGTCGCGAGCCGCGGCGACCTGTTCTACGCGGGCACGAACCTCGGGACCGTCTGGGTCATCGACGCGCGCTCCGGCAGCGTCCTCGGCAGCCTGGTGCTCGCGTTCGGGTACGAGGTCGAGACCCTCGCCGTCGCGGGCGATCGGCTCCTCGCGTTCCAGTCGAACATGGTGCTCTCGTCGATGCGCATCCGGGGCGTCCAGGTCGCGCTCGAGGACCAGTACCAGCACCGCTTCAGACAGGGCAGCCCTCCCCATCGTCTCGTCGTCGGGCCGCGCTTCATCTACCTCATCGGGCGGCTGGTCTTCTTCACGGGCGTCTTCCGCCTGCACGACGGCACCATTCTGCACGTGGACGACCTGGAGCTCGGCGGCTCCGGCCGGGTCGCGGGCGCGGACGCGCTCGCGCCAACGGGCTCCGGTCTCGCCGTCTGGCTGCCGCTCAACGGAGTGGCCGACCTCAGCTTCCTGCGCTTGCTCGACCTGTCGACCGTCCCCGAGTTCGACGCGGACGGCCGGGGCGACCTCGGCCTGGGTGCGGTGACGAGCCACATGACGCTGTACAACGGGCTCGCGTATATCGCGAGCGATACCGGCCTCGAGATCGTCAGCTACCTCTCCGCCGACAGCCTCGGAGTGCCGCCGGAGGTGACGCTCGATCCGGGACTGCCACGCGGTCAGCCGGAGGTCGAGGAGAACCGCATCCTCACGCTGACGGCGACCGTCAGCGACGACGTCGCCGTGCGCAACGTCGAGTTCTGGGTCGACGGCGAGCGCGTCGCGACCGACGGCAACTTCCCGTTCACGCACACGATCCGCGTGCCGGAGGTGGAACCCGGCGGCGCGCTCCGACTGCGAGCGCGCGCGAGCGATACCGGCGGCAACGCGTCGGAGACGCCCGAGCTCGTGCTGCGCGTGACCGCCGACCGCACCTCGCCGAACCTGGTCGTCACGCGTCCTACTCCGGGGACCCCGGCCCTCGCTCCAAGCGTCGTGGCACTCGGCTTCGACGAAGCGATCGACCCGGCCAGCGTCGTCGATCCGGTGGTGACCATCCGACCGCTGGGCGGCGGACCGCAGGTCGTCGCGCAGAACGCCAGGCTCGAGGACGCGGACCGCACCATCCTCGCCGAGCTCGACGCACCGCTCGACGGCGGCGCCTACGTCGCCGAGGTCCGCGCGCCGATCACCGACCGCGCCGGCAATCGCCTGCGCCCGGGAACGCGCTGGGTGTTCTGGGTGGTCGGCGGTCCCGGCAGCACCGACCTCGACGGCGACGGCCTGCCTGACGAGCTCGAGGAGGAGTTCGGGTTCGACCCGACGCTGGCCGACTCGAACGGCGACGGCACGCCCGACGGCTTCGAGGACCACGACGTCGACGGGCTGTCCGCGGCATGGGAGCTGATCTTCGGCACCGCGCCGCTCGACAACGACTCCGACGACAACGGCATTCCCGACGGCGCGGAGGACGCGGACGGCGACGGCGTCCACCTCTCCGATGAGCTCGCCCTCGGCCTCGATCCCTTCAGCTTCGACAGCGATGGCGACGGCTTCGACGACGGCTTCGAGCGCGTCGCGGGCTTCGACCCACGCGTGCCGGGCGACGTCCTGCTCGAGGTGCGCTCCGGTCCGACGAGCTACATCAACGCGCGGCTCGAGTCTCCTGCCGAGATCGAGCTGTACTCCCCCGAGATCCTCTATGAGAACCGTTAGAACACTCCTCGCACCGATCGTCGCGACGCTCCTGGCGAGCGCGACCGTCCACGCTCAAGACCTGCCGTACGACAGCGGCTCGACCGGCGCCGACGGCGCGCTGGTCGTCACGGCACCACACCAGGCGCACCAGGCAGCGTGCGCGTACGACGAGGCGCGCGGCGAGGTGGTCTACTTCGGCGGCTGGAACCGCCTGGCCAACCAACCGCAGAGCGAGACCTCCGTGTACCGCAACGGCGCGTGGGTGCAGCCCGGTCCGGCCGCCGTGCCTCCGCCGAGAAGCGAGGCGGGCATGGCCTACCTTCCGTCGCTCGGCGCCGTCGTCCTGTTCGGCGGCAGCTCGCTGCACGGCTCGCCGTTCGGGCGGAGCCGCTGGGTCCACCCTCGGAACCGCGGGCAGGTGGAGG
>CAYMRB010000146.1:0-6085 GCA_964392615.1 uncultured Planctomycetia bacterium | reverse complement strand
CGACGACACATGGAAGTGGAACGGCGAGAACTGGTCGCGCGTCGAGACGACGACCTCGCCGCCGGCACGCACCCGCGCCGCCATGTGGTACGACACGACGCTCGAGCGGATCGTCCTGCACGGAGGGCGCGGCTCGACGGGAGCGCTGAACGACACCTGGGCCTTCGACGGCGCCGACTGGGAGGAGCTCACGCCCGCGAGTCCGCCCGCGGTCGCCGGCAATATCTATCGAATCGTCGGTGCCGCCCACGATCGATCGCGCGGTGAGACGATCGTGCAGTACCAATACCACGACGGCCAGCCAGGCTTCACGTACGTCTGGGACGGCGACGACTTCACGACGGCGAGTCCGCCGAATCGGTGGAGAGCCCGCGACCCCAACCCGGGTTCGAACTACCGCCCGACGCTCGTAGACGCGCTCGTCTACGATCGCGCTCGGCAGCGACTGCTGTGCCTCGACAACTTCACCCGCAAGACCCTCTACTGGAGCGGGGCGAACTGGGAGGAGCTATCCGACGGCGAACCGCTCTTCGCCCTTGGCGCGGAGACCGCGAGCGGCTACTCGCTCGTCTGGCACGCGGGCGAGGAGCGCGTGCTCAAGATCGGCGGCCACTGGCACGGCCAGCGCAATTTCTGGGCGCGCACCGACTACGCGAACACGTTCGCGTGGGACGGCGCGGAGTGGTCGCTTCTCGGCAATGACGTCGTCGACATGCGATCGCGACCGAGCGGCATCTGGCACTACACGCGCGTGTCGATCTCGCGGCACGCCGAGGTGCGCTTCATCAAGAACGGCTCGAACACGCCGGTCACGTGGGTCGTGGCGGGCGCGGTCGACGTCGCGGGCACCATCAACCTGCGCGGTGCGGACACCGGCGTCTTCGGCGACCACTTCCAACCCGCTCCCGGAGGACCGGGCGGCTACGCCGGTGGCGTGGTCGGCCCGCCGGGCTCGGGCGACGCCCCCACGAACGGCCGCGGCCCCGACGGCGGCATCGCCGGCGCGACGGACGATACGCTGCACGGCGGCTTCGCCGGTTCGCCGATCTTGCAGCCGATCCTCGGCGGCTCGGGCGGCGGCGCTTCCAGCACCTTCCAGCTGGGCGGCGGCGGCGGCGGCGGCGCGATCCTCGTGCTCTCGTCGCGGGACATCACGGTGAACGGCGCGATCCTCGCGAGGGGCGCGCGCGGCAATGGCGCTGGCGGCGGCGCTGGCGGCGCGATCCGTCTCGTCGGCGATCGCATCCTCGGCGACGGCACGCTCGAGATCGCCGACGGCCACAACGACGTGCGCCGCGCGGGACGCGTGCGCCTCGAGGGATACGAGCGCGCGCTCGAGTCTGCGAACGCGCTGCTCGGAGGTCGTCTCAGCGGGGGGCTGCCGACGCGCACGCTTCGCCTCGAAGCGAATGCCCCCAGCCTGCGCGTCGAGAGCGTCGACGCCGAGCCGGTTCAGGATCCCCCGACCGGCTCGACCGGAACGCCGGACGTCGTGTTCGAAGGAGCCGGACCGGTCGACATCGTCGTACGCGCGACGAACGTCCCGGACGGCACCGCGGTGACGCTGAAGATCGACCTCGGCTCGAGCGTCGTCCGCTTGCCGCTCGACGGCGAACCGGACGTCGTGCTCCTCGGCGGCATCGCGTCATTCCGCGCGGACCTGCCGGCGGGCACGGGTCACCTCCAGGCGTCGGCGGTCGTGCAGGTAGGCGCCGCGCCGTAGGACCCGGCACCGGCCACGGCGCCCCGCCCCTTCAGGGTTTGCCCCCCACGAGCGAGTAGATACCGATACCGAGCAGGGCCAGTCCCCCGAGCAGGATGTAGACGGGCGTCATGCCCCCGTTCTCTTCGAGCCGGGAGATCTCCGGATTGTCGGTGTCGTAACGGCTCTCGACCTTCAAACCCGGCGGCATCGTCCAGCTCGTGCCGACCTCGACGTAGCACAAGTGCCGCTTCTCGTCCGCGTCCCTGAACGTGTACCAGAGATTGTAGCCGCGCAGGCGCCCCTTCGACGTTCGTTCGCGCACCTTCGTCACGCGCCCCTCGACGATGTCGGCCCCGACCCGCATGCGCAGCTCGTCGCTGCCCGAGATGCAGCCGCCGATCATCAGAAAGCAACCGGCTACGACACCGACGAGTGCTCGGGTCGCTCGTTTGTCGTCATCCACTAGGCGCTCCTCGGCGTCTCTGCCGCTGTCGACCTCGAAACCGTCCGGCAAGGGAACTCGACCCCGACGAGCCGGCCGCGAACGGTGCGCGTGAACATACCCCCGATGCGCGCCGGCGATCAAGACCGAGGTCGATGCGGTTCACTCGCCCGATCGAAACACCCACCGCCGCGCCAGCACCGCCGCATGCATCTGGTGCTGCACGACGTCGACCCGCAGCAGCGACTCCGTGGCGTGGTTCTGCACGCCGCCGAGCGCGCGTGGATCGTTCGGAGCTGCGCGCACGAACGCGTTCGCGATCGGGCTGCCGATCTGCCACGTCGTCAGCTTCTCGAGCCCCTGCTCGATCGTGCAGCGGAACTTCTCGGCGCGAGCGGACTCGCCGCGTTGCACGGCGAGCGCGTAGGCGTGGACGATGCCCTCGTACGCGTAGGCGGTATTTCGCCGACGCCGCAGCGTCCTGTGCACGTCGATCATCCAATCGGCGAGGTCGAGCACGGTGTCGCCGTACGCTTCGGTGTCGGGCCAGCCGCTCGTCGCGATCTCGTACAGAGACATCGAGCCCCACTGGTACCAGCCCTTCGTCTGGTCCGAGTCGGGATCGTCGCGCAGCGCGTCGACAGCGTAGCGCTTGCGTCCCGCAGCCGCCGACTCGAGCACGACCGCGCGCAGATCGTCGCGGCCGTGGTACTTCGCCGCCTTGACGAGAGCCAGCAGCGACTCGCCATCGAAGTAGGGCGAGCTCTTGCCCGTCGGGTAGCCGTCAGCGTGGCGATACGTCGAGTGCCAGAAGCCCTCCGACGTGCGCGCTCGGAGCAAGAACGCCACGTAGCCGTCGAGTCGCTTGCGCCATTTCGAAGCGACCTCCGCGGGAAGCGCGGGCTTCTTCACGCGTAGGATCTCGCAGCACGCGAGCGCGTTCAACGCGACGGTCCCGAGCTTCCCGGAACGATCGGCGGGGTACACGACGTAGAGGCAGCCGTCGTCCGCGCTGCGCGAGTGATCAGCGAAGAACGCGCCACCGCGCTCAAGCGCCGCTTGCGTGTCGGGACGCGGCGAATCCTGGTGGATCAGCGCGAGCCCCCAGAGCGCCCCCGCCTGGCGCACCGCGTTGTCGCCGCTCGGGAAGGTCTCCGTACGCCAGTCGTACTCGTACGGCATATTGCCCGCCGGCTTCTGGTTGGCGAGGTAGTGCTTTCTGCCGAGCTCGATCGAGCGGTCGAGCACGGCCGCCGTCAGGCGCTCGCTGCAAGGCTTCCGTTCGTCTTCGGCCTGGGCGGGCCCGCGGCCGCATGCCGCGAGGAAGCCTGAAAGCACCACCACTGCGATGCCCCTGCGGAATTCGATCGTGTTCACTCGTAGTACTCGGCCTCGAACAGAGAGGTGCTCGGATTCTACTCGCCGCGATCCGGGAAGACCCGCGCGATGGTGCCGCCGTCGACGCGCCGGGCACTACTCCGATATCGGACGGAACCTCCGACTTCCGCCAGACCTCCTGCCGCCAGCTCGAACCTCGGTCACACTCCGTGAGCCGCGGGCCGGGCGACCGATTCCCGCACTCGGAGCTCGGTGTCGAGCGGCTGGGGCTCAAACGGCTCGCCGCCGATCAAGGCCAGGAGCGTCCGTGACGCTTGGTTTCCCATCTCGCGCGCGGGCTGGCGTATCGTCGTCAGCGGCGGCGCCATGAACGCCGCCTCGGCCTGATCGTCGAACCCGACGATCGACACGTCTTCGGGAACGCGCAGCCCGCGACGGTGCAGCGCGAGTCGCGCGCCGAACGCGGTCATGTCGTTCGCGGCGAAGACAGCCGTGAAGCGCTTGTCCGAATCGAGCAGCGCGTCGATGCCCCGAACGCCGGACTCGGCCGTGAAGTCGCCCTTCAGCATGAGCTCCGGATCCGGCTCGATGCCCGCCTCGCGCAACGCGATCTCGTATCCCGAGAATCGGTCGATGGCGTCCGGGTGGTGCTCGACGCCACGGATCATCGCGATCTCTCGGTGACCGTGCTCGATCAGGTGCTTCGCCGCACGATAGCCCCCTTCGACGTTGTCGACGAAGACGCAGTGGTGCTCGTCCGCCGGAAGCTCACGCGCGACGACGACCGTCGGCAGCCCGCCGCAGAGCGCGGCGAGCTCGTCGCCGGGAACGTCGCCGCCGATCAGCACGAGCCCGTCCACGCGACGTCCGAGCAACGCCCGGATGGCCGCGACCTCGGAGCTGTGTTGCCACTGACCGTCGACGAAGATCGGCGAGTACCCGCTCCCCCCGAGCCCGGCGATCACGCCCTGGGAGATCGCGTCGTAGAACGGGCTGCCGATGAGCTGCGTCAGCACGCCGATCGTCATCGATCGGCCGCTGGCGAGGCTGCGGGCGAACACGTTGGGCTCGAACCCGACCCGCTCCGCCGCCTCGAGGACCGCTCGCCGCTTGTTCGGATGGACGGCGGTCGTGCCGTTGAGGACGCGCGACACGGTGGCCTTGGACACCTTCGCGGCGTTCGCAACGTCCTGGATCGTGACTTCTCTCACAGCGAGGGCTCCACGGCGCAGGAAGGAGGCCGGCCCGCGCCCAGGAGGCGAATCGGGCGTATGAAACCGGTTTCAAATAGGCTACCATGAAACCGGTTTCACAGGCAACTCCAGGTCTGTGGACGTCTCTCGCCACGACATCGCCCGGCGGGTCTTCGAGGGCGAATCCTCGGACGATCCGATCGGCTCAACGAGAAAGTGCGCCTGATGACCTCACCCTATGACCCGCCGTGCGCGGACGACCCGAGTGCGCGTCCCAGCGCACACGGGCCGGTGCTGGGAGATCGGATCCCGCTCGGTCAGAAGTCCGCCTACGCGATCGGCATGCTGGTGAACAACCTGCAGGCCGCCGCGCTCCCCGCCATGATGGTGATCCTGAATCTCGGCCTGGGAATCAACCCGGTGCTGGTCGGGGTCGTCGGATTCGTGCCGCGCATCGTCGACGCCGTGTCGGACCCGCTGATGGGATACATCTCCGACAACACCCGCTCGCGCTGGGGGCGACGACGTCCGTACATTCTCTGCGGCGCTCTCCTGGCCGGCCTCGTGTTCGCGGGGATGTGGCAGCTGCCCGAGGGCTACTCGGAGTCGTTCTACTTCTGGGTCTTCCTCGGCGCGTCGATCCTCTACTTCCTGACGTACACCGCCTACGCGACGCCGTTTGTCGCGTTCGGCTACGAGATGACGCCGGACTACCACGAACGCACCCGGCTGCATGCGGTCGCGAACACCGCTGGACAGCTAGCGTGGCTCGGCGTGCCGTGGTTCTACGCGATCATGGCCAGCGATCTGTTCCGAGACGAGCCGCACGGAGCTCGCGTGCTCGCTCTGTGGGTCGGCGGAGCGATCATGGTGCTGGGCATCGTCCCCGCGATCTTCTGCCGCGAGAGGATGGCCTCCGTGCAAGCGTCCGAATCCTCGCGCGGCGTTTCCGGGTTCGCCGAGAACGCCGTCGAGTTCTTCAAGGGGATCGTCACCACGTTCAAGTGCAAGCCGTTCGTCAAGCTCTGCGCTGCGACGTTCCTGGTCTTCAACGGCTTCCAGCTCGGAATCTCGTTCTCCCTCTACGTGATGATCTACTACCTCTTCGGGGGAGACAGGCAGGCTGCCGGCGACTTGAACGGCTGGTTCGGTACGCTGACCGCGCTGTGCACGGTCGGCGTCATTCCGCTGACGGCGTTGATCTCGCAACGGCTCGGTAAGCGGGAGACGTTCCTGCTGACGATCTCGCTGTCGATCGTCGGCTACGCGCTGAAGTGGGTCGGTTACAGCCCGGGGTACCCCTACCTGCTGCTCGCGTCGTGCCCGCTCGTCGCGTTCGGAACCGGATCGCTCTTCACGCTGATGGGATCGATGATCGCCGACGTGTGCGACTACGATGAGCTCGAG
>CAYMRB010000145.1:3566-20626 GCA_964392615.1 uncultured Planctomycetia bacterium | reverse complement strand
GCGCCGGTAACGAGCCACAGCTCCGCGTCGCCTCCCGCCTCCAGCGCGGTCCGATGCAGCGACTCGGTTTCCGCGGACGGGATCATGGCGTCAGCGGTGCCGTGGATGAGGAGCAAGGGGCGATCGGCAAGCGCGGGCAGCTCATCGATCGGTCGGTGGGCGTCGAGGTCGACGCCGCTGAGAAGCCACGCCCAGAAGCAGCCCATCTTCCACATCGGTCGTCGCAGCGGACCGAACGGTCGGAGGATCGAGGCTCGCGCGACGTTCTCGGCCGACGCGAAGGTGCTGTCGAGCGCGATGCGCGTGAAGATCCCCTTTTCGGCAGCGGCGCCGATGACCGCGGCGCCGCCCATCGAGTAGCCGAGCGCGTGAATGGGCCGGGTCGGGAATCTGCCGCGGAGCCAGTCGTACGCGGCCTCGACGTCGTGTCGCTCGAGCGCGCCGAACGTCACGGTCCAGCCAGAGCTGTCACCGTGGCCGCGGAAGTCGAACAAGAAGACCGCGAAACCGTAAGTTCGCAGCAACACCGCCGGAAGCAGGAAGTTCTCCTTGTTCGCGTTGAGCCCGTGGGCGACGAGCACGATCGGCACGTCGTCCGACGCCCCGGGCACGAACCACGCCGATAGCTGCTTGCCGTCCGACTCGAGCTCGACCGTCTCGAAGTCGAGGCCGCGATCGGCGGGCGTTCCCCGGCACGAGATCCGCTGCGGATGCAGCTGGATCGTCGCGAGGATCAACGGCGTGGCGATGACGAGCAGCAGGATGACGTAGGCGATCCGCCCGAGTACGCGCTGCCAGCGGCGACGAGGACGAATCACGGCGCGCAGCGTGAGGCGCAGGCCGAATTCGAAGATCCGCAGCACGACGAGGAGGCCCGTGAGCGACAGGCTCTCGACGACGAACGATGCGAGGCGATAACTCCCGCCGGTGATCGATGCCAGCACGAGGCCGCGCCCGCCGACCAGCGCGGCGACCAGCGCCAGATAGACGATCGCGACGAGCCACCAGCGGCGGCGGCGAGGGCTGCTGTCGGGCTCGTTCATCGACGTCCCATCGAACTCCACACGAACTTCCGACGATCGCGCGACAACTCTCGAGACGAATGGCGTCGGGACGCACGGTCCGAATGATAACATGTTCATCACCGGTGGGTATCGGAAGCGGTAGGCCCTCCTTGCAAGGAGAACGATCATGTCGACGCGAACGGCGCAGCGCGTCTTTGTCATCTGCAGAGCTCTTGTCGTCCTCGCGTTCCCGCTGATCGTGCTCGCGCCGGCGGCGGTTCGCGCTCAGGCGCCTTTCAAGCGCGGCGATGCGAACGTCGACGACATCTTCAACCTCAGCGACGCGATCTACGTGGTCGAGCGGCTCTTCCTTTCGGAAGAGCCGTTGGCGTGCGAGGACGCCGCCGACATCGACGACGACGGTGCGATTCGCGTCACCGACGCGATCTACGCGGCGCGGTTCCTGTTTCTCGGCGACGAGCCGCCGCCGTCACCGCTCGAGGAGTGCGGCGACGATCCGACCGCTGACGAGCTCGGCTGCGCCGAGTTCGAGCACTGCGCGGTCGATCCGGGGCTCTGCATCAGCCAGGAGATCCTCGACGACGTCGTCAGCGAGCTCGAGCTCGATCTCGGCTTCACGTTCTGTCTACCGGCCGGCCTCCTCGAGTTTCCGCTCGAGGCGCTCGCCGTGTCGGTTTGCTCGGAGGAGTCAGCGCCGGAATCCTGCGGCCTGCTCGAGCAGCCCGGCTGTCCGATCGAGCTGACGTCGATCGCGGCCGTCCTCGATACCGAGAACGCGGCCGTCGGCATCCGGATCTCCGGGATCGTCGCCGACTTGCCGGTCGACGTGACCGAGAGTTTCTTGAACACCACGACGACCTGCGAAACCAGCCTGCATGGGGAGGGCGACGCCAGCGCGCCGTTCAGCTTCGATCTCGTCCTGCCCTTCGAGCTCGAAGAGGTCGGGCCGGGGGTCGAGGAGATCGTCGGCCTCGGAGAAGCGCAGACCGAAAACGTCAACCTCGAGCTCGAGTCGAGCGGCGGAATCGTCTGTCTGCTGTTCCAGGCCGGGCAGGGCGCGTTTATCGAGGTCCTGCTGTTGCCGTTGGAGCAGGCCGCGAACGCGATCATCGATCCGCTGGCGGGTGAGCTGACTGGCCTGCGGTTGTGTTCGGACGCTGAGTGAGCGAGGCGCTCACGACGCTACAGGCAGGTCGACCGATCGCAGGGGATGTGAGTCTCCCACAGCTCGCAATCGGGGTACGGCGCCGCGGGAGGCGGGCCGCCGAGGAACAGGAAGTTCAGCATGTAGATCGCGTCGGTGATCGTGATCGCGCCGTCGTCGTTGACCTCGCAGGCGCGGTAGCACTGCGGGTCGTCGCCGGTGAACAGCGTGCTCAGCGTGAAGACGGGATCGCTGATCAGAATCAAGGTGTCGGCGTTGCAGTCGCCGCGTACGTGGAAGCCCGGATCGGGCGTCACCTCCGTGCCGCAGATGGTGTGGTAGCTCCGCAGGATTCCGTTGCCCGCCCGGAACCATAGGTCCCACAATCCGACCGTGCGGGTTTCGTACTCGAGTCGCGTCGCGTCAGGCGGCAGGACGAGTACGGTCTCGAGCGCGTGAGATCGCCACAGCTCGACGTGGATCGCATCCGCCGCCGAGTTCGGGGCGACGGGCTCCCAGGTCGCGCTGAGCGTTCCCGATCGCGCGTCCCACTCGCACTCGATCCCCTCGATCCGGGGGACCGTGAGCGCGCCGATCGACGCGAGCACGTCGAGGCATTGGAAGCCACGCCACGTGGGCGGGCCGGCTTCGCTCAGGGCGGCGCGGATCTCGGCCGGGCTGAGTGCGCCATCGTGTTCGCGCAGGAGGCAGACGGCGGCCGCGACTTGCGGCGTCGCGTGGGACGTCCCCGTTCGCGCCTCGGCTCCACCGCCGGACGCGGCGGCGACGACCCCCTCTCCCGGTGCCGCGAGGTCGAGTCGGCCGTTGCCGTTCGAGAACGAGGACAGGCGCTTGAACTCGCTCTTGCCAATCGAACCGACAGAGATCACGGGGCCGTAGCAAGCGGGCAGGCTCAGCGCCACGCGTCCTCGGTTGCCCGCAGCCGCGACGACGCAGATGCCGAGCTCGGTCGCAGCAGCCGAAGCCGCGAAGAACGGCTCGTGCTCCGCATCGCAATCGCTGGTGTACAGATCGTGCGTCGAGAAGCTCATGTTGACGGCGTCGATCGCGACCGCACCGCTCTCGTGGAGGGCGACGGCGTGCTCGAGCGCAGCCGTCCAGTCGGAGATCCAGCCGAAGCCATCGTCGCTGATGGCCTTGATCGCGACGATGTCCGCCGCCGGTGCGACGCCGAGGGGCGACTCGATGCCGTCGGCCGTCACGATGCCCGCGACGTGCGTGCCGTGACCGTGAACGTCGTCCACCTCGCCCGGCCCGGTGTCGGCGCCTTCCTCGAGGAAGTGGTGCTCGTGCACGATCGAGGCCTCCAGGTCGGGATGCCGGACGTCGACACCCGTGTCGATGACCGCGACGGCGGTGCCGGTGCCCGTGTAGCCCAGATCCTCGCGCACGGTATCGGCGCGGATGATCTGGCGGCTCTCCACCAGCGACACGCGTCCCCGGCGATCGGGCGCGAACGCGCGTACGGTGGGGCGCGCCGCGAGGTGATCCAGGACCGCCTCGTCGGTGATCTCGAGGAACAGGCTGGGCGAGTACGCGTAGCGGTACCGCAGCCGGTAGCCGTCGGGCGGGAGCGATGCGAGGGCGTCGTCTTGCAGGCGACGGTACGCGTCCTTCGACGCCTGCGACGAGACGCTTGCCGGCGTGGACACGAACGAGGCGTCGAGGAGCACGAACGTCCGCACGGCCCCCGTCTCCTCGAGCGTCTTGCGAGCCTTCTCGAGGCCTGGCGGAGCTGCGTCGAGGCTCGTGGCGGCGATCAACGCGACAGCGAGCGCCGAGCTCGACAGAACCGTGCGCATCATGAGTTTTCGGATTCCTCGGCGAGCCACGCGCGGCGCCGCACCCGCGGCTCGACCCTGTGGTGGCCCGTATCCATGCTACCAGATCTCGCGCGTGGCATCGCGATGGCGACGGCCTCGACGGAATCCCCGGCAAGACGCTCTAACTCGTAATTGGAGGTAACGTTACGCCTGATGTTCCCGTATCCGCGGGGCCGATGGGGAGAAAAAACCGGGATTTGGCAACATTTCCTGTCCCTACGTGCCGATCTGTAATAAGCTACTGAGACCAAACGCACCAGAAGCGAGGCGTTCACGGGAAGTCGAGACCAGATCAAGCGATTCTGGTGGCTTCGGGGCAAGTGAACGGACGGTTGGACACTCGAAGCCTCGGAGAGGCGAGTGTTGCGTGAGTGTCGACCCCTCGAGAGTCGGGTGGTCCGAGTGGGTGGGGGGGCCACCTCGAGGAGAGCAAGGACCAGAATCTCCACGGCTATCCAGCGACCCACAAGCCGGCGATTCGCCCAGGCTGGCGGGCCGCGGTCAGAGAAGAATACCGAGACGGATCGAGTGCGTGCGGGGAGTGCCGGGCGGCGTGAGTGAGCAGCCCGGGACGACAGGCTCCCGGCCAGTGGCGAAACGCCGCCGTCAGAGCCTCGATTCGAACCGTTGAACCGCCTCGAACGCGATCGGGAGCACCGATCGCCCGGTTCTGGGAGAGGGGAGCGCGGCGCCCCACGACAAGAGGCCTCGAGCCGCCAGCTCGGCGAACTGCCGCGCCAACAGGAAGAGTTTCGGTGATCGCGCCCGGAAGGCGCCTGGCCGAACCACAGGAGGAGACGAGGGTATCGGTGAGCACCTCGAGCTCGAAGAAGACCACCAAGCGCAAGCCCGCCGTGACGACACGTGCCAAGAAGGCTGCCAAGAAGGCCGCTCAGGGTTCGTCGAAGCGTCCCGCTAAGAAGAAGGCTGCCAAGAAGAAGGCTGCCAAGAAGGTGGCCAAGAAGGTGGCGAAGAAGGCAGCGGGGACGGCCGTGAAGGACGTCGCGAAGGCAGCTTCGTCGGCCGGTCCGCCGGAGTCCGGAGGCCGCGCGGCGGCGCCGCAGGACACAGCGCCGCAGGCGGCGCCGCGTCGGAGCTCTCGGGGTTCCCGGAGCGCCGGGGCCAAGTCGAGCAGTGGCGCCCGGGCGGCGGAGCGTAGCGGCCCGACGGCGCCTTCGCGTGATGCGGCGCTCGGGATGGCGGAGTCCGGCGCGACGGCCACGGCGGTAGCGCCGGCGCCGAAACCGCGCCGCGACGCGCGACCGGGCAGGCCCAAGAAGCACCATCACCGCGACTCGGGCGGAGGGAAGCGCAAGGGGTCCCGCGGGCGGCCCGCGCGTTCGAAGAACGACCGCGTCAACGGCAACGCGGCGCGAGGGTCGCACGGCTCGGCCGCAACGAACGGCAGGCGACCGACCGCGGCGCAGCAGGTGGATCCCGTTGACGGGCTTCCCAAGATCCCGGCGGGCCCGAGCGGCATCGTCTATCTGGTTCGCGGGTTCACGCCGCTGGGTGGTGAGGGCAGCATCGAGGTCTTCGAGCGGCGGCAGTCGACCGAGTACTACTACAACTACGTCGACGACGTCCCCGAGGCGCGCGAGAAGATCGAGATCACGCCTTTGGCGGTCGACCGCGGTTTCGCCGCGCGCGCCATCGATCCGCTCGACCGTCAGATCGCGACGCTCGTGTCGCGGCAGCCGCGTCTGAAGGCGCTCCTGGCCGCGCGCAATGGCAAGAAGCGTCAGGGGCGCTCCCGACGCCTGCCGCCCGTCGTCGCCGAGCGCGGCAATCCCCAGTCGATCCGCGACGGTGTTTGCTTCGTGACCGAGGACGTCTGGCGTCGGCTGCTGCCTCTCCTCGTCGAGTCGCAACGCGCCTACGTCGTCTCTCGAGCGCGCGGCGAGATCGTGCCGATCGAGCGCGAGGAGCTGTCGCCGTTCGAGTTTCAGCTGGCGATCGACTTCGGCAACCGAGCTGGCGAGTATCACCTTTCCGGCCGCTTCGTTCGTGAAGGGCGACCGCTGCCCTTCGAGGCTCAGCTTCTCCTCGTGGCCGAGCAGGAGACGGGGTGGCTGCTGCGCTCTTCCGGACGGTTGAGCGAGGTGGACTTCAAGGGCTCTGCTGCCTGGCTTCGTGCCTTGCGGCGGGGGCGCTTCCAGCGCGTCTCCAAGCGCAGCCTGCCGAAGCTGTACAAGGTCTTCGAGCGATCGACGACGCTGCCGAGTCTGCGCGCGCCGGTCAATCTCGGCATCGGCGTCGTACGCGACGAGCCGCCGCGTCCCGAGCTCAAGCTGGACAGCGGACCTCAGGAGGTCGTCGGCGAGGTGTCGTTCCGGTACGGCGAGGTCGACGTCGTGCGCGCCGCGCGACCTGGGCGCTGCTTCTTCTCCGCTCGCACCGGCAACGTCGTCGTGCGGGATCTCGAGGTCGAAGCGGGGCTCGCGGTGCGGTTGCTCGACCTCGGCTTCATGTACAACCAGGCGAACCACTCGTTCTCGCTGTCGGCTGACCGGTTGCCGACGGCGGCGCCGGAGCTCTTCGAGCGCGGGTGGGTCATCACCGGGAAGGGGATTCCCTTCAAGCCGCCGACCGACATGGAGGTCGACGTTCACACGACCGACGAGGTCATCGAGGTCTCCGTTCGCGTGCACTTCGACGATCAGGTCGTCGGTCTGCCCGCGCTCCTCGGCGCGATCGAGGACGGCAACCGCATGGTGCCGCTCGGGCGAGGTGTCGTCGGGGTTCTGCCGTTCGAGTGGCTCGAGCGCAACGCGGCGTGGATGGCGCTCGGTGAGCTGCGCGCCGACAAGCTGATCTTCCGTCGCAATCAATCGGCCCTGGTCGATGCGTTGCTCGACGGAGACATGAAGACGCGGCTCGACGAGGGCTTCAAGGCCGAGCGTGAGCGTCTCGCGGGCTTCACCGGCATCGAGCCGTGCAACCCCACGGAGGACTTCCGCGGCACGCTGCGTGACTATCAGAAGCTCGGTCTCGGTTGGCTCCGCTTCCTCGACCAGATGGCGTGGGGCGGCTGCCTGGCCGACGACATGGGTCTCGGAAAGACCGTCCAGGCGCTCGCGTTGTTGCAGCTGCTGAAGAAGCAGGGGCGCGAGGGGACGAACCTCGTCGTCTGTCCGAAATCGCTGATCTTCAACTGGCTGCGCGAGGCCAAGAGGTTCGTCCCGGACCTCAACACGATTGCGTACACGGGCCCGAAGCGGTCGAAGTACTTCGATCATCTGTCGGACTACGACCTCGTCCTGACGACGTATGGCACCGTGCGCCGCGACGTGCAGAAGCTCCGCGACTTCAAGTTCTTCTACGTCATCCTCGATGAGGGGCAGGCGATCAAGAACCCGGAGTCCCAGAACGCACGCGCGTCGATGCTGCTACAGGGCGATCGCCGGCTGATCCTGAGCGGAACGCCGATCGAGAACCATCTCGGCGAACTCTGGTCGCTGTACAACTTCCTCAATCCGGGGATGCTCGGCAGCGCGTCGTCTTTCAAGCAGCGTTTCGGCACCGGGCGGGAGGCCGACTCGGCGAGCTTGAAGATGCTGCGCCGCACGCTGCGGCCTTTCATTCTTCGGCGCAAGAAAGAGCAGGTGGCGACCGATCTGCCCGAGAAGATCGAGGAGACCATCCTCTGCGAGATGGAGCCGGAGCAGAAGAAGGTCTACAAGCGCGTCAAGCAGCAGGCGAAGAACAACGTTCTCGCCCGCGTGCGTGCGAACGGCGTCGCTCGTTCGAAGCTGCACATCCTGGAAGCGCTGCTGCGCCTGCGACAGGCAGCGTGCCACCCGGCGCTTATCAGCGACGACTACAAGGAAGTGCCGTCCGGCAAGTTCCAGGTGCTCCATTCGATGCTGCGAGAGGTCGAGGAGGAAGGGCACAAGGTGCTCGTGTTCTCGCAGTTCACGTCGTTGCTCGCGATCCTGCGCAAGGAGCTCGACGAGCAGAAGGTCGTCTACGAGTACCTGGACGGACAGACGAGGGACCGCGAGGCGCGAGTCGACCGATTCCAGAACGATCCGGACTGCCCGCTGTTCCTGATCAGCCTGAAGGCGGGTGGTGTCGGTCTGAACCTCACGGCGGCCGACTACGTGTTCATTCTCGACCCGTGGTGGAACCCCGCCGTCGAGGCGCAGGCGATCGACCGCGCGCACCGGATCGGTCAGAACAAGAAGGTGTTCGCGTACCGGTTCGTCGCCGAGGAGTCGATCGAGGAGCGCATCGCCGATATGCAGGAGTCGAAGCGCAAGCTTGCCGACGCGATCGTCGCCGGCTCCGACAGTCTGCTGCGCGATCTCACCGCCGACCAGCTCGAGTATCTGTTCGATTGAGGCGTGGCGCCCTCGTCCCCGCGAGTGCGCAGCGCTTTCTGCCGGCTCGTCCTCAGCGCGTCTCGTCGAGTACCCGCATCGCGCGTTGGCCGTAGACCGTGTGCCCGAAGCGTTCCTTCAGCGTGCTGAAGTTCTCGAAGCTCGCGATCTTGCCGCCGCTCTCGCGCTGAATGTACCCCAGCGTGAACAGGAGGCGATCGGCTGCGGGCGAGTCCGGGCGCGATTCGGTGCGCCGCGAGAGGAGCTCGATGGCCTGCGCCGGTCGCCCCTGGCGGTAGAGCACCAGGGCCAGGCCCAGCGCGGCCCAATCGCCATGGGCGTCATCGCAGGCCTCGAGATCGACGGAGCGGAAGAGCTTTTCGGCTGCGGTGAGGCGCCCGTGCTCGAGGAGGTACTCGCCGACGCGCCGGCGCGTCGCGCGCAGCAGCTCTTCGTGGCGGGGCGAATCCGCTCGTCGCAAGACCTCGTCGTAGCAGCGCAGCGCCTCGACGATCTCGTTGCGTTGCCAGTGGTAGTCGCCGCGTCGGCATAGCCCTTCGACATCGCACGGCTTCTGCTTGGCGGCCGACTTCTCGGGCCGCGTCGCTGGCTGCTTCTCGGCGACGCGTGTTCGGCGCGCACCTGCGCCGAGCGCCTGCAGCGCGCGCAGCACCTGCGCCGATCCTCGTGCGCCCGCGTTGCGGCCGATCTCGCTGCCGCTAGCGTCGAGCAGCACGAACGTCGGCAGCGTCTTCACGCCGTGCCGCATGCTCAGCGCCGCATAGCGCTCGACGTCGGCGACGACGCTGCGGTACTCGCCGATCGCGCCGAGGCAGCTCGGCTCCGCAAGCGCCTCGCGCACGCTATCGACGCACGACCTGTCGACGATGGCCAGCAGCACGACCCCGTCGTTCTCGCGACTGGCGCGAAGCGCTTCGTCGAGGTCGCGATCGACGTCTCCTCGAGCGGCGGTCGGCAGAGCGACGCCGATCAGGAACAGCAGCGAGATGATCCATGTTCTCGGTCGTTTCACGTCGAAGCGTACCCGGAAGTTCCGGAGACGTCCAATCGCCGTGACCGCTTGCGTTTCCCGGCACCGTTGGCCGATGTTACGGGAATGTGTTTGCCCTCGTCAGGCGATTCCAGTAGAGTACGCCGCGGAGTTGGGAGTGTTGGGGCTAAGAAGGTGCGCGTGTCGAAGTAGCGAGGTCATCAGCCTCCACGCCGGCGTGTCAGCCATTGGCGCGGAGAGGGAAGAAGATCCAGGGGTCGCGTCTAGGGGAATAGGAATTCAGCGGAAAACGTGGTGAGTCGCCGCTTCCCAAACGCAGCGCTTGCGCCGAGGTGTGAGCGTGCCGCGGTGTTTCGTTCTTGCGGCGCATAGCGTCGCGGACGCCCGGAAGAGGGAAGTGAAGAGACTGGTGGGCCAGGAGCCGGGTTTGCAGACCCGGCTCTTTGCCGTTACGGGGTAAGTCGTCCGCCTCGCAGGCGTTCGCCCAGTTCGTCGCAGGTGACGTGATGCGTACCGACGTGGCCGAGCGCGATCGCCGCGGAGTGCGCTGCAGCCCACGCGGCGGTGGTCAGATCCCATCCGAGCAAGCTGCCGAGAATCGCCGCGGACGACACGGCGTCGCCGGCTCCCGTGACGTCGACGACATCGGTAGCGAACGTCGGCAGCCGACGCGTCGCACCCCGAGCGGCCTTGGACTCGGCGAACAGCGCCATCCCGTCGGCGCCGAGCGTCAGAAGCACGCGCCGATGACCGAAGCGCTCGCGGAGCCCGTCGCCGAGCGCCGCGATCGCGTCCTCGGACAGGCCGGCGTCGTCCATCTCGGCATCCAGCGCGTCCCGGGCTTCCACGTCGTTCGGGATGACGAGGTCGAAGTCGCGGAACGCCGCCAGGCGGTCTCGCGAGCTTCCCTGCAGAAACGCGCCGTGCGCGCGAGTCCACGCGGGCAGCTCGTCGAGGAGTCGCGCCGTGATCAGGTGATCGATTTGGTCGAGGACAATCACGCCGTCGACCTCGCCGACGCGGTGCTGCACGCGCAGCAGCATGTCGTTCTCGATATCCGACGGCAGTGGGCCGTCTGGGAGCACGTCGAGCCGCAGAATCTCGCGGGATGGCGCGTTTTCGACGCGCGCGCGGATCTTCGAGTAGGTCAGCGTCGGCTTGTTCTCGTCGACGATGATCCCTTCGGTGTCGATGCCCTTGTCGCGCAGTTCGCCGACGAGCTCGTCGCCGTTGCCATCCCGACCGACGACGCCGACGACGGAGACCGCGGCGCCGAGGTTGCGGATCGACGACGCCAGATTGCCGGCCGCGCCGGCGGCGCGAACGCGCGATTCGAGCCGCACGACGGGGATCGGCCCCTCCTTCGAAATCTCGAACATCTCGCCTTCGATGTACTCGTCGAGGAAGAGGTCTCCGACGACGAGGACGCGAAGCTTCGAGAACGCCTCGAGCCCGGCGACGAGCTCGTCGATCGGTCGTGGTGGCGATACAGGTGCGTCGGACATGTCAGAAGAAATCCTGGTACTCCGAGGGGGACGAGCCACGCGCGCTGAGCTGGGCGAGATGGAGCAAGGCGCTCGACCAGTAGACCGCCCGGCGGACGCGCTCGCGTCGATCCGGTGGGGGGCATTCGTCGCAGACGGTGATGATCGTGTCGTCGTCGGTCGCCTCGATGGTCCACTCGACGCGTGTCTCTGAGCCGTCGCGCCAGCGCCAATCGTGCACGAGGCGCGGGTGGGGCTCGTCGTCGAGCGAGATGACGGTGCGCGGGCCCGTGGCGCGCTCGCCGAAGCGGAAGTCGCCGCCAGCGCGGGCGTCGATCGACGCGTCGGCGTCCCACCAGCGACGCAGCTCGGCCGCGTCGAGCAGCTTGGCCTGGACGGCCCAGGGGAACGTCGCGATGGGCGTGGCGAACCGCAGCGGCCCCGAACCGACGCGTTCGTAGTCGAGACGTAGGCGCGGTGCGCCCGCCTCGATCGTCGAGCGCAGGGCCGGCAGCGCGACCCACCACCAGTTCGGCCCGTCGTCAGAGCCTTCCCAGCCTGGGCTGTCGGCTTCTGCCGCGGCGGCGCGCTGCGTGACGACGAGCGCCGTCTCCTCGAGTTCGGATGTGAGCTCGTAGGTGACCGTCGTTTCGACGCCGTCGACGAACCAGCGGTACTCGAGGCGCTCGTTCTCGTCGACGTCGAGGACCTCGAAGTCTCCGGGCGACTCGATCGCGTCGGGGCGACCGAACACGCTGCGCCCGGTGAAGCGGTAGGTGCCGCCGGGGGTCAGGTCGACGGTCGCCTCGTCGCACCACCACTTCGCGAGCTCGTCCGGCTGCGTCAGCGCGCGCCAAACGCGTTCGACGGGAACCGGCAGCAGCTCCCGGCGTCTCGTGAGCCAGGTCGCGTCGGGGCGACGGGACAGATCGGTCATTCGGACGAGCGCCATGTTTCGTTCTCGGCAGCGACGGTGGTGGCGCGTTCCCATGGCGGCGTCCACTCGACCGCCAGGACGTCGAGGTGTCGGCAGCGTGCCGGAACGCCCAGCACCTCGGACACCGACGGACGCGTGCGTCCGTCGTCGCCGCTGACGAGCTCCTTGATATACGTGCCGGCGGCGGCGCGCACCTCCCAGACCCACAATCCGTCCAGCGAGCCGAGCCAGGTCGACTCGACGACGCGTCGTGTCCGCAATCGATCGCGTCCCCGCCGGTGCATGATGCGGGTTGGAGAGTACTGCTCGATGGTGGCGCCGGCAAGGCTCTCGACGCGGTCGCGGGCGTCGGCCGGCAGCGGGTCGGACGCCTCGATCCACGCGCGGTAGGTCTTTTCGGCGCACGTTTCCTTGAGCCGTGTCACGTCCGATCGTTCGACGACCGCCGGACAGAGCACCTCGACGAGTCCGGCGCCGCACGCGCGGATGTCGCTTTCGAGCGCCGCGAGATCGAGCGTGCGCCGTAGCGGTGACCGGATCTCGAGGATGAAGGGGCGGCCGCGCCCGAGCATGCGAGCGTCGGTGTCCTCGCGCCCGAGGCCGTGGAAGAACGAGCGCTCGCCGCCGGTGCGTTCGAGCGCGCACGCGGCGACGACCTCTTGAACGCTCGGCCCGCACAAGCGACCGGTGAACGCGCAGCTATCGCAGCCGCGGCCGCGGCAGCGGTGGTGAATCCAATGGCTCGACGGGATGCGGCGCGAGAGCTTGCGATACCGTCCCGCGACGAAGAGCGGGGCTGGGCGCAGGAGGATGTTGCCGTTCGCGTCGACGTCGATGCGCAGCTCGGGACGCCGGAAGTCGATCGTGCGATCGCCCCAGCAGCGCTCGAGCTGCGTGCCGACGCGGACCTTCAGCTCTCGGAACGCGGCTTCGTGGGCGTCGCGTTCGTAGTTCTCGGGGCGGGCGAAGCCGAGCACGAAGCTGCGGAACTCGTAGGGCAGCGTCGCGGCGAGAATCCGCGCGGCGAGGTCGTCGGCAGTGGAGGTGTCCATCAGCGGGCTGCAGCGATCCGGTCGTCGATCAGGTCGCCCCGGCGGCTCGGGCCGGGGGCGGCGAGTGAATGGCGAGGTCGGCCGCTCGGCCGCCGCCGCGAAGATAGGCATTGCAGGCCCGTAGCCAAAGGCAAAACCGCTGGCCGGTTCGCGTGGGGGCGGTCGACAGCGGCTCGACAATATATGGCCTGTATGGCAGGGGGGGGCTACTACATGTTGTGGTGGTCGAGGTGGGGGGGGCCGGTCTCGCGGTGCGTGGCCTCGCGCGGGTCCGAGCCGTGAAGTCGCCCGCAGCATTGGACTTCGGTGAACGGGGCTCATTTTTTCTTTCCAAAGTTCGATGAACTGTATAGTTTCTAAGGGCGACAGCCGGGCTGCTGGCGCCCGGTGTTCCGAAAAGAAGTGGTTGGTCCGACAGGAGTCCTGGGGGCCCGACGACTCTGTCCGTGGAACCCATGCGAGGTTCCCCGATGGGATTCGTAGAGAGAAAGGAAAGAAGTCGAGATGAATTGTGACAAAATCGGTGAGGTCTCCGGACTGATCTGGAGCAAGCTGCGGGACGTGGACGAGGGCTGCACGGTCGCGCAGCTCAAGAAGATCACCGGCTACACGGGCGACGAGATCGTCGCCGGGATCGGCTGGCTGGCTCGCGAAGGCAAGGTCGAGTTCCACTCGGTCGGCAAGCGGGTCTTCGTGTCGCTCGCTCACACCGAGCAGTTCGTCTGATCGACGGACCGCCTGGCGAGATCGTCATCACCTGACGCCATCTCCGCTGGGCGCGCAGCTGGTTGAACACGCGGGTCGGTGGACTCGCGTGCGCGCGGGCATCGGGCGGGGAGAGAGGTCCCACTCTCCCCGTCGGGATCGCGTTTACGACCGTGCACGGATGAGGCGGACGCGCATCGCGATCAGCGCGCAGATGAACGCGACCGTTGTCACCGCCGCCGCGGCTGGAAACGCGGCCCAGGTGCCCCAAGTCGTCTCGAGCTGGCCGGCGAGGGCCGTCCCGGTGCCCATGCCGGCCGCGAAGACGAGCACGAACTTGAGCCCGAACACGACTCCCCGCAGTGCGGGGGGCGTGTAGCGTGACAGGAGCGTGTTCTCGATCGGCTGCACGCTGAAGGTGAAGTACGTCATCGCGGCGGCCGCGCCGACGCGCCCCCAGCCGTCGAGCCAGCCGGTCAGCAGCATGAACGGGACCGCGGCACCGAGGACGATCGCGTAGATGCCGCGCCCTTCACGCCGCTCGATCCACAGGCCGGCCAAGACTTGCGCGGCGCCGCCGACGGACAGGACGAGGAACGTGATCCAGCCGCGGCGCGCCTCGTCGGAGAGCCCCTCGATGACTCCGCTCTCCCCGAGGTGCAGCGGCAGTGCGGTCGTCGTCAGGCTGAAGTAGACGCCGCCGCACAGCATCGCGCCGAGCAGCAGGACGAACACGGTGACGAGCGGTCGACGGCCGTTCTGCACGCTGACCTCGGCGCGTGCTCGGCTCTCGGCATGCCGCGCGACGCGCGAGTCGACGTGCGTCGTCGCCATCCACAGACCGAGCAGGACCGTCGGAATCGTCAGCAGAAGATACGCCTGCCGCCAATCGCCGGTCGCCATCGTGATCTGCGACGCGACGAGCGGCGCGCTGGCGGTGCCGAGCCCGCCGAACATGCCGTTGATCCCCATCGCGCGACCGGGCCGCGACAGGCTCTTGGAGATCAGCGCCAGACCGACCGGGTGGTAGATGCTCAGCCCGAGCCCGGTCAGCGCGAACCCGGCGACGAGCACCGGCGTCGTCGGAGCCCAGCCGATGACCGCACCGCCGGCCGCCGTCAGCAGGTAGAACGCGACGAGGAGCGGCTTCTCGCCGTAGCGGTCGCTGAGCCACCCGGCGGGCAGCGCGCCGGCGCCGAACAGCACCATGCTGACCGACGCGCACCGAGTCAGGCCATCGCTTTCGAGGCCGAAGGCCGTCTGCATCTCCGGCCGGATCGCGGTGAAGAGCTGCAGGTAGATGTGCGTCAGCAAGTGGCCGGCGCAGGTCAGGACGAGGATCGACGCCTCGGACGCCTGCGGTACGCGAGGCGACATCCCGGGAGAGTTCGTGTTCGGTGGCGGCACGGGTTTGTCAGAGACTCCGCAGGAAAGCGATGAGGTCGGCGACTTCGCCGTCGGTGAGACCTGCGAGCAGGCCGCCCGGCATCAGCGAGTACGTGCGCTCGGACGTCTGGAGCAGGCGCGCGGGATTGATGCGACGGTACTGGCCCTCGCGTGTGACGACCACGAGCGCGTCGCCCGCCGAGTAGACGCGCAGGCCCTCGACGCGCTCGCCGTCGTCGAGGATGAACTCGCTGGCCTGGTAGCGCTTCGGGACAATGCGGTCCGGGACGACGATCTCGGCCAGGAGCGCCGGAAGGCTCCCCTGGTAGCGCTGCGAGACACCCGCGAGCTCCGGGCCGAGGCGGGCTCCCTTGCCGATCGGGTGGCAGCTGCCGCAGGAGCGGATCTCGAAGACGGCGCGGCCACGCGTCGCGTCGCCTTCGTCCCAGCGTACTCGATCGACGAGCTTCTCGATTTCGCGGTCGCCGTCAGCGAGCGCGTCGAGCTCGTCGTCGAGGTCTGCGGCGAGGTTCGGGAATCGCGTGCGAAAGGCGCGCGCCCACGCCGCGAGCGCGTCGCCTTGCGGCTCGGTCGACTTCCACTCAAAGGCGTCGTTTGCGCCGAGGAGCATCGCGATGCGCCGCGCGACGACGTCGCGGTCCTTGCGGCGGTCGGCGCTCAGGTCGAAGCGGTGTGCCCAGACGAGCAGCGAGAGTAGCTCGTCGCCGGCGGTGTCGCTGGTGGCCTCGCCGGGTGCATCGCTCGTCGTCTTCCTCGCCAGGCGTTCGAGCCCTTGGACGGCCGGCAGGACGAGCAGCGGATTGGCGTCGGCGAGCGCGTCGAGAAACGCGTCGCGGTCCGCCGCGACCGGATCGCGTGCGAGGAGCGCCAGCGCGCGCGAGCGCAGCGCGTCGTCGTCGAGCAGCTCGGTCGCGAGCGCGCGAAGGCGCGGATCTCGCCGCGCGTGCCGCGAGGCGAAGTCGACGACGCCGCGGCGTGCGGCGGTATCCGACGGCAGCGGCCGATCGAGCAGCCGCGCAGCGGCGCTGGCGAGGAGCTCCTTCGGCGCGCCGCTGATGAGGTCGAGGTGCTCGTCGTCGCCAAAGCTCGCGTCGTCGACGATCCGTCGTGCGAGCGTCGGGCGGCCGGCGAGGAGGCGCTCCCAGATCTCGCGCTGGTAGACGCACCACTTGCCGTCGCGCGCGACGGACTGCGCGTCGATCTTGGCGGGGAGCGCCAGGCCGGCATCGGCGACGCGGCGCTCGACCCGATCGGCCCACGGGCCCTTGAACCGAGCGAGGAGCCACAGGCGCATCATGTCGTCGGAGGCGGGCGACGATTCGGTCATGCCGTCGACGATCGCGTCGACGACTGCCGGCGCGCGACTGCCGAGACGGCCGGCGAGACGCCCCGCTTCGCGCGCGATCCGCGCGTCGGCCGCGGCCACGAGCGGCTCGATCGCGGCGAGCACCTCGCGGACGATCGCCGCGTGCGGCGCGAGGTCGACGCGGTCCCACGCCGGATCGAACGCGGCGTGCTTCGGCGTCTCGTCGCTCTCGAGGCGCTCGAACGCGGCGTAGACGAGGCGCACGGCGTCGAGCCGCAGCTCCGAGTCGGCTCCGTCGGCGATGACCGCGAGCCCGAGGCGCACGGCCGCCTCGTTCAGCGTCGTGCGCGGCGTGCGGAGGACGAGCGCCATGCCGCGAACGATGCGGCTGCCGTCCGTGTGCGCGGATGGCACGCGGTCCGGAGGCAGCAACGCGAGCGCGGCGATCACCGCCTGTCGTTCGCGTCGCCACCGGCTGTCGGCAAGCGCGAGGACGCGCCGGGCGAGCGCGTCGATGTCGTCGCCTCCCGACGCGAGCGAGCGCATCGCGCCTTCGACCGCGCTGCGCCGCACGAGCGGCGAACGGTCAGAGAGCAGAGACACGAGCGCGTCGTTCGCGCCGCCGTCGACCGCGTAGCGCGCCGCTTGGGCCCGCACCGCGTCGAACACCGAGCGCGCCGCGATGTCGATCGCACGCTTCGCGCTCTTGCCGAACAGATCGACGACGATCTCGAGCGCGCGGACCGCTTCGGTCTCGGTCCACCGTCCCGGGGCTCTGCGCGGCGTGGCCGAGTCCTCGAGCACGTCGACGAACGCGTCGAC
>CAYMRB010000145.1:0-3556 GCA_964392615.1 uncultured Planctomycetia bacterium | reverse complement strand
GGGGGGGGGGGGTTGTCCTGCCCCCGGCCCGGGGGGGGGGCCCGGCGGCGGGGGGGGGGGGGGGCCCCCCCCCGCGCGCGCGACCACGGGCTGAGCGGTGAGTCGGCGCGCAGGACGGCGGCGACGTTCGTCATCGTCGTCGACACGACCGGGCTCGTGTTCGCGTGCCGTGGCGGAGCGGCCGAGACGCGATACACGGATCCGGCGATGCCGCGACCGCCGGAGCAGATCAGCAGCGAGCCATCCGGTGCGACATCGACGTCCGTCGGCGCGAACGACACACGTCCGCCCGCGGCGAGGAACGTCTCGACCGGCTCCGCGCGATACGATGCGCCGACAGGACGCGGATCGACGAAGTAGACGCGGCCGTGCGTCCAGTCGAGGAGAAACAGCCCGCCGTGATAGCGCGCCGGAAACGCGCGGTGGCGATAGCAGGCGACACCGGTCGGCGAGCCGCGGTGGATCTCGGCCGCTGGCGCGATGCTCTCGATGGCGTACGTCGGGATCTTACCGGAGCCGGAGGACCGCCAGCCGCAATCGGCTCCGGGCGTGAAGTGGTAGACGCGGCACGGTCGGTACCAGAAGAGCCCCTCGTCGCGCTCGGAGTCCGAGTCCCATCCGAACGCATCGCCGCGCGGGGTGAAGTCGAAGTCGTACGCGTTGCGCATGCCCTGCGACCAGACCTCGATGCGCTCGGCGGACGGCGTCATGCGGCAGAAGATGCCCGCGTAGTGGTGCGGCACGGGCGAGAACGCCCCGACGCGGTCGTGGGGCAAGCGACAGTAGTTGCCGCCGAGGAACCACAGCCGGCCGTCGGGGCCGATGCGCAGCGCGTGTGAGGTGTGCTCGCCTCCGGTCGCCAGTGGCAGAAGCAGTGTCGGCGGACCGTCGGCGACGCCGTCGGAGTCGCGGTCGTCGTAGCGCTCGAGACCTTGCCCGCCGGTCGTATACAGCGCGCCGTCGTGGAAGACCATCCCCTGACAGCCGCGCTCGGGCCCGGCTCCGCGCCCAGCGGAATCATCGCAGAAGTCGCGCGTCGCATCGAACACGCCGTCGCCGTCGCGATCGATGAGGCGGCGGATGTAGCCCGGTCCCGACACGAAGACACGCCCTCGCGCGTCGAGAGTCAGTGCGAAGATGTCGTGCGCCAGGCGATCGTCGGCGACCTGCTCGATGCGAAACCGACCCGGCGCCGAGAACCGGAAGCCGTCGTCGGCAACAGTGCCAACATCACCGCAGCGAGCCGCGGTCGAGACGGCCAGCGCGACAGCGAGCGCGCACGGCACGATGCGGCATGGGTGGGACATGGAGCGAAACCGATTGAAACCGCACACGATACACGTGGTGTCACCGCGACGCCACCGACGGCCGACGCGACGCCACCGACGACCGACACTACCGACGTCTTCGACGTCGACTGCGGCGCGTTGCTTCACCGGGAATGGTCGCCGGATGTACGCGATGGCACGACGGGTTAGGCCGCTCTGTAGACCTCACCGGTGGTCTCGCGTATCTTCGTCAGTTGAGCGTCTCTCGACGGCGGCTATCACTCCTCCCATCTCGTGGGCTCTTTCGATGTCAGACATAGAATCTCAACGTCAGGTGATCCTCGACGCACAGGCGCGAGGGTTCCGTGCCAAGTTGTTGACGTACACGAAGCTGTCCGGACCCGGCTGGCTGCAGGGCGCGATCACGCTCGGCGGTGGGTCGCTCGCCGGTAGCCTCTACGTCGGCGTGATCGGCGGCTACGAGATGATGTGGCTGCAGCCGCTGATGATGATCTTCGGCATCATCATGCTGAGCGCGATCGCGTACGTCGCGCTGTCGACGAAGGAGCAGCCGTTTCGCGCGATCAACCGCCACATCAGCCCGGTGCTCGGGTGGGGGTGGATCATCGCGACGCTGCTCGCGAACCTCGTGTGGGCGATGCCGCAGTTCTCGCTCGGCACGGCGGCGTTGCAGCAGAATCTCCTGCCAGAGGGCGCCCTCGCGTCATTTGTCGGCGGTGCCGAGGGCACGGAAGGCGAGGCCGCCGGGTTCATGGCGCACGTCACCCCGGAGATGATTCTCGCCGGAGTGCTCTTCCTCATCGCCGCCATCGTCGTGTTCTTCCACGAGAAGGGCGGCTGGGGGATCAAGGCCTTCGACATCATCCTGAAGGTTCTCGTCGGGATCATCGTGCTGTCCTTCTTCGGCGTCGTTCTCACGATGACGTTCGGCGAAGTCGGGCTGCCCTGGAGGGAGATCTGGGCCGGCTTCGTGCCGAACTTCGATCTCTTCACCGAGCCGGCGGCGAAGTTCGGGGCGGTTCTCAAGGAAGTCGGTGACGAGGGCTACTGGACGACGAAGGTGCTCAACCAGCAGCGCGACACCATGGTCGCTGCTGCCGCGACCGCGGTCGGCATCAACATGACGTTCTTGCTGCCGTACTCGATGCTGCGTCGCGGGTGGGACCGCCACTTCCGCGGCCTCGCGACGTTCGATCTGTCGATCGGGCTCTTCTTGCCGTTCCTGCTCGCGACGAGCTGCGTCGTCATCGCGTCGGCATCGCAGTTTCACGGCGAGTACGAGAAGTCGCTCGTCGACGACGCCGTGCCGGTGACAGAGTCCGCCGAGAAGTTCGTCAAGCCCTACCACGCGACGCTCGAGAAGTACGTGCGCGACACGATCCCGGCTTCGGATCTCGAGGGGAAGACCGAAGCCGAGCAAGTCGCATTGATCACGGAGCGTCGCGATGCGTTGCCGTTGCCCGAGAAGAAGCTCGCGGCGATGCTCGTCAAGCGCGACGCGCTTCACCTCGCTGCCTCGCTCGAGAACCTGACCGGGAAGACGGTGTCACACCTGGTGTTCGGCATCGGCGTCCTCGGCATGGCCGTGTCGACGATCATCATCCTGATGCTGATCAACGGCTTCGTGATCTGCGAGATGTTCGGATTCCCGTCGCGCGGCATCCTGCACTACTTCGGCTGTCTGCTGCCGGGAATCAGCGGCGCGCTCGGCTTTATCTACCTGTGGGGAGACAGCGGCGCCCGGTTCTGGCTCGCCGTGCCGACGAGTGTCTTCGGAATGGCGCTCCTGCCGCTCGCGTACTTGACGTTCCTGCTGATGATGAACAGCCGCGCTCTTCTGGGTGACAATCGTCCGCGTGGACTCAAGCGGTTCGTCATCAACATCTTGATGCTGCTGGCGCTCGCCGCGGCGACCATCGGTGCCGGTTGGTCGATCTGGGGACGGACGGGTAGCATCCCGACGCTTCCGACGCGCTGGGTCGCGATCGGCGTCGTCGGCGCGTTCGTGCTGCTCGCGATCACCGTTGCGATCCACCGGCGACGTCTTCGCAAGGAGGAGCCGGCGGAGGAGCCGGCGGAGGAGCCGGACGAGCCCGATCTGTCGCCGGACCCGGCCTTCGCGCTGCCGCTGTATGCTGAGCCTGTCGCGTCGGAGCCGGAGCCGCTGCCCGTGGTGCCGGAGCCGGAACCGGTCGTGCCGGAGCCCGAGCCGCTGCCCCCGGCCCCCGAGCCCATCCCGCCCGAGCGGGACTTTCTCGCGCCGGCGC
>CAYMRB010000144.1:0-20695 GCA_964392615.1 uncultured Planctomycetia bacterium | reverse complement strand
CATAGTCGACTGAGCGCAACGAAGCCAGCGGGCGGAGATGCCGCTCGAATGCACAATGACTTGTGAATGGTGGCACTGAAGGCAGACCCAGCCCGACGCGCGGGCTCCGGCGGGGAGTCTCCCGCAGTCGCCGAGGGGATGCAAGGCCTTTCGCACGGCGGCGGGGGACGAAACCGAAGGCTGACATTCTCCTCACCGGGTGATTACAGTGCGTTCATGAAACGATACTCCCCGCACGCGCTGGCCCCGTTCGCTGCGTCGATCCTCGAGGCTCTGGGCACCCGGGCGGACGACGCGGTCACGGTAGCCGAGCACCTCGTCGACTCCCATCTCGTCGGCCACGACTCCCACGGTCTCATCCGCCTTCGGCAGTACCGCGATCACGTCCGCGACGGCAAGGTCAGCCCCGGCGCCGAGACCGAGGCGTTGATCGACACACCGACGACGGCGCTGCTCGACGGACACTTCGGATGGGGACAGGTCATCGCGAAACGCGCGACCGACCTCGCCATCGAGAAGGCGAGCCGCTACCGCGTCGCGGCGGTCAGCGTGCGGAACTGCTACCACATCGGCCGCGTTGGGGTGTACCCGGAGCTTGCCGCGCGCCAGGGTTTCATCGGACAGCTCTGGTGCAACGTGCACGGTGTCTGTCGCGTCGCGCCGTGGGGAGGCACCGACGCGCGCATGTCGACGAATCCCGTGGCCATCGCGATACCGACACGCGACGAGCCGCTGCTGGTCGACATCACGACGAGCGTCGTCGCCGAGGGCAAGGTTCGCGTCGCGAAGAACGCCGGCAAGGAGATTCCCGAGGGCTGGGTGCTCGATCGCCAGGGGCGGCCGACGACCGATCCCGCGAAGCTCTACGACAACGGCACTCTGCTGCCGTTGGGTGGACGCGAGGGCCACAAGGGATACGGCCTGTCGGTCATCGTCGATCTGCTCGGCGGCGCGCTGTCCGGCGCGGGCTGCGGCACGCTGACGAATCTCGTCGGCAACGGACTCTTCCTGCAGGTCACCGATCCGACGGCCTTCGCCCCTCGTGAGGAGTTCCTCGATCGCGTCGAGGAGTTCGTCGCCTACCTGCGCTCATCCGACACGAAGGAGGGCGTCGACGCGATTCTCCTGCCCGGCGAACCGGAGCGGCGCACGCGCGAGGAGCGCACCCAGACGGGCATCGCGATCGATGCGTCGACCGTCGCGCAGCTCACCGAGCTCGCGGCGGAGCTCGACGTCGACGCGAGCGCGCTGTTGAGCCCCGACGGCGAAGAGACGTAACCTCGGAGCTTCTCCCCCACCGTTCGACTTCTCCCGGTACTCAGCATGCATCTCCGATCGCGCCTCGCCGCACGCGTCGCCTCCGCTGTCTGCTGCATCGCATGGCTCGCACTGCTCGCACTGCTCGCACTGCTCGCGACGTCACGAGCTGCGTTTGCCGCTCCTTCGCAGGCGGACAAGCCCAACGTCATCGTGATCATCACCGACGACCAGGGCTGGGCCGATATCGGCTACAACAACCCGAAGGCGTACACGCCGCGCCTCGACCGCTTGGCGGCCGGCGGGGCCACGTTCGTGAACCACTACGTCATGCCGCAGTGCACGCCGACCCGCGTCGCTGTCATGACCGGACGCTATCCCGGACGATTCGGCAACGAGGGACTGCAGGCGTCGAACCTGCCGTCATTTCCGCTCGGCACCCCGACGCTCGCGACGATGTTCAAGGCGTGCGGCTACGAGACGTACCTCAGCGGCAAGTGGCACCTCGGCTCGACGCCCGAGCACGGTCCCAATCACTTCGGCTTCGACGAGAGCTACGGCTCACTCGCCGGGGCGGTCGGCATGTACGATCACCGCTACCGAACCGGCGAGTACGAGGAAACCTGGCACCGCAATCACACCCTGATCGAAGGCCGCGAGGACGGCACACACGCGACGGACCTCGTGGCCCGGGAAGCGGTGCGCGTCATCGAGAAGAAGCGCGACAAGCCGTTCTTCCTCTATCTGGCGTTTCACGCTCCACACACGCCCCTCGACGAGCGTGGCCGCTTCGTCGACCAGCCGACGCGGCTGGATCCGAAGAATCCGAAGCGCTGGCTCAACGAGGACAAGATCGAGTGGTTCAACGATCCCGCCGGCAAGATCCAGAGGGAGCCGGACCCGGAGAAGCGCTTGCTTCTCGCGGCGGTTCACCACGTCGACCACGCCGTGGGCGAGGTGGCCGACGCGCTCGAACGGAGCGGTCAGACCAAGAGCACGCTGATCCTGTTCTCGTCCGACAACGGACCGCAGGGCAGCTGGAACGGCAACGCCTACCCGAACGACCTCCGCCTGACCGACTTCAACCAGCCGCTGCCGATGAGGGGCATGAAGACGGACACCTGGGAAGGCGGCATCCACGTGGCGGGCTTCGCGAGCTGGCCCGGCCGGATCGCGCCGAAGAAGATCCGCACCCCCGTGCACATCGTCGACTGGATGCCGACCCTCGCGGGCTTGATCGACTACGAGCCGGCACGGCCGATACCGTGGGACGGGCTCGACTTCTCATCGCTCTTGTTCGGCGCTGACTCGCTCTCCGAACGCGACCTCTACTGGATCTGGAGCCGCAATCCGCGCCGCTGGGCGCTGCGATTCGGCCCCTGGAAGATCGTCCGCTACGCAACCGGAGAGCCGAGCGGCCCCGGAGCCTGGCAACTCTTCCACCTCGAGAAGGATCCGCGCGAGACGACCGACATCGCCAAGCGCCATCCGGACATCGCTGCCCTGCTGCACCGGAGATTCCTCGAACAGCGCGCGAAGGACAAGGCGGGGAGCCGGAAGCCCCGGAAGTAGGGTCAGTCCGAGAGGATCTCGACGAGCTCGAGCTCGAAGGTCAGATCCTTGCCCGCGAGCGGGTGGTTGCCGTCCAGGACGACCGTCTCCTCGGTGACCTCGAGGACCGCGACGACCGCCGACTTGCCGTTCGGATCGCCGATCTGCACCCGCTGTCCGGGCTCGAGCTCGAGCTCGAGCCCGTCGGGAACGCGGGCGCGCGGCACCTCGACGCGCTGTTCCTCGTCGTACGGCCCGTAGGCGTCCGCAGCGGGGAGCTCGACGGTCTTCGATTCCGCGAGCTCCATTCCGCGTACGGCGTTCTCGAAACCGACGATTACGGCCCGCTCGCCGATTCGGAACTCCAGCGGCTCGCGGTCGCGCGACGAGTCGAACGTGGTGCCGTCCGCAAGTCGGCCTGTGTAGTGCACGCGGACTCGGTCGCCGTCTTGAGCCGTCGGCATGGGTCTTCCTTTCACGTCGTGGTGCATATCGCGGTCAATCGACCGCCGTGAGAATAGCCGTATGCCGTCTCGAAGGCCCGCGAAAAGGCCGCGTGGTCGCATGGCCGCCAGACATCGATCGCGCAGATCGCTACAATCTCGAGCTGGCAACCCGGATCGCGGCAAGCCCGACACTCGGAGGCGTCGATCCGAGGAGGCGATGTCCCGCAGCCGAGAGGAAAAGGATGACCACGCAACCGCCTGCCGCCGACGAGCACCCCGAGCTCAACATCGACACGTCACGAATGACGGAGGGCAAGCGGCAGGCCCTCGAGGTCGCCGAAGCGGCTCGAGCCGGCTGGTCGCACCCGAGCTTCGTCGGCGAGCTCTTCCTCGGGCGATTCCGGGACGACCTCATTCACCCGTTCCCGCAGCAGTGTCCCGACGATGCCGCGGTGGGCGACGACTATGTCGCCGAGGTCAACGCGGTCCTCCGCGACAAGGTCGATGCCGACGCGATCGACTCGAGCGGCGAGATCCCCGACGAAGCGATGGACGCGCTCGCGAAGATCGGCGCCTTCGGCATCAAGATCCCGACCGAGTACGGCGGCGTCGGACTCTCGCAGGCGAACTACGGCCGCGCGATGATGTGCATCGCGAGCCACTGCGCCAACACGTCTGCGCTCCTGTCCGCACACCAGAGCATCGGTCTTCCGCAGCCGCTGAAGCACTTCGGGACAGACGAACAGCGGAACAAGTACTTCCCGCGCCTCGCCGCGGGCGAGATCTCCGCGTTCGCGCTGACCGAAGACGATGTCGGATCGGACCCGGCGAGCATGACGACGCGCGCCGAGCTGTCGGAAGACGGCACGCACTGGATCCTCAACGGCGAGAAGCTGTGGTGCACGAACGGCACGCGAGCCGGCCTGATCGTCGTCATGGCACAGACGCCGCCGAAGATCGTCCGGGGCAAGGAACGGCGACAGATCACGGCGTTCATCGTCGAACGAGACATGCCCGGAGTCGAGATCGTCCGCCGCTGTCACTTCATGGGCTTGCGAGCGCTCTACAACGCTGTGGTCAAGCTCACCGATGTGAAGGTGCCGGTCGACAGCGTCCTCGGCGAGGTCGGCCGTGGCCTCAAGCTGGCGCTGACGACGTTGAACATCGGCCGGTTGACGATTCCGGCCGCGTGCACCGGCACCGCCAAGCGCTGCCTGCGGATGGCCCGCGAGTTCGCGCGCGACCGCGTCCAGTGGGGAAGCGCGATCGGCAAGCACGAGGCCGTCGCGCAGAAGCTGTCGCACATCGCCGCTCTGACGTTCGCGATGGAGTCGATCTCCGACTACTCGTCGCTCCTCGTCGACCGCGGCGGCGCGGACATTCGCCTCGAGGCCGCGGTGTGCAAGATGTTCTGCTCGGAGGCGCTCTGGGAGATCGCGAACGAGACGCTGCAGATTCGCAGCGGTCGCGGATACGAGACGGTGGACTCGCTGCGCCGTCGAGGCGAGCCGGGCGTGCCGACGGAACGCGTCCTCCGCGATGCGCGGATCAACACGGTCTTCGAGGGCACCAGCGAGATCATGCGCCTCTTCATCTCCCGCGAGGCCCTCGACCCGCACCTGCGCAGAGCAGGCGACGCCCTGAATCCGCGCGCGCCGTTCGGCAAGAAATTCGCGGCCTTCTTGAAAGCAGGGTGCTTCTACGCTGGCTGGTACGCGAAGCAGTGCAACCCGGTGCCGCGCGGCTTCCAGGTGCACCGTCGCCTGGCGACGCATATGTCGTTCGTCGACGTGACGAGCCGCAGGCTCGCGCGAGCTCTCTTCCGGGCGATGAACCGGCACCGCGCCGCGCTCGAGAAGAAGCAGGCTTTGCTCGGACGCTTCGTCGAGATCGGTGCCGAGCTCTTCGCGATGGCCGCCACGGTGTCGCGGGCTGACGCACTGCACAGTCAGGACGGCGAGAAGTATGCCAACGCCATAGACCTCGCCGACGTGTTCTGCAAGGCCGCGCGCCGGCGCATCGCCGAGAGCTTCCGAGCTATCCGCTCCAACGACGACCGGGACGTCTACCGCTTCGCCCAGAAGGTCCTCGGTGGCGAGTGCGAGTGGGTCGAGGACGGCGCCGTGGACTTCCCGTTCGCGTAGGAATCACACCTACCACGCGGAGTCGAGCCGCCGCGAAGGGGTCGGATTCAACTCCGCAGGCATGGGCTGCCTGGACGAAGGAGTCCCGAGCCTCGCCGTAGTTCTCCCCGGGCGGCCCATGCCCGGATTCCCCCCGAGGCCGGATTCTGATAACATCTCTCGAACTTGTGCCCGATTCCGGGCTTTCCGGCGGCTTATTGCCCGTGAGTGGGCGATGTGGGCCGCCTCCGCGCCCCGGCGGGATTTCGTCGAAACTCATGAAATCCGTCGTCCCCGGTAACGGCCTTATTGCGACCGTCGCGGACGCTGACGACCGGGTGTACACGGTGTCCGCCTTGCAGAACCCAAGGAGACGTTTCGATGGCAGAAGCCACGGAGAAGAATGCGATCGGCTTGAGCGATGTGCAGGAGCTCTTGACCGACAAGGGCTACGAGGTACAGACCGAGGGCGATCAGATTCTGCGCGTCCGCGAGGTCGATAGCGGGATCGTTATCCGCTCCGTTCTCGAGGACAACATCCTGTTCAACGCGGTCACTTGCATGGTCGTCTCCTCGGACGCGATCACGCCGGAGGTCATGCGCAAGATGTTGGCGGCCGACAACGGCATCGCGACCTCGAACTTCCAGCTCTATGAGCGACCCGACGGTCAGGTCGCAGTGACGCTGAACAACTTCTGCAAGCTCCAGGAGATGGGACCGGACGACGCAGACGACATCCTGTCGTGCCTGGAGTTCCTCGAGATCGACGCGTACGCCGCGCGCGATGTCGTCGGACAGCTCGCCTGAACCAGCAAAGGGAGACAAGAGAATGGGATTTTTCTCGAACTTCTTCGGCCGCGCGGGACGAGTCGCCCGCGGCCAGGCCAATAAGGGCATGGACGTGATCGAGGACGCGACGTTCGAAGCGACCGTCAAGCAAACCGTCCGCGACATGAAGACCGAGCTCAACAAGGTGGTGCGCGCGTCAGCCGACGCGATGAGCAATCACAACCGGCTCGAAGCCGAGTACCAAAAGTACGTACGCCAGGGCGCCGATTGGAAGACGCGCGCGGTCAAGGCCCTCGAGGCCGGCAACGAGGACCTGGCCAAGAAGGCCCTCGCCAAGAAGACCGAGTGCGACCGGCAGGTCGAGTCGATGCAAGCATCGGTCGATGCGGCCCGAGGCACCAGCGAGAAGCTCAAGAAGCAGGTCAACGACCTCAAGCGCAAGATCGAGGAGGCCGAGCGCAACGCCGGCACGCTAATCGCGCGCAAGAACGCCGCCAAGGCGCAGAAGAAGGTCGCGCAGGCTCTCGCGGGCGTCGGCGAAGCCGACAACGCCTTCGCCGCGCTCGACTCCTTCGAGGAGTCCGTCGCACGTGACGAGGCGAGCGCACAGGCGTACGAGTCGATGTCGGTCGATGAGGATACCGAGCTCGAGAAGGAGTTCGCTGAGCTCGATGTCGCCGGCGTCGACGACGATCTCGCCGCGCTGAAGGCGGAACTCGGCAAGTAGCGCATGGGCTGGCCGGGACGGCTTCGACGAGGCCCTCGATCAACGAACGGCCGGCAGCCCATGCGCGCGGAGTTGGAGCCGACCGCTGCGCGGCGGCTCAACTCCGCCTGTTTCCGAGAGGGTGCTCGCTGGCTCGCTGGCGGAGGAAGCGGAGAACTGCAATGACGTGGCTCATACTGGGCGTTCTGACCTTGGTGCTCGTCGTCATCATCATGACGATCCTGATCAAGACCGTGGGCCAGAAGAAGTCGTCCGGAACGCCCCGCCCGCCTCCTCCGCCGCGCGACCTCGCGAACTTGACCATCGTCGACGCGCGAGTCGGCGACGCCATCTCGATCCACGGCGCTGGCGACGACTTCGACGACCTGCAGTTCGATGTCGACCGGCGCAACCGCTACGAGTCCGGCGAGGAGGAGTGGTTCGAGGTCAGCGGCAAGTACCGCGGCCGCCGCGTCTTCGTCGAGTACTACGAGGACGATGTCCTGGAGGTGAGCGCGGTCGTCGACCCGCAGCGGCTCACTCTCGACGACCTCGGGCTCGCCGAGGAAGACCTGATCCGCATGGATGAGGAGCAGAGCCGCTCGAACCGCATCGAGCACGACGGACAGGAGTGGACCTACGCCGGAAGCCAGGAGATCGGCTACTTCCGCGATGGCCGCGGCGACGGCGAGGGCTACTACTCGTGGGAATTCGAAGGAGCCGGAGCTGAACGCCTTCTCTGCATCGAGAAGTGGGAAGGCGCGCCGTTCGAGGTCCTGATCGCACGCAAGATTCACCCGGACGACGTCCGGGTCTTCCGCGCCTAGCAGTCCGTTGAAAAAAGGCTCCGAGCGCGAGGGCGAAATGGACGCCATCGCGCCGGATTGCCTTTTGCAACGGGCTGCTAACCCGCACGAACGTAGGGTTTTCATGGAGGGGATGAGGTCATGGACCGGAAGACACTGATCTTCCTGGCGGTCGGCATCGTCGTTCTGATGGTGATCGTCGCCGTCGCCGGACTGGGTGGCGGGCTACCTCGCAGCACGCACGCTCTCGTGAACGGCTCGACCCGGACCGTCAAGCAGAGCCAGCAGCAATTCGGAGAGCACCGGCAGGCTGTGGAGAAGGCCCTCGCGGGCGATGCCGACCTATTCACGGACGGCGTCGACGCGGTCTGGAAAGAGCGGCTCGCGAACGCCGCGAAGCGTTTCGAGGAAGCCCGTGTCGAGCTCGGCGCCGCGCGGAAGGCGCTCGCCGAGAACGACAAGGAGAAGCGCGTCGAAATCGAGAGCGCCGCGCAGCGCGCCCAGAACGCGGCCAGGCTGTCCCTCGCGGAGGCCGCCGAGATCAGGGGGACTGCTACCGAGCGCGTCCGCGTCAAGCGCGAGTTCAACGACGCCGTCGCCAAGATCGAGACGACGCACAAGAGCGTCCAGGCCGCTGACGTCTCCGGACTCAAGGCCCTCGTCGCCCAGGCCGTGCTGGACTGGCCGGGCAAGAAGGCCGACCTCGAGAACCGGATCGCGCGCGTCGAGGCGCACGTCGCGCGCGCCCAATCGGCATGGCAAAGCGCCCAGGCAGCCGGCGCCCGGGCCGACTCGAAGCCCGAGGAGAGGCAGTACGCGAAGGTCGCGGCCGCGGCGAAGACCCTGCGCGAAGTCGACGGGCACATCACGAACGACAGCGCCAAGGTCCGCGCCCTGACCGGCCAGCTCTACCTGTCGTGGGACAAGATCCTCGCGGACATGGAGATCCAGGAGTCCGCGGTGGTCACGTTCCACCACAAGATCAAGACGGTGACGACCGACACGCGCGGCGTCACCGAGGAGAAGCCCGCCAAGCCGGTCGAGAAGGAGGCGTGGACCAAGGTCGACAAGACGCGCTACCTGGCCATGGAGAACAATCTCGGCATGGTCATCGCGCACAAGGACGCGGGCAAGTACGACAGCGAGGCGACCAAGGTCGCGCAGGCGCCGGGATACGCCTACGTCGCGCCGCCGGGACAGAGAAACCGCTACGGCCACTGGGAGAACCGCGGCGGCAGCAGCTTCTGGGTCTTCTACGGCCAGTACGCGTTCATGCGCCACATGTTCTGGGGCTCGAGCTGGGGCGGCGGGATCGGCACGACCCACTATCACCACTACCACGACTCCTACCGGTCCGGCAGAACCTGGTACGGCCGCGACAAGAGCGGCAAGCAGATGTACGGCTCGAAGGGCTCGTTTGCGTCGAGTAGCTACTCCGAGTCGAAGTACAAGAAGTCGAACGGCTACGCGACGAGCCGCTTCAAGAAGAGCGGCGGCACGTACCGCGGCTCGAAGTACGCGAGTCGATCGAGCTCGGGACGCTCCGGAGGCTACGGCAGCAGCCGCTCCTCGAGCAGCCGCTCCTCGAGCAGCCGCTCGCGATCGTCTTCGTCACGCAGCTCGCGTTCGTTCGGCGGCAGCCGTTTCGGCGGCGGAAAGTGAGGCGACGATCATGGAATTCCTGCAAGCCATCCTCCTCAGCCTCGCCTACGTACTCCTCGGCGTCGTGTTGCTGCTCACGGCGAAGATCGTCAAGGACCTCCTGACGCCGTACAAGATCAACGAAGAGCTCACCGCGAAGGACAATCCGGCGCTCGGCTTGACGCTGACCGGCTATTTTGCGGGCACGATCATCGTGTTTCTCGGCGCCGTCGTCGGCCCCGATCCCGACGAGCCTCTGACCACGCTCGAGATCGGCGTCGAGATGGGCACCGACTTCCTGTGGGCGCTCGGCGGTATCGTCGCGCTCAATCTGGGCCGATGGATCGTCGACAAGCTGGTCCTCACGAAATTCTCCACCGTCAAGGAGATCATCGAGGATCGCAACGTCGGTACCGCCGCGGTCGAAGCGGGTGCCTTCATCGCCACCGCGTTGATCGTCGCGGGCTCGGTTCACGGCGACGCGGGCGGGCCGTTGACCGCGCTCACCTTCTTCGCGCTCGGCCAAGTCGTCCTCGTGGTGTTCGCCAAGATCTACCAAGCGGTCACGCGCTACGACATCCACGACGAGATCGAGAAGGACAACGTCGCTGCGGGCGTCGCGCTGGGCGCCAACCTCGTAGCGATCGGTATCATCCTGCTCGCAGCGACCGCGGGCGGTTCCGTCGACGCCGAGGGCAACTTCGACTGGGTCGCCGGTCTGCTCGACTTCGCATACTGCGCCGGCTACGGCTTCGTGCTGCTGGCCATTCTACGCAAGGTGACGGATCGCCTCCTGCTGCCCGGCTCGACGATCGCGCATGAGATCGCGACGGACCGCAACATCAACGCTGCCTGGATCGAAGGCATCGTCAGTATGGGCATCGCGTCGATCATCTTCTTCATGCTCTGATGCCGGATCTCGACTCCGACCCGTCGAAACCCGATAGCGCGGCCGAACCAGCGCTGCCCCCCCGCCTGCGACACTCGAGCAAGGTCCTGTCGTTTTCCATGCTCGTGATGGGAGCGTGCGGGATCGTCTACGAGTACACGCTCGGTGTCCTCGGCAACAATCTGCTCGGCAGCTCCCACGAGCAGATCTTCGTGATCATCGGAATCATGATGTTCGCGATGGGCGTCGGCGCGGCAATGCAGGGACGCATCGTCGGCAAGCTCGTCGATCGCTTCGTGGCAATCGAGCTTCTCCTCGGGTTCATCGGCGGCATCGCGACGCTCGTCGTCTACGTCTCGTTCGTCTTCATGGCGAGCTACCAGGTGGTTCTGTTCGGCCTCGCCTTCTTGATCGGCTTGCTGATCGGGCTCGAGATTCCGATCGCGATTCGTATCAACGAGGAGTTCGCGAAGAGCCTGCGCATCAACCTCTCCGACATCCTGAGCATGGACTACGTCGGATCGCTGCTCGGCGCACTCCTCTTCGCCTACGTCTTGCTCGCCAATCTCTCGGTCGGCCGTATCGGCGTGGCCCTCGGTATCGTCAACACCTGTCTCGCGCTCGGTGTCCTGTGCTACTTCTGGCCGCTCGTGCGCCGGCGGCGGCTTCTTCTCGTTCTCTGCTTCGGCGCGCTCGCGCTCCTGATCGTCGCCTTCGTCCAGGTCGACCGCTGGATGTCGACCCTCGAGCAACGCTGCTTCGACGATCCCGTCGTCTATCAGGAGACGTCAAGATACCAACGCCTCGTCATCACGAAGCGCGGCGAGCGCGTCAACCTCTTCATCAACGGCCACCGACAGTTCTGCTCGGTCGACGAGCACATCTATCACGAGCTCCTCGTGCATCCGCCCATGGCGCTCGCGAAACGACGAGCGCGCGTGCTCATCCTCGGCGGTGGCGACGGGCTTGCGCTGCGTGAGGTTCTGCGCTATCCGGATGTCGAACGAGTGACGCTGGTCGACATCGACCCTGCGGTCACGCGACTCGCCTCGACGCACGATGATCTCGTCCGTCTCAACGAAGACGCATTCGCCGACGCACGTGTGTGCACGCTCACGGCGCAGGGCATCTCGCCCGGCGAGAGGATGGTCGTCTCGGCCCAGACCAAGCTCGCGAAGAAGCTCCTCGACGACCGCGTCTACGACGTCGCCGAGGTCCAGGTCCTCAACATCGACGCCGATCGCTTCGTGCAGAGTCTCGGCGCAGCCTACGATGTCGTTATCCTGGACTTCCCCGACCCCAAGTTTCTCGAGCTCGCCAAGCTCTTCTCGGTCGACTTCTACCGTGCGCTCGCGCACCGTCTCGAACCCGGAGCGATCATCTCGGTCCAGGCGACGAGCCCGTACTTCGCGCGCGACGCCTTCCTGTGTATCGGAGCGAGCCTCGAAGCCGCAGGCTTCGCGACGCTGCCCTATCACGACAACGTTCCGAGCTTCGGAGAGTGGGGTTGGCACCTCGCGTCGCGCGATGCCGCCAGCATCGCGTCCGCCGCCGCCCGCCTGCGCGATTTGACCTCGCTCGACATCGCGACGCGCTATCTGACGCCCGACTCGCTCCGCGCGGCGTTCGTGTTCGGGAAGGGTTGGCTCGAGTCGACGGATTCCGCCGACGCGATCGAACCGAACACGAAGCTGCGACCCGTCCTCATCGAGTACTACAAGAAGGCGTGGCGCTCGACGTGACTGGGTGGTACCTTCCGCAACGTCGTCGCTCCGAGCCGTCCGGAACGCCTGCAGTCGACAGTCGAGACGCCCTCCCGATCAAGACGCGATGGTCAACTGGCTGATCTACTACTATCGCCGCGTTCGCGACCGCAAAGGAACCGGTCTGGCGATCGTGTTCTCGCTGCTGCTCGCGTGCGTCTTCCTCAACGCGACGTGCTTCTGGCTCTTCGACGGGCCACCGGGGCTGGGCGGAGAAGCGAACGCCGACCTCAGCTACGGCGACGCGGTGTGGTACAGCATCATCTCGATCACGACGATCGGTTACGGCGACCTGTCCGCCAGCTCGACAGGCGCTCGCATTTCAACGATCCTGTTTATCGTCATCATCGGCTTGTCCACGTTCACCATCTTCTTCGGCATGATGGTGGACTGGATTACCGACTGGATTCAGAAGGGACAGCTCGGCATGGGTAAGATCGTCGCCGAAGACCACGTTTTGCTGGTCAACTTCCCCAGCGCTGCACGCGTCATCCAGCTGATCGAGGAGCTCCGCGCCGACTCGCAGCACCGGAGCCGCGAGGTCGTCATCATCACTGACGCGATCGAGAAGCTGCCTTTCTCGATCAGCGGCGTGTCGTTCGTCAACGGCTCACCGATTCAGAACGAGACTTACGAGCGCGCGGCCGTTCACAGCGCGAAGATGGCGCTGATTCTCGCGACTTCGTACGGCGACACCACGAGCGACGCGGTCGTCGCGTCAGCCGCGTCCGTGATCGACCGCATGAATCAGTCGATTCATATCGTCGCCGAGTGTCTCGAGGAGAAGCACCGCATGCTCTTCAATGCGGTGCGCTGCAACGCCGTCGTCCCAGGCCTCCGCATCGTCGGCAATCTTCTCGTGCAGGAGATCCACGACCCCGGCATCTCCCAGATGATCGATGTCATCACGAGCAATATGCGCGGACACACGCTGTTCAGCGCACGCGTCGAGGAAGACCGCACGGAGGTGACCTACTGCCAGATCGCGAAGAGCCTCGTCGATCGCGACGTCAACTTGCTCTGCGTCAATCGCGGCGAAGATACCCTGACGGCGTTCCGCGATCTCCGACCCTGCGACGGAGACACGTTGATCTACGTGACGGAGAGGCGCTGGACCTGGCAAGAACTGATCGCGTGCGCGCAGGAGTGAGGCCGCTTGCACCCGACAAGCCGCTAATGATCCGCACCTGCGCGGAAATCCGACCGTCGGCTCTTGTTCTCGGCCTCGAAACGCGCTGAACGCCCGAGTAGCCACGGCCGCCGCAACGATAAGTATTCTCCGCCGCGAATGGCCAGCCAATCGAGGGGCCCCATCGTATATTGCTTCGTGGGGGCCGAAGGGGACTTCGGCAGGTGTCGGTCGGGATCTCAACCCGGCCGTACATGGGAGAACGGAGTACAAGCGGGCTGAGAATGCGGTCGAAAGCGACAGGCTTCACCCTCGTCGAGCTCATGATCGTGATCGCCGTGATCGCGGTCATTCTCGCCTTCGCGATACCGTCGCTGATGTCCTCGCGCATCTCGGCTCGCGAGGCAGCTGCGATTCAGGCTCTCCGGTCCGTGACGGCCGTGCAGATGCACTACCGTTTGCGCTTCGGAGCTTATGCGCGAAACGCCATGAGCCTTCAGGCTGAAGGCTACGTGGACGGGTTCAAGTCAGAAGGCGCCAATCGGGCAACGCGCTCCGGCTATCGCTACTTCTTCTTCGGGAGGAAGTCGACGTGGAGCAGCTTCTGCGTCTCGATGGATCCCACTGACCGTGCGCGTTCGTTCTATGTCGATCAACGCGGTGTCATTCGGTTCTCCACCCAAGGGGTGGCAGGACCCACGAGCCCACCGCTGGATTAGTGAAGGTTGATTCTCGCCCTCCAGGCGACGCTGAGGTCGAGAGCGGGTATTGCCAGGGCTGAGCCAGTCACTGGCAGGCAAGAGCAGGACAGCACGCCACGAGAGAGCGGCGTGCATGGGGAGCAGGGTTACCTCGGATCAATCCGCGCAACGCACACAGCGTGCAGGATAGACCGCGGTTACAGGAGAACAACGATGTCGAAGAAAGCACTCATTCTCGCGTCCCTCATGGGATTGGTCGGTGTTGCGACGGACGCTCAGGCGCAGTCCGACACTCAGACGTTCAACTTGACCGTCAACTCGAATATCACGATCACCGCGCCCGTGGCGACCGTCGCGGCCACGGAGGCGGATACGGACACGGACACCACGTTTGCCGTACAGACCTGGACGGTCACCTGCAACAGCGATGCTGGTGGCATGGCCACGTTCTCGACGGCCAACGTCTTCGTCCACACGGCCAACGCGAGCCGTCGCGCCGACGTTCAGCTCGATCTGGGGCTCGGAACGACGGTCGAAGGCGACTGGGCTATCGTTCAGTCGACGGACACCACGGACTACGACGCGTCCGATCTCGTCGCGACCGTCTCCGCGTCGTCGTCCATTCCGTCGGACGCCGAGCTCGACCTGACGGTGACTTTCAAGAACACGAACTCATCGTTGCTGACCGCTGGCACCTACTCGGTGACCGTGACCGGCACGATCGCGGCGAACTGAGCCTTACCGCGTCGCGACCGCGAAGCAACAAACGAAGAAGCCCTCGCCGATCCCCTTGGACTGGCGAGGGCTTCTTCGTCTCTTGTGGGCTTGTGAGGTGCTTGTGAAGCCGTCCTTTCTCCGTCGGTCGAGGTGCCGGCCGGTCAGTTGGCGACGAGAGTCCCCGTCACCACCACTTGGTAGGTTCCGCTCGCGAGGAGCGATGAGTTCGAATTCTTGAATCGTACGGTCAGGTCGAGCTCCGCGTCCGAAGGTTGACTCGACGCGGCGGCCACCGAGGCCGTCAGGTCCGACGCCGAGTAGTCACTCGTATCACTGGCAGTGGTGACTGCCCAATCTCCTTCCACTGTCGTTCCGAGTGCCAGATCGAGCTGGACGTCGGCGCGACGGCTCGCGTTGACCGTGTGGACGAAGACGTTGGCCGTCGAGAACGTGGCCGTGCCGCCCGAGTCGCCGTTGCACACGATGGTCCAGGTCTGTGCCGCGAAAACCGTGTCCGTATCCGAGTTCCCCTCCGCAAGCGTCACTGTCGCCGCCGGAGCGGTGATCGTGACGCGCGACGGCACCGTGACGTCGAACGTCTGCGTGTCGCTCTGCGCCCATAGGCTCGGAGCCCATGCACAGAACAGCGCCACAGCGCAGCCCATCGAAAACCGAGTCGTCATCTCCAACTCCCTCCCTGCTGTTGCCAGCGTCGCCAACTCGCCTTCCATAACGGCGTAGCTGGTCCCCCGACGCGTAACATGTACTCCGTTGAGCCGAGCCAACACCCGGCTCGAGAGAAATGGGGTCAACCGCCGTGCCGTATCGGCCCGCAGGGAAAGGCATCCCGGAACTCCCTCGTTCCTGGTGTCTTATGGGGTCGTTGCCCGAGCTCGAAGCACGTCCATCGCCGCGATGTGTCACCTGTTCTTGTCGCGAAGACGATGTTTGTCGCCCCTGCGACAGGTTACCGGAACCGAGCGGCGCGCTTTCGGGAATGCCGCTCCCGCGGGTCACTCTTTCGGCGGATCGGTTTGTTCAAGGCAACCGACGAGGGGCGTCGACAACCCGTGTGGGATCGCGCGGGCGAATTAGCCCCCGCGGCGGTGTACGCATTTTTTAGGGCGGTCACTTCGAGCGATTCCGCGCGCAGAGGCCCCCCACGGCGACGACCAGGTCGCTCGGGGACCGTCCGTATCGAGAGTAGAGGATTGCGGTGAAGGCCGGCTGCACGTTCAGGCAGCAGGTGGCGGTCTGGTTCGTCCTCGTCGCCATCGCTGGCTCGGGTTGCGGTTCAACGCGCACGACTCGAGGGATCAAGGACGTCTTCCAAGACGCCCTGGCTCAATCGCGTCGCAGCCGCGAGCAGACCCGTCAGACGATGGCCGCGGCGAACGTCGCCGCATCGGAGCCCTCCGCCAACTCGCCGTCGCGCGGCCTGGACGACGCCTACTCTGACAGCGAGCCCTTCAACGGCGGACCGCCGGTCAGCGACGTCTTCGTCGAGACCGACATCCGCGAGGCGATCCAGAGCATCGCGACGCAGGCCCGGGTCGTCGTCGCGATGGACGACGCGGTTCGCGGCACCTCCACGGCGGCCTTCGAGGAAGCGCCGTTCGAATCGGCCCTCGAGACCCTGCTCCTGCCTCACGGCTTCGCGTGCCGCCGGGTCGACGACCGGTACTTCGTCGGAACCAACGACCCCGAGTCGGCGATGTTCCCTCACGTGGCGGAGAGCTTCGAGTACCGCCCTAGGTTCCTGACGACCGAGGAGCTCCAGAAGCTCGCGCCGTCGTTCGCGTCAACCTACCTCACGGCGTCACCGCGACGAGGCGTGATGGTCGTGACGGCTCCCCGACGACTCGCGATGAACATCCTGCGAGGCCTCGTGCGAGCCGATCAGCCGATACCGCAGGTCGTGCTCGAGTGCCTGGTCTGCGAGTACTCGCCGTCGAAGCGTACGGATCTCGGCTTCGACTTCGTCGGCGGCGTCAAGACCGGTGGAGGCAACGGGCTGAACCTGGGAATCAGCGACCTTGCGGCCAACGCGCTCGTCGCGCCATTGGGCACGCCGGACCTGAAGTCGTTCGAGTTCTTCTCCGCTTACGTTCGCGCCCTGGCCTCGGAGGGGCACGTCTCCATCCGGGCGGCACCGCGGATCACGGCGCTGGACGGCGAACGAGCGATGATCACGATCGGCGAGGAGACCTACTTCACCGTCGGAGATGGGAACAACTTCCTGCGCGAGCTGAAGCCGGTCCAGTCGGGCATCATCCTGGACTGCACGCCGCACATCCGCGGTGAGACCGTCTCGGTGCGGATCGAGCGAGCCGAGGTCAGCGACGAGCTGCGACCGTCCGCGCTGCTGCCTGAGCAAGACGGCCATCTCCCGACGGTCAAGACGCGGCGCGTGTCCACGACGGTGCGCGTGCGCGACGGTCAGATGATCGTGACCGGCGGCCTGACGCGGCGGCGTACCGTGCAACGCGAGATACGCGTACCGGTCCTCGGCTCGATACCCGGGCTCGGACTCCTCTTCAAGCGCGTGGAGACGCGCGAAGAGGAAACCGAGGTCGCGGTCTTCATATGCCCTCGCATTCAGAAGGAACCTTGATCGCCATGGTGGCACACAATCGGAAGACGCTCCTGGCCGCCGTCCTCGTTCTCTCACCGCTGGGCTTGGCGGCTTCCGACGGACACAGGAAGGGATCTTCCAAGGAGATCGAGGTTCGGGCGAAGTCGGCGTTCCGTGTCAACCCGATGAAGATCCGCCTGAAGGGCCGACCGGGGCAAGTCTTGCCGTTCTCGATCGAGGTCGTCAACGGCCAGGAAGGGCCTCAGACGCTGGCCCTGCAAGTGGTCGACTTCGTCCAGGAACCGACCGGCGCCGTCCTGCCCGGAGAGGATGTGGTCGCATCCGGATTCGTGAGCCTGAATCCCGGTATGGAGAGGCTCCACCTCCGCGCCGGCGAGAGCACCACGGTGCGAGGCACGGCCGTGGTCCACGCGACGAGCCCGCCGTTTCGCACGCTCGGCGTCCTCGTGTCGAACGCCCCCGAGAAGGAGGCGCCTGATGTTCCCACCGCACCGGAGAAGACCAGTCTTGCGGTGCAGTACGTCACTCGTTACCTCGTGCGGGTGGAGCTCGACGTGCCGGCCGCTCCGGCGCTCCGGGTCAAGGAGCTCGAGCTCACCGACGGCAATCTGATCGATCGCGACGGCCGCGCCGTCGCGCGGTTCTGGGTCGAGAACGAAACCGATCAAGCCTTCGAATTGCGAGCTCGGTGCCAGATGTTCCTCGCGGACAGAAACGTCGCCGTCGGGGCGCCGTTCGAGCTCGTGCAGCCCGTCAACTCCCGCCGACCGGAGCGCACTCGAGGGCTGGGAAAGGTCCTTCCCGGATCGAGAGTCGCCCACGAGGCCCTCGTGCCCGAGCCGCTGGCCCCCGGCAAGTACGTCATGCGCACCCGGGTCCAGTCGGGACGCGAGAAGGTGCACGTCGACTTCGCGTGTCGCGTGGACGTCGGCGATTTTCCGGCTCAGGCCGTCGTGCTGCCGAGAATCGTGGGCTCCACTCTCATCTCGCCGCCGACCATTCAGCTCTCCTCGCGCCGCCGCGGAGCCCGAATCGTGCCCGTGCGGTTGGAGAATCGCGGCGCTGTCGGAGTGAGAATCATGATCGCTCCCGATCGCGACACGCGCGGTCTACCCATCGACTGGCTGGTCGTGCGTCCCACGTTTCTCAAGCTCGACCCGTCGCGACAGCGCCGCGTCGCCGTGACGTTTCGAACGCGGGGGAAGCTCCGCAACAGCCGCTATGGCTTCCTTCGTTTCGCTGTCGAGCCCGAAGATGGTTCGCTCGGCGGATCGCACAGGATTCCGGTGGCCCTGCTCGGCCCCGAGACCGAGACCCCTCGCTTGAAGCTCGGACCGCTGGAACGTCTCGAAACGCCCCGGGGACTGGCTTTCCGGATCTCGGTCAAGAACGACGGCGCCGCTCACGCGGCACTGCACGGCGGACTGGCGGTCCTGGATCCCTTCGGCCGCCGCCTCGAGGAAGTTCCTGCCGGATTCGGCCAGTGGCTGATGCCGCAGGAAGAGCAGAGCCTGACGTTTCGTCTCAAACGAGGACTGCAGGCCGGACAGTATCGTCTGGAAGCTCGCGTTCGACCGGCGGAAGACGGTGATCCGGTGACGAAGGATCTCGTATGGCACCAGGAGGTGGCGGGGGTGTCGCCTGCCGATCCACGGAGGAACAAGTGAAGTACCGATACGCCTGCCTGACGATCCTGGTCAGCCTGATCAGCTCGAGTGTCTCGGCCCAGTCGGGAGTCCAGACCCTGGGCGTCATGATCGAGTCCGGTTTGACGATCACGCCACCCACCACGTCGGTCTCCGTGCTGGAGGGCAACTCCGACAGCGACACGGTGTTTCCGGTGCAAACCTGGACGGTGACCTGCAACGCTGCGAACGGAGGCACCGTGGTGTTCTCTGCCTCACAGCCGTTCGTTCACGACAGCGACTTGTCGTACAAGGCAGACGTCCATCTGACCTTGGCATTGGGGCCGGTCGTCGAGGCCGATTGGATGCTCGTCACCAGCTCCGACACCACGAACATCGCCGGTGGCGACGCGACCGCGGCAGTCTCGGCGGTCTCATCGAGAGCCGGAGGAGTCGAGCTCGACGTCGTCGTGCGGTTCAAGAACGGGAACAGCTCCAAGCTGGCCGCCGGCACGTACTCGACCGTCTTGACGGGCACGATCGCAGCGAATTGATCCGATCGATGTCGCAGCACCGCCTCAGTCGACACCGACCTCGCCGTCCTCGATGGAGTCGCTGCCTTGCCGCGACGCTGTGGCTGTCCGGCTCCGTCGCGCTCGCTACGGCGCTGTCGTCGTGCGAGCAACCGATCAGCCACGCTAGGCCCACGCGCGTCGACCTCGTCGCCCTGGTGCGGCAGAACCCGCGCCTCGGACTCGAGCGCGCTCTGGCGGCCGTACGCTTGGCGCCGGGTGACGATCACGCCCACGCCGCGATCCACCTGGCGCACGAGCTGACCGATCGCCACTCGGAGGCGCCGGCAGTCTACGAGCAGCTCCTGTCGACGACGCCGGACCACGCACGCCTGACGCTCGAGCACGGCAGAGCGCTCTTCCGCGCTCGACGCTACGACCGGGCGATGGCCGTGTTCGATCGGCTCATCGCCAGGAAGCAAGAGACGCGGGAGGCGTCTCGTCTACGTGGCCTGGCACTGCTTGAATCCGGCGACGCCGCCGGCGCCGCCGAGGAGCTGTCGGGTCTCGACGAGATCGACCGGGGCACGCTGAAGTACCTCGGCATCGCGCTGACCCTCGCCGGGCGCGCGGACGAGGCCGTCGACGTGTTCCGCAACCGCTTCGGGAAGTCGACCGACGCCGAGGCCTCCTTGTACTACGCGCTCGCCCTGTGCGGCACCGAAGAGCTCGACAAGGCGGAGATTCTCCTGACCGGTCTCGCGCGTCGTGCCGATGCGCCGGATCGCGCCAGACGGGAGCTCGCCCTTCTCTACCTCGACAACCCGACGCACGAGGGGTTCGACGACCCAGAGCGCGCCGTCGAGTGCGCGGAGGACGCCCAGCACCACGGCGTCTCCTGCCCGGACATCCTGGCGCGCGGCTACCTGGCGCTCGGGGACGTGGAGATGGCTCGCGTCACGATCGAGCTCGCGCTCGAGGACGCCGACCTGCCCGCAGACGTGCGCGCAGCGTGCCGCTCGATTCAGAAGAGCCTGCCGAGTGAGCCCTGAGCTCAGCCGCGCGTCTTCTCCGCGGGCGACCCCTCTGCGGCCGGAGGCAAGCCGAGAAACGAGCGCGTCGCGTTCCGAGCGGCTGCGAGCTCGGGGTCGTCGCCCGCGCGCCGCAAGCCCGTCTCGATCACGGCCAACCGCTCGATCGCGTCCTGCGGTCGCTCGAGCACGCGCACCAGACGGCGGTACGACTCGACGCGGTTCGGCTCCAACGACAGCGCGTACCACGCCGCTTCTCGCGCCTTGCGCAGAGCTCCCGCGGCGCGGTAGAGATCGATGAGCTCGGCCCACCGATCGACGACGTCCCGATCCTCGTGGCCGCGCATGCCCTCGAGCAACTCGCGCGCGCGATGGTGAAGCGCACGCTGACGATCGAGCTCGCGCGCGACCTC
>CAYMRB010000143.1:19451-20768 GCA_964392615.1 uncultured Planctomycetia bacterium | reverse complement strand
ACACGAACCTCTTCGCGGCGGCGAAACAGCGCTGGCAGGATGTTCTCGCCAATCGGTTCGCGGTCGGCATCGACCCTGCGGGCAATCTGCGCACGACGCGGGAGAACCGCCGCCCGCGGGTCGCGTGGGACGTCGACGATGCGGGACGCGGCATCTTCGCCGCACACGATCGCGGCTCGTGGTCGTGCGCCGGTCACGCCCCGCGCTTCGACGCGGCGACGCGCGGCGCGATCACGATCGAGTCGCCGCGGTTCGCCGCCGTCACGGTCGCGCCGCTCGACGGCCAGCCCGTGGCGCGCAGCCGCAAGATCCTGATCACCGCGTGCGGTCGCTGCGAGAACGTCGGCATGGAGTTCTCGACGGATCGGCGCACGGTCGGACGCGGTTGGGGCGGACCGCCGGTGCGCATCGAAGCCGTCACCGGCGCCGTGAAGGTCGACGCCGGCGGCTCCGGCGAGTGGTCATGCCACGCGCTGGCTCCCGACGGTCGACGCCTGCAGCGGGTGACGGTCGCTGCTCGCGACGATGCGATCACCGTCCCTCTCTCGCCACGCCACGCGACGATGTGGTACCTGCTCGAACGCTGACTCTCACCAGGAGCCTGTCCAAGAAACCCTCTGGATTCGACCGGCTGCGACGGGACGTCGACTTCGTTGCCGCTTCTCGACGATAGGCCTACTCGGCCCGCTCGAACCCGGGGTACTCGCCGAGGAATTCGTCGAGACACGCCTCGCGAAAGCGCTCGAGGCTCCACGGCTCGGCGGTGAGCCGGTGGCGCTGGTCGTCCGCGATCCGATACGTCCACGCCGCCGACTCGGCTCCTTCGGCCGTCTCGACACAGACTGCGACACGCCGGTACCACGGCCCCTCGAACGCATCCAGCCGCGCGAACGCGCCCGCGTCGAGCGCCCGGTACACGACTCCATCCGTCGACGCGCCCGATTGCGTCACGATGCCGGGATACGACTGCCCGCGCAGCCTGTAGCGCGCGTGGTCGCTCAGGACGGCTGCGACGTGCGGGAACACGTTGCCGGTGACGGCGCGCAGCACCTGCGGGAGCATCAGCGACCCGTACGCGAAGAAGTCCGTCGGCACGCCGTCGGAGACCGAGTTCGGCGACGGCGAGGTCATGGCGTGTCGTCTCGCGGCATGGATTCCTTGTCGGGGCTCGCGACGAAACGGCAATGGAACGAAGGCGATGATCCACCGAATCCGCTTGCCTGCCACCACGGCTCTGCGTAGAGTGGCCGACCGCCAAAGGCGAACGCCTGTTCGCCCTTTCTTGGTCGGAGTCAGCGTCGGTGTCGGAATGTACGC
>CAYMRB010000143.1:0-19438 GCA_964392615.1 uncultured Planctomycetia bacterium | reverse complement strand
GACGAAGAGCCACTTCTCCTTCCTCGAAGGCGCGTCGCGCCCCGACGAGCTCGTCGAGACGTGCGAAGAGCTCGGCATCGAGAGTCTCGCCCTGACCGACCGCGATGGCGTCTACGGCGTGGTCGAGGCGTACGTCCGGGCACGCGAGCTCGGCGTGCGGCTGATCGTCGGCTCGGAGGTGACGCTCGATGATCGCTCGACGATCGCCCTCCTCGCGACGAGCCGGCGCGGTTATGCGAACCTCTGCCAGCTCATCACCCGCGGGCGACGACGCTCGGTCAAAGGAGAGAGCTCCGTCACGTGGCAAGAGGTCTGCGCTCACTCGATGGACGTCATCGCGCTGTGGGGTGGCGACCGCAGTCGACTCGTCGAGGCTGCAGACAGCTTGGACAACGACGACTTGGACACGCTCGCCGATCAACTACGCGATGCGTTCGGCGACCGGCTCTTCGCTCTCGTCGCGCGCCACCGCGTCGCCAGCGAGGTGCGCCGCGAAGCCCGGCTACGCGAACGCGCCGCGCGTTGGGAGCTACCGGTCGTCGCAGCCGTCGAGGTGCTCTACCACCGCAGCGTGCGCCGCGAGCTTCAGGACGTTCTGACGTGCATCCGCTGCGGCGTGTCACTCGACACCGCCGGTCGGCGCACCCGCCCTAACGCCGAGCACGCGATCAAGTCCCCCACCGCCTTCGCGCAGCTCTTTCACGACGATCCCGACGCCGTCGCGCGCACGCGCGAGATCGCGGCCGCGTGCAGGTTCGATCTCGGCACGATCCGCTACCGCTACCCGTCCGAGAAGCTGCCCGATGGTACGACATCGTCCGAATGGCTGCGTCAGCAGACGTACGACGGCGCCGCCGAGCGCTTCGGCGGTGGCGACATTCCCGCCGCGATGTGCGCGCAGATCGACAAGGAGCTCGCCCTGATCGACGAGCTCGACTACTGCGGCTACTTCCTGACGATGCGCGAGATCGTCCGCTTCTGCCGCGACAGCGGAATCGTGTGCCAAGGGCGTGGCTCGGCCGCCAACTCGGCCGTGTGCTACTGCCTCGGCATCACCGCGGTCGATCCGGTGCAGATGGGGCTGCTGTTCGAACGCTTCCTGTCACGGGAACGCGCCGAGCCGCCGGACATCGACCTCGACATCGAGCACGTGCGGCGCGAGGAGGTCATCCAGCACGTCTACGCGAAGTACGGCCGCTCGCACGCCGCGATGGTCGCGAACGTCATCCGCTACCGAACGCGCTCGGCCGTCCGTGACGTCGGCAAAGCCCTCGGCCTGGCCCCGACGGCCCTCGATCGCCTCGCGAAGCACCTCTCTCCGTACGGCGAAGTGCGACCCGACATTCTCGCCGACGTCGGGCTCGATCCGGAGCTGCCGATCCATCAGCATCTGCTGCGATTGACCGGTGAAATCGTCGACTTCCCACGCCACCTGTCGATTCATCCGGGCGGCTTCCTGCTCGGCCACGAGCCGGTCAGCGACCTCGTGCCGATCGAGAACGCCGCGATGCCCGACCGCACCGTGATCCAGTGGGACAAGGACAGCGTCGAGGAGCTCGGCCTCTTCAAGGTCGACCTGCTCGCAATCGGCGCGCTCACCCAGCTGCACCTCGGCTTCGATCTTCTCGAAGAGCACTACGGTGTGCGCGAGAGCATGGCGACGATCCCGAACGACGACACACCGACCTTCGACGCGATCTGCCGCGCCGATACCGTCGGCGTGTTCCAGATCGAGAGCCGCGCGCAGATGGCGATGCTGCCGCGCCTGAAGCCGCGGACCTACTACGACCTGGTCATCGAGGTCAGCATCGTCCGTCCCGGACCGATCACCGGCGGCATGGTGCATCCGTACCTGCGTCGACGCGCCGGCAAGGAGCCCGTTGTCTACCCGCATCCATCCCTCGAGCCGGTGCTGAAAAAGACGCTCGGCGTGCCGCTCTTCCAGGAGCAGGTGATCCGCCTCGCGATGGTCGCAGCCGACTACACACCGGGGGAGGCCGACCAGCTGCGACGCGATATGGCGGCGTGGCGCAAGACCGGCCGCATGGAGCGGCACCGCGAGCGTTTGATCCGCCGCATGACCCAGAAGGGCATCGACCGCGAGTTCGCCGAGCGCGTCTTCGAACAGATTCGGGGCTTCGGCGAGTACGGATTTCCGGAGAGCCATGCCGCGAGCTTCGCACTCGTCGCATGGGCGTCGGCGTGGATGAAGTGTCACTATCCCGACGTCTTCGCGTGCAGCCTGCTGAACGCGATGCCGATGGGTTTCTACTCGGCAGCGACCATCATCGAGGATGCGAAGCGCCACGACGTCGAGGTTCGGCCGGTCGACGTGTCGCACAGCGAGTGGCCCTGCACGCTCGAGCCACTCGAGGGGCGCGAAGCGGGTCGAATACGACCACCCCGCTTCGCGATGCGCCTCGGCCTGCGCTTCATCAAAGGGCTGCGGCGAGCGGACGGCGACCGCATCGTCACGGCGCGCTCGGAGCGGCTGTTCGACTCGACGACGGACTTCGCGAACCGCGCGGAGCTCGGCGGCGCGACACTCACACGCCTCGCTGAAGCCGGTGCGCTGGCGAGCCTCGAGCGCAACCGCCGCGCGGCGCTCTGGAAGATGACCGGACACGAGCTCCGCGACGCGTCGACGCTCGAGCTGCCATCGAACGAGAAGACGCCCGAGCTCGCCCCGCTCGATCTCTTCGAAAGCGTCACCTGGGACTGGATGACGACCGGCTCGAGCGCCCGCACCCACCCGCTCGCACCACTGCGCGATGCGTTGTCAGCACAAGGGCTCCCCGATGCGCAAACGCTCCAGTCGATGCGCGACGGCCAACGCGTTCGCTACGCGGGCATGGTCATCTGCCGCCAACGTCCGGGGACCGCGTCAGGAGTCGTCTTCATGACGCTCGAAGACGAAACCGGCTTCGTCAACCTCGTCGTGTGGACGCGCGTCTGGGAGAAGAACAAGCTCGTCGCGAAGACGACGCCGTTTCTCGGCGTCACCGGCAAGCTCCAGGTGCAGGACGGCGTCACCCACCTGATCGCCTCGAGCTTCTGGAAACCGCGCGTCGGCCGCCAGCCCCTCGCTGCCCGCAGTCGAGACTTTCACTGACGAGACTCGGGACGGCACCAGGCCGCGCCGCGCCGCCCCCCCCCCCCCCCCCCCCCCCCCCCCAACACCACCCCGCCCCGCCCCGCCCCGCAGGAATACCGGTACCGCGACGACCGGGCGATTCCTCTTGACGCCACCCGAGTTGTGAGGGATGCTCACAGAGCACTCTGTGAAAAAAAGTCCCGTGAAGAGAGGCCGGCCCTCGCTAACCCGTCCCGGATGACGGACCGCGAGGTGCATGCGATTCGGAGATCCGCTCGTGATGGATGATCCACAACGCGAATCCGCGCTCGACACTCTCGAGGAGATCCACAACGTGCTGGTCCGCACGACGCGCTACACCCACGTGTCGGCGGTGGGCGTGATTCTGGCGGGAGTCACCGGCGCGCTGGCGGCTGTCGTGGGCTGGGCGCTCGACGTCACGCCGCTCGGCACACCGGGCGCGTTCCTCCTGCTATGGGGCGCTGCATTCCACGTCGCGCTCGGCGCCGGCCTGGCGACCTCGGCGCGCCGCGCCCGGCAACGCAGGGAGCCGCTGTGGAACCGCAAACTGCAGTTCGTCCTCGTGAGGATCTTCCCGTCGTTCGTCGTCGGGCTGGTCTTCACCACCGTCCTCGCCCAAGTCGGACGTCTCGACCTCGCGCCGGGAATGTGGCTCGGGCTCTACGGACTCGGGATCCTGTCCGTCAGCATCGTTCTCGACTGGGAGTACCAGCTGACCGCGTGGGGATTCGTCGTCGCGGGTACCGCCGCGCTCTTCTTGCTGCGATCAGACGCTCACCTCGCGCTCGGCGCCGGGTTCGGCGTGCTGCACATCGCGCTGGGATCGTACCGCCTCGCCAGGGAACTCCAATGGCAACGACTTCCGAGATCGCACAGTTTCAAGAGCTGAACGGCGTCATCCACCCGAAGACGCGGCTCGCCATCATGACCTATCTGGTGGCCGCCGGCGAGGCTGCGTTTACCGAGCTCAAGAAAGAGCTCGCGCTGACGGATGGAAATCTCAACCTGCACATGAAGGTGCTGGAAGAGAGCCGCTACGTGAAGGTACAGAAGAGCTTCGTCCGCCGACGACCGCGGACGACGTATCGGATCACGACGAAGGGCCGCCGGGCGTTTCAGCAGTACGTCGAGCTGCTCGAGAAGATCATCCGCGTCGGCTCGGCTCAGCGCGAGGCAGACGGCGACGGCGACGGCTGAGGGGCGGAAGACCAGGAGAGGGGGATCCCGACGCCGGGATCCCGGTGAGAGGTAGTGAATCGCGCGTCCGCTTGACGGTTTCTCTGGCGGGTGCTGCGACGATGGGAACGTCTTGTCGTCGCTTGTCCCCGCGATGGCCCGATATCCGCTAGTCCGATGGCTCACAACGACCACGACACCCGCAACCTGATAGCTCTCGAGACGCCGCTCGGCCTGATGCCGTCGTACGAGACGCGCACGCCGTCGGTGCCGGGCTGCCGGAGCGACGTGACGTTTCTGGTCGCGCAGACCCGCGGGTTCTGCCACGGCGTCGATCGCGCGCTTCGAATCGCGGCCGATGCGGTGCGACGCTTCTCGGACCGGAGGATCTTCCTCGCGAGCTCGATCATCCACAACCCGAGCGTCAACGACGGCATGCGCGCGCTCGGCGTCGTGTTCCTCGACGACGCGCCCGACCGTTGGGACGACTTGCGTCGCGGCGACGTCGTGCTGATTCCCGCGTTCGGCGTCGCGCCTCGCGTCCGCGAACGAATGGAGCGGAGCGGAGCTCTCGTCGTCGACACGACGTGCGGATCGGTCGTGGTGGTGTGGAAGAGCGTCGACCGTTTCGTACGCGACGGCTACACGGTCGCCTACCACGGCCGTCGCGGACACGAGGAAGCAGAGGCGACGCTCGGACGCCTCGACGCCGGCCCGGCGCGAGCACCGCACCCGTGGATCCTCGTTGAGAACCGCGCCGAGGGCGACGCGCTCGCACGCTGGATCGAAGGCGAATCGAGCGAGGCTGAGCTTCGCGCCGCCCTCCCCCACGGCTTCTCGCCCGGGTTCTCACTCGATCGCGATCTCGACCGTATCGGCTTCGCGAACCAGACGACGATGCTGGCGCGCGATTCGCTCGCAATCGCCGCACGCCTGAGTCGCGCCCAGGCGAATAGGTTCCCCGACACCCGCGGCGACGCTCACTTCAGACTGCAGGACACGATCTGCAGCGCGACCGACGAACGCCAAGACGCGCTCGCCGCCCTGATCGACGAGGTGCCCGACCTCTTCCTGATCGTCGGCGGCTTCACGAGCTCGAACACTTCGCACCTGACCGCGATGGCGATCGACGCGGGCTTCCCGGCCTTTCACGTCGAGAGCGCCGCGGACCTCCGCTCGTGCGACGCGGTCCGCCACCGCGATCCACGCCTCGGCCGCATCGTCGAATCGCGCGATTGGCTGCCGACCGGCCCGGTCCGCATCGGCGTATCCTCCGGCGCGTCGACGCCGGAGCCGGTGCTCGACGGCGTGCTCGACCGCGTGGCAGAGTTGGCCGGACGCTGACTCGCGCACGTCGCGCTAGAGGCTCGAGTCAGTCGGCAATCTGCCAGATCCGGAAGTCGTCGAACCGCATCCAATGCACCGCATCCGTCGGGCCGTGGTAGCACTGGATGCTGATCTGATCCTTCCCCGGCGGCCTGAGCTTGCCCTTCGCGGCGGTCAAGAACTCACCCTTCCCATTCGGACGGTACTGCGCCTCCCACGTACTCGCGGTGACGATCAGGCGCAGCTGCACGGTGTCGGTCGACAGCTCCTTGAAGCCCGGCACGATCAGGTTCTTGCCGTTGACGCGCTCCTTGACGAGCTTGAACACCGGCTTGCCGTCGCTGTACCACGTGATGCCGAGCTGCTCGTACTGCTGCTTCGCCGGCGTCATGTTGCGCACCGTCACGTCGATCGCGTACTTCCCGGTGCGACGATCCGGCGCGTCCCGCAGAAGCGCGTTCTTGACGTTGTGCGCCAGCCCGGGCTCCGAGTGGATCTCGAGCGCGCCGTCTTGAATGCGCCAGTACTCGCGGTGCTCGCGCAGCCAACTCCAGCCGGGGCCGAGCTTGCCGTCGAAGCTGTCGTAGAAGATCTCCTCACCCGGCGCCGCTGGGTCGCCGCCTGCGCCCCGCTCATCGACGAACTTCGCCGGCGCCATGTCCCAGGCCTGCGCGGAAAGCAGCGTCGCCTCGCCGCCCCGCGCCAAGAGCTTGACGCCGAGGCTGTCCGCACGCGAGGGGAACACCTGCTGCGTGATGCACTGACGGTCGGCCGCGAAGACCTCGAGCATCGGCCCGTCGAGGAAAAACCGCAGGCGCAGCTTCTCGCCGGCACCGAGACGGAACGGCGCCTCGACCGACAGCTTCGGGTTGCGATTGTCCTCCGCGCGTCGCATGCCGCCGGAGTCGAGCGGGCCGGGCGTGTAGACGACGTCGTCGCGGCGCGTCGAGCGCGACATGTCCATCACGAGCTGACCAGCGGCGACGTCGTACCAAACCAGCGTCTGCTCGGCGCCGTCCGGGGAGCAGCGCACCGCGACACCGACCTTCTTCGCGTCGCCGGGATCGATCTCGAACGCCATCTCGAGGCGGTCGCCGCGAAACTTCGCCAGCGTGAGCTCGCTGTCCGCGCGAATCGCCTGGCGCCCCGTCGAGCGGTGGTTCTGCCGTAGCCTCTCGAGCTCGGGCACGGGAGCGACGCGCAGCGTCCCGTCATCGGCGAGCGAAAGGACGCGCGGCAGGCTCTGCACGCCCGACCCGGTCGATCGCTGCGTCGTGATCGTGCGCGGATCGGTGACCCATGCCCAGAAGATGCGCCGACCACGATCGTCGACGAGGCTCTCCGGCGCGAAGAAATGGCCGCCGGGCCAGTTCATGCGGACATGACGCTCCGGGAAGAACTTCTCCTTCTCGAAGCGCCCGACGTAGGCGCGGCCGCCGACCTTGTGGCTGATGCACATCAACACGTGCTTGTCGCCGAGTCGGAAGAAGTCGGGACACGAGCAGTCCTCGCCCGGCACGGTCCACGACGGATCGGCGCGGTAGAAGCGGTGCAGCGGCTCCCAGGTGACGAGGTCCTTCGACTTCATCGCGTAGAGCGTGTCCTCGCCGTCCTCGTGCTGATTGCCGCCGAGCAGGCAGTAGTACGTGTCGCCCTCGAGCCACAGGTACGGATCCCAGACCTTGTAGACGCCGTGACCCGGCTGCCCGGCCTTTGGGATCGGAATGATCGGATTCTTCGGGTGCTTCTCCCAGCGGATCAGATCGTCGTCCGCGGCCTTCGCGATACACACGCCGGCGCCGATGCCGAACCAGCACAGCCACGGCGTGCCGTCCTTGTCGACGAACGCGTTGCCGCTGAAGATGCCGCTATCGGGATCGCCTGGCTGTGGCACGAGCGCCGCCGGATGGTAGGTCCAGTCGACGAGGTCGGCGCTCGACAGATGGCCCCACGAATGCCCGCGCGTCGGATGCTGGAAGATGTACATGAGGTGGTACCGCCCCTTCCAGAAGATGCAGCCGTTGGCATCGTACGGGCGGCACAACCCTTCGTCCGGCAGCGCGGAGACGTGGTACGTCGGCCACGACTCCTCGTCGCGGTCGCGCGGCGGCTCGACACCTATGACCAGATAGCCGCCATCGAGCTGCAGGCGGCCGGAGGCGATCTTCGCCTTGCCGACCAGCCGCGCCTCGCCGAACGTCTTCATGGCGTCGACGGCCTTGCCGTCCTCGAAGCTCCACCATGCGATCGGCTTCGGACCATCCGCAGCGACCTCGTTCGGCTGCAGCTTGCCGAGCGCCGCGGCGTCGAGTGCGGAGCCGTAAACGCGCGCGTCGTCGATCGAGCCGAAGAAGTACCGCCGGCCGCTGGCATCGAGGTGACGCAGCCCGATGACGACGACGCTCTTGTGGCTGAACGCAGCCGGCTCGGTGGCCATCGCATAGCTGGCGTAGGGCTTGCCATCGCGGTAGATCGCGACCTCCTTGCCGCGGTACGCGATGGCGATCTGCACGAGATCGCCGCTTCCTGCCGTCTCGACCGGATTCGCGCCCTGCTCGCGCTGCGTGCGCCGGAAGCCTTCGCTTCCGGCCATCCACCTCGCGCGGCCGATTTCGCCGAGAACGATCGCGTCGAACTGGCCGGGTGGGTTCTCGAGCGTCAGCACGCTTCCTCCGCCCTGCGTCAGGTTCGCGGGCGAGACCCACGCGACGAGCGTCTTGTCGGCGATCTCGACGGCCGACGCCGGCGTCAGGACCGCACACACCGCGAGGATTGCCGGCAAGATCGCCCATGATCCACCGCATCGAGCGAGTTCGCACCGGTCGTTCATATCGTCTGCCTCCAGCTTCGTTTCAAACTTCCGGCAGTGTACATCGCCGGGGGACGGAGGTCAGGGATCGATGCCGACGCGCTGCCGAGCCGTCGCGAGCTCGTCGAGGAACGCGACGACGGTTTTCCAGTAGAGCGCCGCGTCGACCGAGTACAGGTTGACGTGAGCCGCGCCGGGAATCGCCACCGTGCGGGCTCCGGCACCGATACGCGCTGCGATCGCGGTCGCCTCCTCCGGCAACGCGTGGCGGTCCTCCGCTCCGTACAAGATCAGCACGGGGACCGACGGCGGCACGCCCGCGGCCGCCTCGAACGGAGAGATCTCGTCGAGATGCGGCAAAACCAGGCGCCCCGCCACCATGAGGCCGGCGCACGCGACGTACTCGAGCCCCCAGTCGAGATACAGGTCCAGCCGGTTCCACACCGCGGTTCGCAGGTCGCGGAGCGGTGACTCGAGAATGTACGCGCTGACCCGCTCCCCGAGCCGCGCCGAGGCGAAGAGCGCCGCCGAAGCGCCCAACGACGTACCGTTGACGACGATCGGCTGGTCGGGCTCGCGTCGCTCAAGCCACGCCACGGCCTCGACGACCTCGCGCCACGCGGAGTAGCCGAAGTCGTTGGTCTCGCCCGTCGAGTCCCCGTGCGTGCGCAGCGCGATCGCCAGGACGTCGCACCCCGCGCGTGACAGCTCGCGCATCCGCGTCGTCGATCCCGTCAGGCTTCCGCCGTTGCCGTGCAGGTAGAGCACCGACCACCGCGCGTCCGCAACATCGCAGAACCAACCGCAGATCGTCTCGCCATCGTCGGTGACGAGCGGCTCGATCGCTGCGACCGTCGCGTTCTCGATGGCCGGCGGCGTCTCGGCGAACCGCGGCTGCTTGCGACGCGTCAGCCGATACGCGACGAACGCGGAAGAGCCCAGCCAGACGACGACGAGCGCCAGGAGGAGGAGGAAGCAGAACTTCGGCTTGATGAACCTCCGGACTCTCCGACCGATCGGTCGGGTCTGTGGATCGGTCGCCATCCCGCTCTCCTGCTGGGCTGCTACACGGTGCAGAACGTCAGCATATCGCGCTCCGAGTCGAGCCGCTCGATTCGCACCGGTACGACATCGCCAGGCTGCTCGCCGCCGGCGGACATCGTCCCGCGGATGTAGAGATCGTTCGTCTCGACGAGGAGCTTCGGGCCGAGGTCGCGCACGACCGTCACCTCGAACGTCGCCTCGTCGCCGAGCGCGGCAAGGTGCTCGAGCACCCAATAGCGCGTCGACTTGCCCTCGACCTCGCGAGCTTCCTGCTCGATCGCCTGAGCGGTCGCGAGCACCTCGAAGAGCTGCTCGCGCGTGTACGGCAGCTCGTCGCCTGTCAGATGCGCGAGGAGCTGGCGCTGCAGCACGAGGTCCGACAGCCGCCGGATCGGCGAGGTCATCTGCGTGTACGCCTCGAGACCGAGACCGGAGTGCTTGCCGGCGTGCGTCGACAGCTCGCTGCGCCGCAGGCAGCGAAAGAGGCCGTCGAGACGGACAGGATCGTACTCCGTCGGCGGCTCGATCGGCTCCGTCGGCGGGTCCTGCGTGCGATAGATGATCGGCACGTCGTCGCGAAACGCGGTGCTGGCCGCCAGCCCGTTGGCCCAGATCATCATTTCGCTGACGATGCGCTGGGAGACGGAGCGCCCCTCGAGGACCTGCAGGTTCGTCACGCCGTCGCGAACCCGCACGCGCAGCTCGGGGCGGCGAATCGTCAGCGCGCCGCGGGCCTCGCGCTCGGCGGTCAGCCTCGCCGTGACGCGATCGAGCTCGGCGAGCGCGCTCGAGAGCTCGTCTTCGCTGCCGCGCTCGATCAGCGCATCGGCCTCGTCGTAGGTCAGGCGATCGCTGACGCGGACCTGACCGCGCGCGAGCGAGGACTCGACGATGGTGCCGTCGGCGTCGACCTCGGCGACGAAGCTCATCGTCGCGCGAAGCTCGCCGCGATTGAGGCTCGCGAGATCGCACGACAGCGAGCGCGGCAGCATCGTGACGGAGCAGTTCGGCAGGTAGATCGTCGCGCCGCGACGCATGGCCTCGGCGTCGAGAGCACCGCCACGCTCGACGAATCGCGCCACGTCCGCGATGTGAACGCCGACGCGCAGTCGGTCGCCCTTCCGCTCGACGGTCAGCGCGTCGTCGACCTCGCGCGTGTCCTCGTCGTCGATGCTGAAGCAGACCAGGTCTGAGAAGTCCTCGCGACCCGGCTCGGCCTGGTACGGCGCGAGCGCCTCGGCCGCGGCGATGACCGCCTCGGGAAACTCCGCGAAAATCCCCGCCATGACGAGGAAGCAGTCTGAGTCGCGCGCGATCCGCCCTGTGCGGCGCAGCAGGTCGAACGCCGCGTCGTACGGGTCGCGATTGGCACCGCAGCGCCCGAGCCACTCGCGGAGCTCATCGGCCTTGCCGACGGGTTCCTTGCGCAGCATGGCCTCGACGCGGCGCACGAGGCCCTCGAGCTCGTCGGGGATCCCGCACGGCTCGTCGCCGAGCTCGTCTTCCGCCGGGTGCAGCACGCTCTTCATCCACGCGAAGGCCTGGTTGCGGTAGGCCTCGCGCTCGCGGCGCTTCTCGAGCGTTCGAATGCGTGCCTCGACCTCGTCGGCGCTGCGGACGTGGACGGTTCGACCGCGCACTCGGAAACGGACCGGATCGGCGAAAACGGCGCGGTAGAGGCCGGATTCCTCCGTCGAGCCGGCGTCGCCGAAGTAACGACCCGCGAGGTCGGGGAGCTGGAGCTCGCGGCTCTCGTCCCGAACGCTCTCCCACAGGAGCTCGGTGTCGACGTCGGCACAGACGGCCTCGATCGCCCGGTGCAGCTCCTCGGCCTCCGCAGCGAAACGCGCCGGGTCGAGCGAACACGCATGCGTGACGACGACGTTCTTCGGCGCCACGGTGCGCTGCCGACCGTTCTGGTCGGTCACCTGCAGCTTGTTCTTCGTCTCGCGGGCGACGAGCGCGAGCTTGAGAGCGCCCGCGTCGAGAAACTCGATCACCCGACCCACGTATTCGGTCATGCGGCCGCTTGTCTTCTCACTTCTGTCTCTTCGGTCGTCGTCGATGCACTGGACATCCCCAGGTGCGTCCGGGGATGATTCTCTTGTGCAACGATCACACGCCGTTTGCAAGGGACGGTTCCGTTTCCGCCCGACCAAACGGCCCGCGAGACCTCGTCGAGATCGGAGGGACGATGCAACTCCTCGAGCACTACGACCCGCTGAATCTGCCGCGCGGATCGGTCCGCGCCCTGGTGACGCTGGCGCTTCTCGGCGTCCTCTGGACGCTGATGTACATGACCGACCGCAACCCGGACATGCCGCTCGTCTACCTCGTGTTGCTCGTCCTCGGGCACTACTTCGGGTCGCTGAACCTGCGTTCACCCGCCGGGGAAGGCAGGAAGGTGCGCGGACCGCTGGGCCTGCCGTTCGGCACGATCCGCACGATCATCGTGCTCGGCTTCGCGACGGTCGCGTGGTTCCTGTGGACCGAGGGCCGCCTCGAGCCGTCGATGGCCGACAGCAATACGATGATCCTGTTCACGGTCGGCGCGCTCATCACGGGGCTCGTCGTCCGCATGCTGACGGACGCCGCGCGCTTCATGAAGGTCCAGAAGCCCGTGCAGTGGTTCGAGAACGGCAAGTCGATCCTCGTGCTGCTCGCGGCGGGCCTCCTGTGCACGTGCAGCGTGCTCGGCCCCGGCGAGGTGGTCAACGAGAACCTGACGCTCGTGTCCGCGCCGATCGTCGGCCTGTACTACGGCTCAAGGCGGTAGGGACGTCCGACCGCCCTGACCGCAGCGCCGAGGTCTACAGCGGCAGCTTCCCGCGCAGCTTCTCGAGCAGCGCCGCCGCGGCCTTCGAATCGCCATCCAGCTGGGCCATGTGATACTCCCAGATCATCTGCTCGACGCGGTCGGGCTCCGTCATCTGCACGCTGATACGACGGATCAGCCTCCAGACCTCGTTCTCGCGGATACTCGGAGCGACCTGATCCGCCGCTGCGGGGTGCTGCCACCGGAGCAGGGTCCAGTCCCACGGCCCGAAGCCGGTAGGGTCGGCCGCGGCCCCTTCCACGAGAAGGCCCGTCGCCCGCTTCATGTCCGCCGTGGCCAGCACCTCGGCTCGCAGGTTCTCGTCGGTCGACATGGCGAGCCCGAGGAGCCGCGTCGTCGGGACCGTCCGACGGCCCGCCGCGACGATCTTGCCACAACGGGCGTTCTTCGTCGCGAATGCCCGGGCGACTCGGAACACGAGCATGCCCACCAGGTGGTCCCGTGTGGCGGCTGACGGCGCAGCGGCATGGGCCTCCTCCGCGCGACGCACCAACTCGTCGGCGTCGGCGTCTCCGTCGAGGCAATTCAGGGCCAGCTCGAGCTCTGACAGCGTCACCGTCGCAACGGCGAACGTCGCGCCCTTCTTCTCCGTCTCGAGGGATGCGAGGATCCTCTTCTTCTCCGCGATCGCCGACGTGCAGTTCGCGCGGATCTTCTCGTCGTCCTCTCCCGCCACGTAGGAACGCCACGAGCTCAGCGTGTCGTCTCGGTCCGGCGCTGTTTCTTCGAGGCGCTTGGACAATCGTCGCAACGCCTCCACGTCACGAAGCGCTCCATGCAGGTTCGAGGCCGTGCCGTAGTTGCCCAGGCGCTTGGGCGCCAGGAGAATCGCCTGCTCGAGGTAGCCGGCGCCCTGCTGGATCCTCTTGTTGTCGCGAAGACGCGCCAGAGTCTGCTCTCGCCCCCGCGCGTCGGCGTAGAGGTACTTGAGGAGACCCAGGCTGCCCGGCCTCTTCAGCTTCTGGAGATCGAGCGCGTTGCCGATGGTCTCCCGCACGCCCGTCGCCAAGGCCGCGTCCGCGGCGTTCGCCAGCAGGATGCCGGAGCCCGGCTCGAGCTGCACCGCGCGATCCATCAAGCGCGTGCGGGCGTCCAGCGCGCTGACGTCGCCGGTCACCTGGAAGAGCTGCGCGTAGCTGAGCGCCGCGTTGTTCAGCGTCGCGGAGCTCTCGGTCTGCTTCTCGTTGATGGAGATCGATTCCCGCAGGTGACGAGCCGCCGCGACGAGATCTCCGTCCTCGACCGCTCGCGCCGCCAGGTTGTCCGCGAGCGACGCCTTGACGAACGGATCCACTGGATTGGCGCGGGAGAACCACTCGATCCGCTCGTCCAGGTCGGTGGACAGGAGCGCTCGCATGGACGCCGCGGTGTGCCTCTCGCCTTCCTTCGTCGCGGCCTTGTACGCTTCGTCCGCGAGGGAACGGGCCTCCGTCACGGCCCCGAGCTCTCGCAAGAGCGAGACGACGGCCATGAGCGATTCGTGGCTCCTCCCGGTCTCCTCGAGAAACTCCTCGAGGAGCTGCCGCCCCTGCTCCTGCTTGTCGAGCCAGTAGTAGATCTCGCCGAGCGACAGCCGGTACTGGGCCGATTCGCCGGCGAACCCCCGCAGCGAAAGGAAGACCTCCTCTGCCCGCTTGAGCCCCTCCCTCCTCGCAGCCGGATCGTCGATCTCTCGGGCTGCGCGCAGCGTCGCCAGTCCCAGGTCCAGCGCCACCGGCACCGCGCGGGTCTCTGCGATGACAGCCTCACGCTTCTTGACGAGAGCGGCATTCTGCTCGAGATCGCGCTGGATGTACTCACCGATGAGCTCGCTCTGTTTCGCCTCGTCGGCGCCTTCGAGCTTTCGATAGAACGACTGCGGAGCGTTTCCGTCTTGCAGCCTCCCGACCACCTCCGCATGCGCGATCTCGAGCGAGGACTCGTACTCGCGCTGCGCCTCGTGCAGCCGTGCGAGCCGGGGCTTCGTGTACGCCTCGAGCAGCGGCAGGCTCTCCTGCAGCTTTCCCGCCCGGATCCAGATCTGCCCGAGCACGCGTGCTCCCTCGCCGCTGCCGAGACGATCGCGATGCGGAACCAGCAGCTCCTCGCACTTCTCCGGCTGATCGGCCTTCTCGTAGACGACCGCGAGTTGCGACGCGAGTCCCGCGTCTTCCGGATGGCGCTCGACGAGCCCCTCCAGGAGGCGCCGGCGCGTCGCGCCGATCGATGCTCGGGTCGTGTCGTCGACCGACGGATCGGAGACCAGCGGCTCGAGGGCGTCGAGCACCCGTAGCGCTGCGCGCGGATGATCGGCCGCCCGCGACGATGCGACCTCGAGGCCGCGGTCGAGCAGCCCGATCCGCCGCGCGACCGCCCTACGTCCGATCGTGGTCTCGACGATCGCCTCGAACGTCTCCGCCGTCTCCGCCGCGTCGGCGCTCTCGATCGGTCCGGCCAGCAGCGCCGCCAGCCCGTCGATCGCCCCGTTCTTGTGGGAAGTGCGTCCGACGGCGATCTCGCCGTAAAGGCCGGCCGCCTCGCTCAGCTCGCCCTGCTCGACGCAGCGCTCCGCCTCGGCCAGAGCCTCTGCGGCGCGGTATTCGGGGGACTGCGTGTACTGGGCCCACCCGAAGCCGCAGACGGCTGCGACGATCACCGGCAGCGCGATGAGGTTCCAGAGCTTCCCGGTGCCCGAGAGGGGCTCGAGCCCGAGAAGGACGAGTCCCGTCGGCGTCGGCGCCACGCGATACGAACGCAGAAGCAGTACCGGAACGAACAGCAAGCACAAGCAGTGGTTCGTCAGGTAGGCACCGATCTCCTCGTCGCGGTCTCGAGACCCGCACAATCGCAGGCCGCAGCCGAACCAGGAGAAGAGCGTGGGCGCCGTGGACGTCGGCCTCAGGTCGGGAAATCTCGCTTGGAGATCGATCTCGGTCATCACCCGTGCCTCCGCAGGTGTCGAGTTTCGAAACTGCAGCGGCGAGTCTATGGGGACGCTCCTCGGGCCTCAACAGTCCGTCGAGAAAGGGCTCCGAGCGCGAGGGCGAGCCGATGCGTCGATGCGCTGCCCCTCAACACAGAGAGCCCCGCGGGTCTGCGTCGACCCGCGGGACTCTCCGTGCTCAGAAACCTTCAGCAGATCGAGGCGTTACGGCAGCGGCGCCGGCTCGCCCAGACAACCGAGCGGATCGTCGTCCGTCGGATCCTCGCCCGCCGTCGGGAACGGCGCGGGCGGCGCCGGATTGCCCGGGACGAAGAGGTAGTTGAGCAGGTAGACGACGTCCGTAACGTTCAGCGCGCCCGTATCGTCCGCATCGCACGCGTCATGACACGGCGCGGGGAAGTGATCGTCATCCGAGAGGAAGAGCAGGCCGACCTGCGCCGCTGCGTCCGCGATGTTGACCGCCTCGTTCGAGTTGCAGTCGCCGCGGATGAACGGCAGGTTCGGATCGACAACGCACACCTGGCAGCTTTCGACGAGCGGCGTGGCCTCGAAGAAGTCGACCGACACGAGGTTCTCCGTCGCGACCTGGCCGGCACCGTTGACGCCGTCGACGAACGACACGTCGAGGCACGTGTCCGGCTCGGCATCCTCGCTGATCGTGAACGGCACGCAGAAGAGCAGGCCGTACTCGTCCGTCGCCGGCAGCGTCCGACCGTCAAGCGGCGCCTCGACGTCGAGGAGCATGCCGACGACCATCTCGCAGTCGTCGCCGTCGCTCGGATCGTTATCGCAGTGCAGCGAGAAGAACTCCGCCGTCAGGCGCTCGAGCTCGCCGCCGCCCAGGTCGACCCCCGAGTCGTCGCACGTCAGCTGGCAGTCGTAGGTAACGGCCATCGAGAGGCCCTGGATGCCGCCGCTACCGCCGACCGTCGGGTCGAGGTAGTAGAAGCACACGGAGACGGTCTCGCCAGCCTCGCCCTCGGCGGCCGGAATCGAGCCGTCCGGGTTCAGCGCGCCACCGCACGCGAACGTCGTGCCGCCGCCGCCGGGCTGCTCGCACAGGAGCGAGCCGTTGTTCAGCGTCAGCCCATCGCCCTGGCCGATCGAGTTCCCGTCGACCACCGCGATGTTGTCGAGCAGCGGTCCGCCCTCGGCGACCGCGTGCGCACCGTCGACGAACGCGATCGTCGCGTCGTTCGTGAAGCCCGGGCAATCGCAGCGGATCGTCGCCGTCGCGACGACGATGTCGTCGCCCGCCGGAATCGCCTCCGGCCCCGACGCGTCGGCATCGACCACGACGCCGAGCACCATATAGTCCGGCCCGACGCGCTGCTCGATCAGGTCCGCGTCAGCAAGAGCCTCGCCCGCACCGTTCGCCGGCGCGATGTCGACGCCGACCGCGAGGTCGCCGGACCACTCGAACGCCATCACGAATCCTTGCAACGCGGAGTCCGAGCTCACCGTGATCGGAATCTCGTCCTGCTCGGTGTTCAGCGCGGAACCCGAACCGATCGTGAAGCTGACCTGCTGCGCTCGAACGGCGCCTCCGGCGAGGAGGACCGACACGAAGAGACACGCCGAAACCAAACGGAGATACCTGATCATCGCTCTTGCTTTCCGTAGGAGTCGTTCCCGTCCCCGCAATGCAGCCGCGACGACGAGCCGTCCTCGACGCCGACATCCGCAACCGCGGTTCAAGACCCGAACCTCGACTCAGCAGACCCAAGAAACCCGCAATGCGAGCGGGCGGTCGCACGACACAATCCGGGCCGCGGACCGATTTTCCTCCAAATACTCGCTGCGCGATCACGCTCTCTATCACATACCAGTGAACCCGAAGAGAGCGCATCGTGGAATGGGTGCCATTGTAGGGCGCGCGTTCCGTCGATGCAATTCGGCAGCCCGGGTGTTGACTCGGCCTCCCTTGCAACCGGCAAAACGCCCCCCCACAACCGGCTCACGTCCCCCGAACACGGCTCTCAGTCGGGGAAGTAATCCTGCAGCGCGCGGACGCGGAACTCCGTCGTGCCCAGCGCGCGAATTCCGGCGACGGCGGCGCGCGCGGCTGGAATCGTCGTGATGCACGGGATGTTGAGCGCGATCGCACGGCGGCGAATCTTCGCCTCGTCGAGTTGCCGGCCACGGCCGGTGGGCGTGTTGATGATCAACACGACCTCGCCGGATTCCAGGTGGTCCACGACGTTCGGGTGCTCGCCGCTGCGAATTTTCGGCACGGCCTCGACGCTCTCGATGCCGGCGACGTCGAGGAACTTCTTCGTGCCCGGGCTCGCGAGCAAGCGGAATCCGAGTTGGACCAGATCGCGCGCGATGCTCGGCATATACTTCTTGTCGCGATCGACGACGCTGAGGAACACCGTACCGCTCTGTGGCAGGTCCTGGTTGGCCGACATGTGCGACTTGGCGAAGGCCATCGCGAAGCCGTCATCGATGCCCATCGCCTCGCCGGTCGACTTCATCTCCGGGCCGAGGATGATGTCGCTGCCGGCGAACTTGTTGAACGGGAACACCGACTTCTTGACCGCGATGTGGCTGACGCGGACTTCCTTCGTGAAGCCGATCTCGGACAGCTTCTTGCCGACCATCACCTGAGCCGCGTACTTCGCGAGCGGCACGCCGATCGTCTTCGACACGAACGGCACGGTCCGCGACGCACGCGGATTGACCTCGAGCAGGTAGATCTTCTCGCCCTTGATCGCGTACTGCACGTTCATCAGGCCGCGCACGTTGAGCGCCATGCCGAGCAGCTTCGTGATCCGGCGGACCTCCTTGAGAATGTGCTCGCTGAGCGAGTACGGCGGCAGCGTGCAGCTCGAGTCGCCCGAGTGGACGCCGGCTTCCTCGATGTGCTCGAGAATGCCGCCGATGACCACCTGTTCGCCGTCGCCGATCGAATCGACGTCGACCTCGATGGCCTCGTCGAGGAATTTGTCGATGAGGATCGGTCGGCCCGGGTTGACCTCGACCGCGAACCGCATGTACTTCTCGAGCTGTTGATCGTCCCAGACGATCTCCATCGCGCGTCCGCCGAGCACGTACGACGGCCGTACGAGCACCGGATAGCCGATCTCGTGCGCGCTCGCCAGCGCTTCCTCGTACGACAGCGCGATGCCGTTCGGCGGCTGCAACAGCCCGAGTTCCGCGAGCAGCTTCTGAAAGCGCTTGCGGTCCTCGGCGAGGTCGATCGCATCCGGCGATGTGCCGAAAATCGGCACGCCGGCCTCCTGCAATCGGTTCGCCAGGTTCAGCGGCGTTTGCCCGCCGAGCTGGACGATGACGCCGTCGGCCTTCTCCCTCTCGTAGATGTTGAGGACGTTCTCGAGGGTCAGGGGCTCGAAGTAGAGCTTGTCCGACGTGTCGTAGTCCGTCGAGACGGTCTCGGGGTTCGAGTTGACCATGATCGTCTCCCAACCATCTTCGCGCAGCGCGAAGGCGGCGTGGACGCAGCAGTAGTCGAACTCGATGCCCTGCCCGATGCGGTTCGGGCCGCCGCCGAGGATCATGACCTTACGACGATCGGTCGCGCGGCTCTCGTCCTCGTGCTCGTAGGTCGAGTAGAAGTACGGCGTGTACGCCTCGAACTCGGCGGCGCACGTGTCGACGAGCTTGAACGTCGCCTCTGTGCCCTGCGCGATCCGCGTCCGTCGCACGGCCGCCTCGTCGGTGCTCCACGCTGTCGCGAGCTGCTCGTCCGAGTAGCCGAGACGCTTGAGCTCGCGGAGCAAGTCCGCGGGGACCTGCTCGATGCGCTCGAACTCCTCGATGCGACGCTCCCATTCGGAGAGCTCATGCATGTTGTCGAGGAACCAGCGGTCGATCTTCGTCAGGCTCCAGATGTCCTCGACTGACAGGCCGCGCCGGAATCCTTCGTACACCTGGAGAATGCGCTCGCCGCCGGGCACACGGATGAGCTCGCGGAGCTCCTCGTCGGTCGTCGTCGGCCGCTTCTTCTCGAGGCCGCAGCCGGCGACCTTGATCTCGAGCGAGCGCAGCGCCTTCTGCAGCGACTCCTTGAACGTGCGCCCGATCGACATGACCTCGCCGACCGACTTCATGTGCGTCGTCAAGGTCGGATCGGTGTCCGGGAACTTCGCGAAGTCGAAGCGCGGGATCTTGACGACGCAATAGTCGATCGACGGCTCGAAGCATGCCGGCGTCTTCTGCGTGATGTCGTTCGGGATCTCGTCGAGC
>CAYMRB010000142.1:0-20907 GCA_964392615.1 uncultured Planctomycetia bacterium | reverse complement strand
GCGCGAGATTCAGAAGCGCAGCATCCTCTCCTTCCTGCTCTGCAATCGCGACGGGAAGACCATGGCCGACCAGCTCATCGAGGAGGGTGTCGAGCTGGGGTGGGATACCTACATCGTTCCGGTGGGCAGAGACACCCATGCGGCGATCTACGTGCTCGATTGGGCCATCCGCGGGGCGCTGATGTTCGGGGGGCACAAGAAAGGACAGTGGGAGAACTGTCTGAAGTACGGCCGGGAGCGGATCTTCGCCTTCGGGATCACCTTCGGCCCCATCCCGGACGACTGGTACGCCGTGGGGGCCGGCGCGATCGTGATGGGCTTTCCGGTGATCTCCGACGACCCCTCGACGCCGGAGGTGCGCCCGACCGGCGTGACCACCTACGAGGCGCTCGTTCGTCAAACCGACCACGAGCAGACCGTGCCCACGTGCATCCAGGTCCGCGGCGTGAAGGTCAAGGTCGAGGAGATCGACATTCCCGTGTCGTATGCCCCCGCCTTCGAGGGCGAGCGCGTGCGGCGTGAAGACATGCAAGTGCAGTTCGGCGGCAAGTACTCCGACGCGGTGGAGGTGCTCGAGTCGGTCGAGCTGGAGGACATCACCGACGGCGAGGTCATCGTGCGCGGTCCCGACGCAGACACGGTCGAGCCGGGCGAGGCGGCGCCGCTGGGCGTTCACGTGCGCGTCGCGGGCCGGAAGATGAAGACGGACTTCGAGGGCATTCTCGAGCGCCAGATCCACCGCTACTGCAATCACGCCATGGGCTTCATGCACACGGGCCAGCGCGACCAGATCTGGTGCCGCTTCAGCAAGGCGGCCGTCGAGTCGGGCCTCCGCCTGAAGCACATCGGCACGATCCTGCACGCCAAGCTGCATGACGAGTACGCCGGCATCGTGGACAAGGTCTCGGTCACCGTCACCAGCGATCCAAAGCAAGTGACCGACCTCATCCAGCGCGCCCAGCCCATCTACAAGAACCGCGACGAACGTGTGGCGGGGATGACCGACGAGTCGGTCGACACGTTCTACTCCTGCGCGCTGTGCCAGTCCTACGCCCCGAACCACGTCTGCATCATCACGCCCGAGCGCCTGGGGCTGTGCGGGGCCTACAACTGGCTCGACGGCCAGGCCGCCTATGAGATCAACCCGACCGGCTGCAACCAGCCGGTGCTGAAAGGGCGGTGTTTGAACGAGGTCACGGGTGAGTGGGAGGGCGTGAACGGATTCGTCTACAAGGAATCGAATCACTCTGTGGAGCATTTCTGCGCCTACAGCCTGATGGAGAACCCGATGACCTCGTGCGGCTGCTTCGAGTGCATCCTGGCGCTCGTGCCCGAGGCCAACGGCGTGATGATCGTCAACCGGGAGTACCCCGGCGAAACGCCGATCGGGATGCCGTTCTCCACGCTGGCCGGCAGCGTGGGTGGCGGGGCGCAGACACCCGGCTTCGTCGGTGTGGGGCGGCTGTACCTGACGAGCAAGAAGTTCATCTCGGCCGAGGGGGGCCTGCGCCGCCTCGTCTGGATGCCCAAGGAGCTCAAGGAGGCGATGCGCGAAGGCGTCGAGGCCCGCGCCCAGCAGGAGGGCCTCAACGGATTCGTGGACCAGATCGCCGACGAGACGACGGCCACGACCGCAGACGAGCTGGTCGAGCACCTCACTGCCGTCGGTCACCCGGCCATGAGCATGGATCCCCTGTTCTAAGTCAACACTGCTGCGTTCGCTGGAAAGGAAGCCTGACGATGGCATTGACAGGTTTGGACATCTACAAGCAGCTTCCCAAGACCAACTGCAAGGATTGCGGAGTGCCGACGTGCCTGGCCTTTGCCATGAAGGTCGCCAGCGGCCAGGCCGGGCTGGACGATTGCCCGCACCTGGAAGCCGACGCGCGATCGAACTTGGATGAGGCCTCGGCGCCGCCCCAGCGAATGGTCAAGATCGGCGGCGACAAGGGGTCGTTCGAGATCGGCCAGGAGACGGTCTTGTTCCGGCATGAAGAGAAGTTCCACCGCCCGCCGGCGATCGCGCTCAAGGTCTCGGACGCCGACGCGGAGGCCCTGGGCAAGCTGGGCGCCGCCTTCGGGGCGCTGGAGTTCTCACGCGTGGGAGAGACCCTCGGACCGGACATGATCGCGCTGGTGAACGACTCGGGCTCGGCCGACACGTTCGGGGCTGCCGCCGAGACGATCCAGCGCGAGCTGGGCGTGCCGATGGTGCTCATGGGCGAGACGCCCGAGCCGCTCTCCGCGGCCGCGACGGGACCACTGAAGGGCACGCACCCCCTGCTGTTCTGCACCGGCGATGCGCCGGTCCAGGACCTGGCCGCGATGGCCAACGGGACCAGCGCGCCGGTCTGTGTGGCGGGCGACATCGAGTCGGTGGCCCAGCGCGTCGAGGAGCTCGGCAAAGAGGGCGTCAAGGACATCGTCATCTCGCCGGGGCCGGTCGCTTCCCCGAAGGCGCTCGAGTTCCTGACGCAGACCCGTCGCGCGGCTCTGAAGAAGAAGTTCCGCCAACTGGGTTGTCCGGTTCTTGTCTTGGCCGACAGTAACGATCCGGCGGCCAACGTCCTGGACGCCTGCGCCTACATCTGCAAATACGCCGGCGTCGTCGTGACGGATCTCTGGGACGGACACCTGCTGGCTCCCGTCTTGACCACACGACAGAACATCTACACGGACCCGCAGAAGCCGGTCCAGGTCGAGCCGCAGCTGCACGAAGTGGGCGAGGCAAGCCCGCAGAGCCCGTTGTTGGTGACCACGAATTTCTCCCTGAGCTATTACTCTGTCGAGTCTCAGGTCGAGGCCTCGCGCGTGCCGTGCTACATCCTGGCCGTCGACACCGAGGGCACCAGCGTGTTGACCGCGTGGGCCTCGGACAAGTTCAACGCCGAGACGATCGCCGCCGCCCTGAAGCAATGGGGCGCGGACGAGAAGCTCGGGCATCGGAAGTTGGTGATTCCCGGGCTCGTGGCCTCCATCGCGGCCTCGGTCTCCGACGAGAGCGGATGGGACGTCGTCATCGGGCCCAAAGAGGCCACGGCGATCGGGTCTTTCCTGAAAAGCGATTGGAGCGCCGCGTGACGCAGGATCGCTTCTCGAAGGCCGTGTGATGCCTGACCACTGCAGAATCGTATTTCAGCCCGAGGACAAGGACGTCACCGTCAAACCCGGGACAACGATTCTCGACGCTGCCAGCCAGGCGGATGTCGCCATCAACGGCATTTGCGGAGGGGACGGAGTCTGTGGTCGCTGCCGGGTCATCGTTCGCCAGGGCGAGGTGACCGGGGGCGCGTCCGAGTACTTCACGCGCGAGGAGATCAAGGCGGGCTACATCCTCGCCTGCGAGGCAGGCGTGGAATCGGATCTGACGGTCGAGGTTCCAGCCGAGACGCGTCTGACCGAGGTGCCCAGCCACGTCGGCGGCGACGTGCCCGACCTGGCCGACGTCAGCGGCTCGGTCGGACGCGGGGTTCCGCTTCTCCCTCTGGTGCGGAAGACCCACGTGGCTCTTACCGCCCCCAGCCTCGACAACCACCTCTCCGATCTGCAGCGTTTGGAGCAGGCGCTGGCCGAGACCATCCCTTCCGGCGGAGTCCAGATGGGCCTGAAGGTCACGCGTCTGTTGCCGGACGTGCTGCGAGACTCGGACTGGCAGGTCACTGCCGTGACGGGTTGCCGCGGGCCGCTGACGGAGATCATCGACGTCGAAGCCGGCGACACCAGCTGCCGGAATATGTGTATCGCCGCCGACGTCGGGACGACGACCGTCGTTTGTCATCTGGTCGATTGCCACGACGGCCAGACCCTGGGGCAGGCCGCAAGATACAATTCCCAGGCGGCCTACGGCGCCGATGTGATCCGGCGCATCCTCCACACTTCCGAGAGCCCCGACAAAGAAGCCGCGTTGCGTAAGGCGATTGTCGGCGACCTGAACCAGCTGATCCACGAGCTGGTCCGCCGCTATCGCCTGGACCATCAGGATATCACGCTCATCGTCGCCGCCGGCAATACCGCGATGCTGCATCTGCTCCTGGGGCTGCCGGCCGAGAATATTCGCAAGCATCCCTACGTGGGAGCGGCCTATCGCGTCCCGCCGTTTCGGGCGGCGGAGGTCGGCCTACAGATCAACTCCCGGGGGTTGCTCTACTGCCTGCCTTGCGTGGCCGCTTTCGTAGGAGCCGACATCGTGGCCGGGAGCTACGCCAGCGGGCTGTCGGCCGGTGAAGAGCCCCGCATGCTGATCGATCTCGGCACCAACGGGGAGATCGTGATCGGCTGCCGCGATTTTCTCGTATGCGCCAGCGCGTCGGCCGGCCCGGCGTTCGAGGGGGCCCAGTGCCGGTGCGGTATGCGGGCCGCGCGCGGGGCCATCGACCACGTTCGCCTCGCCGACGCGAACCATCTTTCGCGCTACTCGACGATCGGTTCCGCCCCACCGCTGGGTTTGTCCGGCACGGCCTACGTCGACTTGATCGCCGAAATGCTGCGCGTCGGCGTGATCGACAGGACCGGCCAGATCGACCGCGATGTGGCCTGGCAGCGCGTGCGCGAAGGGAAACACGGGGAGCGGGAGTACGAGGTGATCCCGGCGGAGCGTTCCGACAACGGCAAGGCCATCTCCATCACGCAGGAGGACATCAACAACATCTGCCGGGCCAAGGGCGCGATCTACGCCGGCATCAACGTCTTGCTGCGGTCCCTGAGCTTGAGTCTCGACGATATCTCGGAGATCCTGGTGGCCGGGGCCTTCGGCAATTTCCTCAACGTAGAGAGTGCCGTGTTCATCGGGCTGTTGCCCGACTTGCCCTTGGCGCGCCTGCGACTCGTGGGTAACACGTCGTTGGCAGGGGCGAAGCTGGCGGCGCTGAGCGAGCACGCCTACGAAGAGATCCTGCGCGTCGGGGATCGGACGACCTATTTCGAGCTGTGCGCCGACCCCCACTTCACCGACGAGTTCGTCGCGGCCTGCTTCTTCCCCCACACGAATATCGAGCAGTTTCCCAGCGTCATGGCCGGGATGGCTTCCCAAGAGGATACGTGAGATGGGCATTCTGATTGCGATCAGCGGCAAGGGCGGCTCCGGCAAGACGACGCTGGCGGCGATGATCATTCGCGAGCTGATTCGGACGGGAAACAAGCCGGTCTTCGCCGTGGACGCCGATCCCAATGCGACGCTCGGGCTGGCGCTGGGCGCGCCGTGTCCCGGCACGATCGCCGATCTGCGCGACGAGATGCGCGAAGTCTCCAAGAAGCCCAGCGAGATCCCCAAGGATCGATTGGTGGGTCAGTGGCTCGCCGAGCTGTTGAGCGAACAGGTGGGATTCGATCTGTTGACCATGGGCCGCCCGGAAGGCCCTCAGTGCTACTGCTATGTCAACGGGCTCTTGCGGCGCTACTTGAAAACGCTGCGAGACAACTACCCCTGCGTGGTGGTGGACTGCGAAGCGGGAATGGAGCACCTGTCCCGCCTCACGATCGACGGCGTGGATGCCTTGATCGTCGCGACCGAGCCGACCAACGTGGGGTTGGAGACGGCCAAGAGGATCACCCGGCTGTCCGAGGAGCTGCCGATCCGGGTGGGGAAGCGGATTCTGGTGTTCAACAAGATCCAGCCGTCCTTCGAGGACGTCGTCCCGACCGATCTGTCCGAGGAGCTGCCGTCGCTCCAGGTGGCAGTGCGGGTCCCCTTTGACGACGACCTGGTGGGGCGCTCCTATCGTGGAGAGCCCATCGACGACGGCGCGGGCTCGGCGGCGCGCGCCGCCGTCGCCGAACTCACACGTAGCTGTCTAGGGGCCGCGAAACCGAACTCATCACACGAGGAGCACGCGTCATGAGCGTTCCGGACACCGCGGAAAAGTGGACGAGTTCCGTCAACACCGTAACGCTCGGCGCGATGGCGGACGAGGGCGGCACGCGCACGAGCACGGTGACTATCGGCGGGGCGGCCGCATTGCCATTCCTGTCGTACGAGGGATCCCTTGGCCAACGGCCTGCCGTGGCAGTGGAGGTCTGGGACGGTGCCACGAATGACTGGCCGGAGCAGTTGGTGCAGGCCTACGGGGGCGAGTTGCCCTCGCCCGGCGATTGGGCCCAGAAGGCAGTACAGCTCGGCGCGGATCTGATCTGCCTCCGTCTGATGGCCGCCCACCCGGACTCGGAAGACCGTTCGCCCGAACAATGCGCCGAGACGGTGAAGGAGGTGTTGGGCGCGGTGGGCGTGCCGCTGGTGATCTGGGGCTGCGGCGTGGACGAGAAGGACAGCCAGATCCTGCCGGCAGTCTCCGCGGCGGCCCGGGGCGAGAACTGTTTGATCGGCAGCGCGCGCGAGACGAACTACCGCACCGTCGTGGCAGTGTGCCACGCCGACGAGCATAAGCTTCTGGCCGAAAGCCCCCTGGACATCAACATCGCGAAACAGGTCAACATCCTCTGTCAGGATGCGGGTTTTCCGCTCGAGGACATCGTCATCTTCCCCACGACGGGTGCCTTGGGATACGGCATCGAATACGTCTACAGCATTCAAGAGCGGGGGCGGTTGGCGGGGCTCGGCGGCGACCGGCTGCTCGCCCAGCCCGTCCTGTGCGACGTGGGCCTGGAGACCTGGCGCGCCAAGGAGGCCCGGATACCGCCGTTTGCGCACGTCTCCGACGAGGCACGCGATCTGTCCGGGGCCATGTGGGAGGCGGCCACCGCCGGGGTGTCGCTCCAAGCCGGGGCCGAGCTTCTGGTCATGCGACACCCCCACGCGATCCAGTGTATCAAGAACCTGATCGACCGTCTGACAAAGGACGTGTAAGGCATGTACATCATCGCAGACCGCATCAACGGGATGTTCCGTGACGTGAACGAAGCGATCGAGGCCAAGGACGCCTCGGCGATTCAGGCCATGGCCAAGGAGCTGCTCGCGGCCGGGGCGACCGCCCTGGACATCAACGCGGGTCGAAAGACAACCGACCCTGAGGGCACGCTGCTGTGGCTGGCCGAGACCATCCGCGAGGTCAGCGATGCCCCGATCTGTGTCGACACCGCCAAGCCCGACATCATGAAGGCCGTCCTTCCCCAGGTGCCGGGCGAGAAGATCATGAACTCCACCAAGGCCGACCCGGAGATGGCGATCGAGTACATCGGTCTGGCCGTGGAGCACGGGTCGCGGCTGATCGGATTGACGATCGACGCGGATGGCGTGCCCGGCAACGTCGAGAAGCGTGTCGAGCTGGGCGCGCAGATCATCGCCCTGGCCACCGACGGCGGTCTCCCCATGGATCGGCTGTTTATCGATCCGATCATGCTGCCGGTGAAGGTGACCCCGCAAAACCCCACGCACTGCCTGGAGGCCGTGTCGCAGTTGAAGGCCTTTGCCGACCCGCCTCCGCGATTGCTGCTAGGCCTGTCGAACGTCTCCGACGGCTGCGAGGCCTTCCACCTCATCGATCGAACGTACGTGGCCATGGCGATAGCGCACGGTCTGGATGCCGTGTTCGCCGACACGCGAGACACCGAGCTGATCGATTCGGTGATCACCGCCGAGCTGCTGCTGGGCAAAATGGTCTACTGCGACTCGTACCTGGAAGCGGCTCGTCAGGCGAAGGGTTGAAGGCCCATAGTCGACTGAGCGCGACAAACTCAGCGGGCGGAGATACCGCTCGAATGCACGGAGGTTTGTGAAATGCGGCACGATCAGCATGGGTGAAAAGTGCCCGGGCAGACAGAGCTTGCGCCAGCTGGACTCCGTGGTGATCCCCTGCCCGGACTGCGGGCGTCTGGTCGAGTTCTTTACCGACGAGCCCAAACGCCGCTGCCGCTGCGGACGCGTGCTGCTGCGCGAAGCGCTGCCTCAATGCGCCGAGTGGTGCCTTGCCGCGGCCCAATGCCTGGGCCAGGCCATCGACCTGCGCGAGTTGCAGCGGCGCGTCGAGCAGGTGAAGAACGACCCCCGCGCCAGAGAGTGCCTGGAGAGCATCAGGGAGCGACTGGAGAAGAAGAAGGCGGGCGAGGAGAACGCCGGCGCCCCTGGCGAGACCGAGGAGTCCCCGGCGCGTCGGGGCGTCCCTCCGCCGCAGACCCACATCGAGACGGCCCGGCGCAAGGCGGTCGAGTCGCTCTCCGACCAGTCCGAGACGCAGCTGGAATGGCTGGGTGCCGAGCCCGCCGACGCCCTTTGGCGTCTGCCGGTGATGGACGGGGCCTTGCTAGTGGATATCGCCACTGGCGAGGCGCGCCGCGAGGATGGGGAGCCGGCACGTCCGACCTGGCAGATCCTGGCGCTGCACTACCTCGACCTACGCACGAGGCCGATCGCCCTCCCGCCCCAGGTCACCTTCGCGAGTCTCCCCGAAGCAAAGGTCTATGCCGTCGTCTACGAGAACAGGGTGAACCGCCGCCTGTGCGCCACGGTCGGCAGGGATGCTGCCAGCCTGAAGTCCGCGGTCGCGGCCCTACGGGCCCGGCCGGTCGACGGCGGTGATGTTGCCTTCGACGTGGACGTCTTCCCCCGCGTCCCGATCCGGCTCATCTGGTACGCCGGCGACGAGGAGCTGACACCCTCCTGCACCCTGCTCTTGCCGGCCAACATCGAGTCGTTCTTGTGCACTGAAGACATCGTCGTGCTGTCCGAGTCGTTCGTCTCCCGCCTGTGCGGCAAGCCCTTCTGAAGCAAGGCCAGGAGCTTCGGCGGGGAGTTCGACGCGCCGCCGGTGTACCATTTCCCGCTCTTGGCTCTCGCCTCGCGATAGGGAACAGGGAACATGACGAAACCGGATCACACGGCCGTATCGCTTTTCGCGGTCCTACCGAGCCTTCTCCTGGCATGCGCTATCGTCCTCGGCGATGACCTGGCGACCGACTTCCGAAGCCCCCCGGACTCGGCCCGTCCCGGCGTCTACTGGTACTTCATGGACGGCAACCTCGACCGCGAGGAGATGGTCGCTGACCTGGAGTCGATGCGCGATGCGGGGATCGGGAATCTCGTCTTCCTCGAGGTGAACGTCGGCGTGCCGCGCGGTCCGGTCGAGTTCATGAGCGAGGCGTGGCAGGAGCTGTACGCTGACGCGGTTCGCCACGCCGAGCGGCTCGGCATCGACATCACGCTCGGCGCCGGACCGGGCTGGACGGGCAGCGGTGGACCGTGGGTGCGGGCGGAGCAGTCGATGCAGCATCTCGTGTTCAGCGCGCTCGACGCCAAGGGGCCCGCCACCATCGACGCGGTCCTTCCCGTGCCCGAGCAGCGAAGCACGACGTGGCACCGCATGCGCAGTCCGTTCTACGAGGACGTCGCGGTCTACGCGTTCCCGAAGTGCGGTCCGGTCATCGACGCGATCAACGAGAAGGCGCTGTACGAGCGCAATCCCTATACCTCGATGAGGGGCGTCGTTCCCTATCTTCCGGCACCGGCGCGCCACGCGGAAGTCGACGCGTCACAGGTGATCGACCCCGCGACGATGATCGACCTGACCGATCGCCTGCAGCCGGGCGGCAAGCTGGCCTGGGACGTTCCGGCCGGGGACTGGACCATCCTGCGCATGGGGCGTCGTTCCACCGGCGCCAGCACGCGCCCGGCGCCGGAGCCGGGCGTCGGCTTCGATCACGACAAGCTCGACAAGGCAGCTCTCGAGCACCACTTCGACCACTACTACGGCAAGCTGCTCGAGAGAGTCGGACCGCGGGCGAAGCAGCACGGTTGGACCACGGTCCACCTCGACAGCTGGGAGATGGGCGCGCAGAACTGGACTCCGAAGCTCCGCGAGGAGTTCAAGACACGCCGCGGCTACGACCCGCAGTCCTACTTCCCGGCGTTCAGCGGGCGAGCCGTGAGAAGCGTCGAGGTGACGGAGCGGTTCCTCTGGGACGTGCGCCTGACGCTCCAGGAGCTCGTGCTGGAGAACTACGCGGGACATCTGAAGACACTGGGGCGCCAGCACGGCTTCGAGCTCTCGATCGAGCCCTACGACATGAACCCGACCGCCGACTTGGACCTCGGCGCGGTGGCCGACGTGCCCATGTGCGAGTTCTGGAGCGTCGGGATGGGGTTCGACTCGTCCTTCAGCTGCATCGAGGCCGCGTCGATCGCTCACGTCATGGGCCGCTCGATCGTCTCGGCCGAGGCGTTCACGGCGCAGTCTCAGTGGCGTCAGTACCCGTGGTCGATGAAGAACCAGGGCGACTGGGCGTTCTGCATGGGCGTCAATCGGTTCGTCTACCACACGTTTGCTCACAAGCCGCTCGGGGACGAACACCGTCCGGGCATGACCATGGGGCCCTACGGCGTGCACTGGGACCGCGGCCAGACCTGGTGGCCGCTCGTGAAGGACTACCACGAGTACGTTACGCGTTGCTCCCACTTGCTGCGCCAAGGCGTCGCGGTGTCCGACGTCCTGTATCTCACTCCGGAAGGCGCGCCGCACGTCTTCCGCGCGCCGGCTGACGCGCTGAACGGCAGCGGCCCGCTCGCCGACAAGAAGGGCTACTCGTTCGACGGCTGCTCGCCGAACATGCTCATGGCGCGGGCCGAGGTGAAGGAGGGGCGTATCGCGTTTCCCGGTGGAACGTCGTACCGACTCCTCGTCCTGCCGCGCTTCGAAACCATGACGCCGCGGCTGCTCGAGAAGATCATCGCGCTCGTCGAAGCGGGGGCTACCGTCTACGGCGCGCCGCCGGTCGCGTCGCCCAGTCTGAGCGGCTACCCCGATTGCGATCGCGCGGTGCGAGCGCTGGCCGAGAGGTTGTGGGGCAAGGTGAAGTCTCCCGCGAGGCAGGTCGGCAAGGGGCGGATCCTCCTGGACCGCTTCGAACCGCCTCGCGACGTGACACAGGAGAAGCCGCTGCTCCCCGACGCGGCGAGCTGGATCTGGTGGGCCGAAGGAAACCCGGCCGCTTCCGCCGCCCCGGGCGAAGTGCAGTTCCGCCTCACTTGGCAGATCCCGAATCTCGAGGCCGTCAGCGCTGCGCGGATCGAGGCGACGGCCGACAACGCGTTCAAGCTGCGGGTGAACGGCAAGGAGGTGCTCGCGGGGGACAACTTTCACACGGTCTACTCGGCGGATATCGGCGCGGCGTTGCAGCGCGGCGCGAACACGATCGCCGTCGTCGCGAGCAACGGCTCGAACGAGCCGAATCCCGCCGGCTTCATCGCAGCATTGAGCCTCCTGCGATCGGACGGCTCGCGGCAGGTGATCGCGACGGGCCCGGCGTGGCGGGCCAGCCGCGACGGTACCGAGTGGGCCGCAGCGAAAAGGCTCGGGCCGGGGGGCATGGCTCCGTGGCGGTTGAAGCCCTCGAAGCCGATCTCCCGCGCCGAGCTCTATCCCGGCTACGCGGTGACCACCGCGGTTCTCGAGGGCATGGGCGTGCCGCAGGACTTCCGAGCGGACGGCCCGGTGCGGTTCACTCATCGAAGAACCGCGGACAGGGACATCTACTTCGTCGCCAACACGGCGGACGCGACGGTCGAGGCGTCCTGCACCTTCCGCGTGACCAGGGGCGCGCCGCAGCTATGGAATCCCGTGACCGCAGAGATGCGAGCGCTTCCGCAGTTCCGTCGCGGCGAGAAGACCACGTCGATCCCGCTCGTCTTCGCGCCACACCAGAGCTTCTTCGTGATGTTCCTTCGCGACGGCAAGCCGGATCGCGCCCCGGCTGGCGGCGGCGTGAATTTTCCGAAGAACGCGCCGATCGCGACTCTGGACGGATCGTGGGAGGTATCCTTCGACCCGAAGTGGGGCGGACCCGACAGCGTGACGTTCGCCGCCTTGGAGGATTGGACGACAAGAACGGAGCGCGGCATCCGGTACTACTCCGGCATCGCGACCTACCGTAAGGCCTTCGACCTACCGCGGGAGCTCCGTGGCTCGGCGCAGGATCGGCGGGTCTATCTCGACCTCGGAACGGTGCACGACATCGCGCGCGTGCGGCTCGACGGCAAGGACCTCGGCGTCGTCTGGTGCGCGCCGTGGCGTGTCGAGATCACGGACATGGTGAAGGCCGCGGGCAACGTGCTCGAGATCGATGTCGCGAATCGCTGGCCCAACCGCCTGCTCGGTGACCGGCAGGCACCGGATCGAAACGTGCGGACGGTCCGATGGGACTCCGGCCTTCTGAGCGGGAGGACGTTCCGGACGGGACGCTATACCTTCACCACCGGCAGGGGGTACGGCAAGCTCCTGCCGTCGGGTCTGCTGGGGCCGGTGCGCGTCATGGTGGAGTGATCGTTTCCACGCCCGCGCCGTGTGCTACAATCCCGCGGTTTTCCGCCCGTTCTGCTTCCCGTCAGGAGAGATCATGCGCATCACGATCGAATATTGCGTGCAGTGAAACTTCCGTCCCCACGCGGTCCGTGTGGCCGCGGAGATCCGTGACGCTCTCGGCATCGAGGTCGAGCTCATCGATGGCGGCGGCGGCATCTTCGACGTCTGCGTCGACGGCAAGCTCGTCTTCAGCAAGGCGAACGTCGGGCGCTTCCCTGAGGACGGCGAGGGCGTCGAGTGCGTGCGCGCCGTTTCCGGCTGAAGGCAGATGACCGAGTCCGCTGAATCCCGTCCTTCCAGACGCCGTCGGCGCAGGCGACGCTCACGCCGAGGCGACCCCGAGAGCTCCGCCTCCGACGCGTCGGCACCGCTCGCGCACGCGTTGCGTGTGCTCGAGTACGATCGCATCCGCGAGATCCTGACCTCGTACGCCGCATCGGCGCTCGGTCGAGATCTTGCGGCCGCGCTCGAGCCGATCGGCGATGTAGGCGAGCTGCGGCGTCTGCATGCCGAGACCGCCGAGCTGCGCGAGTTTCTCGACGTCGACCGCGTGCCGCTCGCCGGTCTCTCGGACGTCGTCGGCGAGCTCGAGCGCCTCGGCACAGGCGGCCGCCCGGCCGAGGCCGATCTCCTCTACCGCGTGCTCGAGCTTCTGCGAGGCGGTCTGTCGCTGCGTCAGCTCTTCGATCGGCATCGCGAGCGCTTCCCGCAGCTCGCGGCGCTCGGTGCCGGCATCGACGACGTGCCCGAGCTGCGCGAGGAGATTCCCGCGAAGGTCCACCCGCGCGATGGCGTGCGCAGCGAGGCCAGCGAGAAGCTCCTCGAAGTGCGACGAGAGCTCGACTCCCTGCGCAACGACTTGCGCTCGCGTGCGACGGCCATCCTGCGCCGTTCGGATCTGCGCCGGTGCTTCCAGTCCGAAGGGCTGACGATCCGCAGCGATCGGTTCGTCATTCCGGTCAAGGAGGAGTATCGCGGCCGTATCCGCGGTCGCGTCCTCGACCGCTCGCACAGCGGGTCGACGCTCTACATCGAGCCCGACGACCTGCGCCGCGATGGCGATCGACTCGTGCGACTGCTCGACGAGGAGCGCGATGAGGTCACCGTTATCCTGTGGGGCTTGACGCGTCAGGTGCGCGACTCGCTCGACACGCTCGCTCGGATCCAGGCCGCGATCGCGCAGGTCGACCTGACGTACGCGAAGGCGTCGTACGCGCGCGCGTTCGACCTGTCGACCCCCGAAGTCAACGACGAGGGCTACCTCGAGCTCGATACCGCGCGCCACCCGTTCCTCATGTGGCTCGCGCGCGATCCGCGTGCCGACCACCGCGAGCCCGATGTCGAGGCCGTCTGCGCCAAGGTCGTGCCGCTCGGCGTCAGGCTCGACGAGCACGGCAGCCTGCTGATCGTCACCGGGCCGAATACCGGCGGTAAGACCGTCGCGCTGAAGACCATCGGCCTGACGGTGCTGATGGCGCTCAGCGGAGTGCCGATCGCGGCAGCGCCGGGCGCTCATGTGCCGAACTACTCGTCGGTGTTCGTCGACATCGGCGACGAGCAGAGCCTCGAGCAGAACCTCAGCACGTTCAGCTCCCACCTGAAGCAGATCGTCGACGTGCTTCGTCACGCTGACGAGCGCTCGCTGATCCTGCTCGACGAGCTTGGCTCGGGCACCGACCCGCTCGAGGGCGCCGCGCTCGGCAAGGCGTTGCTCGACGTTTTCCGCGAGCGCGGTTGGACAGCTATCATCACGACGCACCTCGGCTCGCTGAAGCAGTACGCATACCTTCACGACGGCGTCGAGAACGCGGCGATGGAGTTCGACGCAGGCAGTTTGCGGCCGACGTATCGACTGCTGCTCGGCGTCCCCGGCAGCTCGAACGCGCTCGCGATCGCGAAGCGTCTTGGCGTCGACGAGAAGGTCGTCGATGCGGCTGCGGAAGAGATCGCCAGCGCCGAAGAGCCGACGCGCGACATCATCTCGCGCATGGAGAAGTCACGACGTCGCGTCGAGAAGGAGCGGCGGCGGGCCGAGAAGGTGCGGCGGCGCGTCCAAGGCGAGAAGCGCGAGTACGAGGAGCGCCTCCAGGAGATGGATGCGCGCAAGGAGTCGCTCGACCTCGAGGCCGAGATCGAGATCGACCGCGTCGTCCGCGCCGCGCGCGACAAGCTGTCGTCGCTTCTCGATCAGCTCAAGAGCGTCCCGGCGACGCACCGTTCCGTGGTCGACGAGCTCTTGAGCGCCGTCGACGAGCTCCTCGTCACTACGCCGCTCGGCGAAAAACGCGAGGCGTTCGCGCGCTCGCTGCGCAAGGGCGACGAGCTATGGGTCACGAAATTCCGTGCGCGCGCTACCGTGCGCAAGATCAACAAGGGCGAACGCGTCGTCACCGTGTTGATGGACGGAATCCCGACCGAGATCGGATTCGACGACATCTCGTGGATCGGCGCGCCCGAGACGCTCGATTGACGAGCTGACGGCTCGTCGGGCGTTCACCGGATCGCCGTACGGATGCGCTCGATCGCCCGCCGCGCGTGACGGGCGACGTCGGCGTCGGCACCCTCCGCTGCCTTCTCGAGCGCCGGCAGCGCGTCGCGCGCGTTCGTCCCCATCTGCTCGAGCGCGATGCAGGACGACGCGCGAACCGCAGCGTCGCCGTGCTCGAGCGCGTGGACGAAGGCGGGAACTCCCCGCTCTCCGCAATTCACCAGCGACGCGACGGCGTACACGCGATCGTTCAGGCCGCCGTTCTCGAGGATGTCCTGCAGGACGGGAATCGCGGCGTCGGGGAGCGGCCCGAGCCTGCCGAGCATCCCCAGCACCGCGAGCCGGGCGCTGGCACTTCCCTCGTGGATGCCGCGCAGCAAGACGTCGGCGAATGCGTCGCGCGTCTCGTCGAGCCGTCGGCTCTGCAGGGCCTTCATCGCGGCGAGTCGAACGGACTCCGCGTCGTCGTCGAACGCGGGCTCCAGGCACCGAAAGAGCTCGTCACCCGAGCGTTCGGCCGCGGGGAGCGCCTTGATCGCGGTCACGCGCACGTCGATCACCGGGTCCGCGAGCTTCCGCGTCAGGATTCGCTTCATCGCGTCGCGAGGCAGTCGTCGGGACAGGCAGCGAATCGTCGTCGTTCGCACGGCCGGATCCTCATCGTCGACGAGGTGGATCAGCTGGACGGCGAACGCCTCCTCCTTCCACGTCCCGGCGCATGCCGCGTTGAGGAGCGGCAATCGACGGTCGGCACTCGCCGTGGCGATCTCGGCGAGGAGCGCGGGCACGGCGTCGGCTGCGCAGTGTCGGACGATGTTGCCCACGGTTCTGGACAGCTCGCGGTCCTCGTGACCGATGATCTTGACGAGCGCCGGCAAGGCGGTCGTCGGGCATCCTCCACGTCTCCGGAGCTCCGTCACGGCGGCCTTGATCTCGGCGGTGCCACCGGAGAGGAGCATCGACGCCAACGCGTCGATATCCTCGAGCCGCGCGCGTTCCTCGAGCCGCTGTGTCTCACCGTGGAGAAGGGTCGCGACGTGGGCCTGGTAGCTCTCCCGGGCATACTTCGCCGCATCGAGAGCGCGAGCCGCGAGCTCGCGAGTGTGAGCGTCCGGAGCATCGTCGACGAGCTCCTCGAGTTCCGGAACGACGCGCGTTCCGAGCTTTCCTGCGACGGTCAGGGCGTCGGCCTGCACGTGCGGGTTCGTGTCGCGGAGGGCGAGCAGGATCGCGGGGACGGCGGACTCGTTCAGGGCGCCGAGCCGGGCGAGCGTGAAGATCGCGTAGATCCGCAGCGCCTCGTTCGCGCTCTCGCTCACGTCGAGCAGCGCCGGAACGGCAGCACTGCCGACAGCGTACAGCGCCTCGCCTGCCGCATGCAGCGTCCGGCCCCTGCCGTTCTGCAGCAGGACGATCAGCGGCTCTACTGCCGGCGTGCCGATCCGAGCGAGGACCTTCCGCACCTCGAGCCGGACGATGGGCGAGCTCGACTGCAGTCCTTCCTCCAGCAAGGCGGGCATGGCTTCCGCACCGAGACTCGCGATCACATCGCGCACGTTGTCACGATCGACCACGGCGTCGCGGCTGGCGAGGAGCTCGAGCGCGCGCATCACCGCGTCCGTGCTCGTCGCACCGTTCGCGACGAGAGCGATCGCCGCGTATTGACGCACGCGAGGGTCATGGTCCTGGAGCGTCGCCTCGAGTCGAATCCGCGCGAACGGCGAGTCGATGCGGAGGTAGCCGAACGCGTTCGCCGCCCGCCGGCGTATCCGGACCTCGGTCGTCTCGAGAAGAGGTACCAGCCTCGCGACGACCGGCTCGGCGGTCTGCCCCATCCGCTTCAGCGGTCGGAGAAACAGGCGACAGCGCCCGACATCCGCTTCGAGAGCAGCTTCCACGAGCGGCAGCGCGGCGACGGCGCCCATTCGCGCGAGCGCGCCGCCGACGAGCGGGTCGTCGTCCGTTCCGCGCTGCGTCTTCAGGAGCGCGATCAGGGGCGGAACGGCCGCGGCTTCCGGCACCGCGAGCGCTCCGAGCCCGAGCGCGGCCTCCGTGCGCACGTCGCTCGACTCGTCAGCGACAAGGCGGCTCAGCGTCTGGACTGCGGCGTCGGGCAGCGTCGGCGGCTTCCATCCGTCGGGCAATTGCTCGCGAGTGAGTCGCGGCATCAGCTCCGCGGGTGTGGCGAACGTGCGTAGCGTCTTCACTGCTTGCGCCCGCACCGCAGCGTCGCCGGTGAATAGCAAATCGGTGACGGGCGTGAGGAGCGTCGGGTCGGCGAAGACGGCGAGCTGGCCATCCGGCTTGCGCTGCTTCGCGTGAACGCGTCGCAGGATTCGCAGAACGGCGATGCGGTACTCGTCGCTCGGCGCGTCGGTCAAGGTCGGGGCGACCAGGGACGCGGCCGCCGCGTTCTGATTCGCGATGAGGTCGATGAGCGACGTGCGGAGCTCATCGTCCGTCGTCGCAGCGAGAGCCTGTATCGCGGCGGGCAAGATCTCGGGGCCCGCGCCGGCGAGCGCCTTCGTCAACGAGCTGCGGACGGTCTCGTCGCCTTCTGACTGCAGGGCTCGGAAGAGCTCGGCGGCGAATCTCACGAGAGCTCGGTTTTTGCCGAGAAGGAGGCCCGCGGCCCTGCGCCGAACTACCACGTCGTCTCGCGCCAGGAGATCGACGGCAAGCGGTACCGCGTCGTGCTCCATCGCCGCGAGCGCTCTCCACGCCATGCCCTGCGTCTCGACGGAATCGGAATCGAGGAGCGCCCGAAGAGTAGGGAACGCGTTGGAGCCCGTCATCGCGAGCGCATCCGCTGCGGCGCTTCGAACGCGGCGTTCCTCGTGCTGGCAGAGCTCGACCAGGAAGTCCTGGCACTCGACCGCATGGAACGTGCCGATCGCACGAAGGGCCAGAACGCGAGTGTGCAGCTCGCCGGTTCCGGCGAGCTGCATCAGCGTGGGCATCGAGGCGGGGCCAGCGTGTGCGAGGACCTTTCGGACGAGGAACCGTGTCCTCTCATCCGAGAAGCTGAAGAAACGGAGGGCGGCCGCGACCATGGCGCCGTCGACCTCGCCGATGGCGTCGATCGTCTGCAGGACCGCTCGCAGCTTCCTCTCGTCGCGCGCGTCGGCTGCGACGAGTGCCGCGCGAAGAGCGGGTGTCGCAGCCGAGCCCATCACGGCCAGCGCTTCGCCGGCGTACCTCACTCCGGACATGGCCAAGGGGGCGTCCGCGATGCGCTCGATGAGCATCGGAATAGCTGCTGAGGAACGCGACGCGCCGAGCCAGCGGGCGGCCCGCATCCTGGTCCCGAGATCGTCCGAGTCCAAACGCGAGACGCACCACCGCTCCCGCAGCGGGGGATAGATGACCAGCGCCGCGAGTGTGGTCGCTACCAGGGCGAGAACGATTACCAGGGTCCTGCGTCGCATTGCGCGCCCTCGAGAATCCGGTCCAGCTGCCGCGGGTCCACGCCGCACAGACTACCAGCGCCGCGGCGATTCCGGCGCGGATTTTCGCAGAGGTCGCGCCATTCCCTTCGCGAGGCGTCTCGTGGCATCATCGGTCGCTGTACCACGAGTCAGGAGGAAGGCGCATGAATCGGTACCCGCTTCTCGCATCGCTCACGGCTCTCCTGGTGCTAGGGGGCGCCGCCTCGCTGGCGAGCGCTGCCGACTCGCCGCGACGCGTCGTGTCGCTCGACGGCGCGTGGGAAGTCGCCGAGGGAGGTCTCGACGCCGTTCCCGAGACCTTCCCCGCGCGCGTGCCGGTGCCGGGGCTCGTCGACATGGCGGAGCCGCCCTTTGAGCGGGTCGGCACGAAGAGCGATCTGCGGGACGCGTTCTGGTATCGCCGCGTATTTCGCGTCGACGGCACGATTCCCGAGTTCGCGTTCCTGAAAGTGCACAAGGCGAAGTACGGTCTGCGCGTCTTCCTCAACGGGAAGCTCGTCGCGGATCACCTGCCGTGCTTCACGCCGGCCCTCCTCGACGTGCGCGAGCTCCTTCGCGGCGGCGGTGCGGAGAACGAAGTCGTCCTGCGCGTCGGCGCGTCGCGCGAGTCCGTCCCCGCGTCGATTCCGTCGGGCTGGGACTTCGAGAAGATGCGTTACATCCCGGGCGTGTACGACTCGGTCGAGCTCATCCTGTCGGGCTCGCCTCGCATCGCGAACGTGCAGGTCGTGCCCGATGTGCCGGGCGGCACGGTGCGCGTAGTCGTCGAGATCGAGGGGCGCGACGGCGTCGCCAGTGCCACGCTGCGCTGTGCTGTGCGCGAGGCGCGTTCGGGGAAGGCCGTCGGCGTTGCGCGCGGCGCGAAGATGCAAGCGCCGCGTGGCCAGCGCGGCACGTTTGACCTCACGCTGCCGATTCCGGACGCGCGGCTGTGGTCGCCGGAGGACCCGTTCCTGTACGAGCTCGCGGCGTCGACCGGGGCCGACGAGGTGCGCGTGCGCTTCGGCATGCGGTCATTCCGCTTCGACCGCGAGACGGGCCGCGCGGTGCTCAACGGCCGTCCGTACTTCCTCCGCGGCACGAACGTTTGCGTCTACCGGTTCTTCGAGGATCCGGAGCGCGGGGATCGCCCGTGGCGCGAGGGGTGGGTCCGTCGTCTGCACCGCAAGTTCCGGTCGATGAACTGGAACTCGATGCGCTACTGCATCGGTTTCCCGCCGGAGATGTGGTACCGCATCGCCGACGAGGAGGGGGTCCTGATCCAGGACGAGTTCCCGATCTGGCACCTCGGCAAGTGGCCGCAGGAGCTGCACAGCGACGAGCTCGTGCGGGAGTACACCGCGTGGATGCGCGAACGCTGGAACCACGCCTGCGTCGTGACCTGGGACGCGCAGAACGAGTCGCGCACCGAGGAGACGGGCAAGGCGATCGCGGCCGTTCGCGGGCTCGATCTGTCGAACCGCCCGTGGGACAACGGCTGGGCGCTGCCGCAGGGCGACGGCGATTGCTTCGAGTCGCACCCGTACGTGTTCATACGACCTACCTTTCGCTTGTCGGACCTCGCGAGCTACCCTCGCACGCCGCGCGGCAATCCGGTGGCGAACAAGGGCGGCCACCCGATCATCATCAACGAGTACGGCTGGCTGTGGCTCAACCGCGATGGCTCGCCGACGACGCTGTCGAAGAAGGTCTGGGCCAACCGCCTCGGCGCCGATGCGACCGTCGACGAGCTGCGCCGCGCCTACGCGCACTACCTCGCCGCGCTGACCGAGTTCTGGCGTAGCCACCGACGTTGCGCCGGCGTGCAGCATTTCTGCGGCCTCGGGTACTCGCGGGATGGAGGGCAGACGAGCGACCACTTCCTCGACCTCGAGACGCTCGAGCTCGAGCCGAGCTTCGAGGCCAGAGTGCGCGACGCGTTCGCGGCGGTGGGAGTGTCGATCGACGCGTGGGAGGAGGAGGTCGCGGTCGGCAGGCCGCGCGACGTTCCCGTCATCGTCATCAACGACCTTCACGACGCGAAGCGAGGCGGCATCCGCTTGCGCCTCCTCGACGGGAACGGCAGGGCCGTGTTCGAGGAACGCCGACCGGTGGCGATCGACGCGCTCGGACGCGAGCAGCTCGATTTCGACGTCGCGCTGCCGGACCGCTCCGGCAGCTACCGACTCGAGGCCGAACTGCGCAGCGACGACCCCGATGTGGACACCGTGCGCAGCGTGCGCGAGTTTCTCGGCCTGTCGCGTGCCGAGATTCTGGCGCGTCGCGGCATCGCGGTCGGGTGCAGCGTGAAGGCCTCGACGAACCTCGACCGCGACGGCGCCTCGCGACCGGAGGCAGCGGTCGACGGCGAGACGACGACGCGCTGGTCATCCGAGTTCGCCGACCCGCAGTGGTTCGCTGTCGACCTCGGCAAGGAGGTCGAGATCGACCGCGTCCAGCTCGTCTGGGAGGCCGCGTACGGCAAGGCCTACGCGATCGAGATCTCGAGCGACGGCGACACGTGGAAGGAGGTGTGGAAGACCGACAGAGGCGACGGCGGCGTCGACGATGCGCGGTTCACGACGGTGAAGACGCGCTGGGTCCGAATGCGCGGCACGAAGCGAGGGACGCGATTCGGGTACTCGCTGTGGGAGTTCCGGGTGTTCGCGCCGAGTCCGAGTCCGAGTCCGACACCGACACCGACACCGACGCTGACTCGGATTCCGAGTCCTACACCGACACCTACACC
>CAYMRB010000141.1:0-20960 GCA_964392615.1 uncultured Planctomycetia bacterium | reverse complement strand
CAGCACGAGCAGCGCCGAGACCGGCAAGCCGCGCGTCGTCCATTCGAACTCCTCCACCCAGCAATCGAGATCGGAGTCAAAACTCTCCAGGTCGCGCGTGATGTGGCAGTCCGCCCGCTTCTCGACCCCATCGAGCATCCCCGCGAGCCGCCGCACGCCCGCGAGCCACTCGTCGCGCGGCATCGACGCGAAGCGCTGCTCCCGCGCCGGTCGCAGCTCGCGCTCCCTGTCGCGCCACAGATCGGCGACCGTGCGCCCGCCGATCGCCGACACGACCTGGCCCGTCTCGGTGCACTGTAGATCGGCGTCGGGATACACCGTGCCGAGCTCGACGGTCGGCGTGATCTCTGCCGGAGGCTTCTGCATCAACACGCGCTCGAAGAACCGCCCGACGCGCTGGCGGATGAGCGGATGGTAGCCGTGCTTCGCGTCGACCTCGATGAGATCGACATTCTCCGGTGCGCCCAGACGACCGTACACGCGCTTCGCCTCTCGGAACGTCGTCCACGTGCCGTCGATGTCGAAGAAGTCGTTCGTCGCCGCGCAGATCAGAACGGGCCGCGGCGCGAACGCGTTGACGAAGTCGGCGTGGTCCAGCCCGTCGGCGACGAAGCCCGTGAAGTTCTGCTCCGCGTCCTGCGGCCCGATCGTCGCGAAGAGACGCTCGAACGACGTCAGATAGCACGACGGTGCCGCGGCGCGGATGCGCGGCTCGAACGCCATGAGATACGACGTCTGCGTGCCGCCGCCGGAGTTGCCCGTGCAGCCGAGGCGCGCGATGTCGATGTCGTCGCGGCTCGCGAGATAGTCGACAGCGCGGATGCCGTCCCAGACGAAGACCTCGGCGACGTTCGATCCGACGAGCAGCGCGGCCGCCCCCGTCAGCGTGTGCTCGGTCGTGCCGCCGACGACGGGCTTGCCGCTGCCGTCGAGAAATTGGAACCGCTCGCCCTGGCCGATCGGATCGTAGACGAGTACCGCGAACCCGCGCCGCGCGAACTCCTGCCCCGCCGTCTGGTACGTCGTGCCCGCCTTGCCGTTCTTCGAGTGCCCGCACGGCAACAGGATCGGCGCATACGGCGGCTGCGCGCCCTTCGGCAGGTAGAGGTTCGCGGTGACGGGGAATCCGGGCCGGCTCTCGAAGATCACCTTCTCCATGACGTGGTCGTCGCGCTCGACGCGCCCGACGACGCGCGCGCGCAACGGGGTGCGCTCGGGGAAGCCGCCGAACGACGCCGCGATCTTGCGCGGAATCTCCGCGCTGCGCTCGCGCACCGCCGCCGGATCGGTCAGCGCGGCGACGCCGTCGGATCGACGCGTCAGATGCGTGCTCAGCTTCGCGGCGAGCGCATCGTAGACGGCGCGTTCGCGCGGCACGGCTTCCTCAGTATAGTTGCCGTCAGCGTCGTACCTTCGCTCGGCGCGCAGCGCGGCGGCGACCGCCGACTCCCGGTGCTCGTGCACGACCGCGCCAGCGACGTCGTGGAACCGGAACGCGATCGTCGCGAGGCCGGTGTCGTTCTCGTCGACCGTGACCGACAGGAAGCCGCCCTTGACGCGATGGAAGCGATGGTACTCCTCGTCGGCACCCGGCGTGCCGCCAGCGTGCTTGTCGCTGGCAGGTCCGCACGAGAACTCCTGCACGCCGGTCGTCGGGTGCACCGAGTGGTACTGCCAGTGGCGATCGCCGCAGACGATCCAGAAGCGGTCGTCGAGGTGCTCGCGCGCCCACGCGCGGAAGCCGTCGCCCTCGTGGCGGAACCCGGCATTCGCGTGGTTGTCCTTCTTGCCCCCGCGATCGGGGCCGACGATCGGCGTCGCGCTGACGAGAACGCGGAACGTCGCGTCGCTCGCGAGCAGCGTCTTCTTGAGCCACGCAATCTGCTCGCGTCCCCAGATCGTCTTCTCGGAGCCGTCCGGCGCGTTGTTCGCAGAGCGGAAGTCCCGCCCCTCGACGATCCACACCTGCAGGTGCTGGCCCCAGCGAACGGTGCGGTAGGTCCGCTCGCCCATCGGCACCTGCTCGCGGAAGATCTCCTGCCCCTGAGCGAAGGTGAACGGCGCGGCCCTCGCGCTCTGCTTCGCCGGCCAGCAGTCGTTGTCGTAGACGTCGTGGTCGTCCTTGATCCAATAGCCCGGCACGCGACGGTGGAACTCGACGATGCGCGGCAGCGAGTACATGCGGTGCCAGTGGTAGCGCGCGAGCTCGACCGATCGCACGCGCGGCCACTCGCTGTCGTAGTAGACCGTGTCGCCGGTCGCGACGAGGAAGTCCGGCGCGAGGCCCGCCATCGCCGGATAGATGTCGAAGCCGTTCGGGTCGTCGAGATCGTGGAACATCTGACCGGTGACGACCGTGAACGAGACGCGGCGCGCGACGTCGGCCTTCGGCGCGGTGCGGAAGCTGCCGACGAACGACGCGCCGGCGACGTCGTCCCGAGAGCGCGTCTCGACGCGGTAGGCATAGAGCGTGTCCGCGGCGAGGCCGGAGAGCACGATCCGCGCGCAGAAGTCGTGTCGCGCATCGACCGCCTGCCACGGTCCGGACGCGAGCGACTTCGGCGCGGTATCCACCGACGTCATCTTGCCCCAGAGGACGCGCACCTCGCCCTCGACGCCAGGGCACGCGCCGTCGAGCGAATCGACGGTCCAGCCTGCGGCCAGCTCGAGCGGCTGTCGCCCGGCCCTCTTCTTGGCGGTCGCCTTCTTGCCGGCTTCTGCCGACCGCTTGGCGTCGGCGTGCGTGCGACCCGTGCTTCGATCGATGTCGCGGGTCAGGCGGATCCACAGTATCGCGCGTTCGTGCGTCACCTCACCGACGCGCACGCCGGTCGCGAGGCCAGGGCCGCGGGGAGCTTCGGCGTCGTCCGAGGCGGCGACGACGGACGTCATGGCGATACACGCTGCAAGCAGGACGATCGGCGTTTTCACGGCAGGTTCTCCTCCATCGGTGTCCGGCTGATGATAACGCAGTCGCGCGTCGCGAAGACGTGATATCGTGTGCGCTTCATCGCCACGGACCTCACGGAACATCAGCCATGACCGCCGTCCCCCGCGCCGAGCTCGATCGCCGTCTCGCGGCACTTCGTGACCGCATGCAAGCGAGCGATCCGCCGAGCAATCCTCAGATCGATGCCGCCCTCGTCATTCAGAACGTCGACCTCTACTACCTGTCGGGCACGATGCAGACCGCTCACCTGCTCGTCCCCGCGGCGGCTGAGCCACGCCTCCTCGTGCGCCAGGTGCTCGACCGCGCGCGCGAGGACTCGGCGCTCGATGACGTCCGGCCGATGAAGAGCCTGAGGGAGCTGCGCGGGCACCTCGAGGAGACGTGCGGCTCCGGACCGTGGCGCGTCGGCATGGAGCTCGACGTCGTGCCGGCCGCGACGGTGTCCCTGTACGCGAAGGTGCTCGGCGACGGCGTCGAGATCGTCGACGTCTCACGCGCGATCCTCGCGTGCCGCGCCGCGAAGAGCGAGTGGGAGATCGGCGAGCTGCGACGATCGGCCGAGATCCAGTGCGAGCTGCTCGCGACGATCGGCGAGTACCTCGCGGGCGACGTGTCGACCTACGACCTCACCGCGCTCCTCGACGGACGCTCGCGGCTGCTCGGCCACTGCGGTGCCATACGCCTGCGCGGCCTGAACGCCGAGTGCGGCATCGGCGTGATCGTCAGCGGCGAGGCGGGCGCCGTGCCCGGCCACTCGGTGTTCCCGATCGGCGGAGCGGGCACGCACGCCGCGGCGCCGGGTGGCGGTGTGCGAGAGAAGATCGCCGACGACACGCCGGTCATCATCGACTACCTCGTCAACGCCACCGGCTACCACGCCGACTGCACGCGCATGGCAGTGCGCGGCACGTTCCCCGACGAGGCGGCGGAGATCCTCGACGCGATGCACCGCGCGATGCGCTTCGCCGAAGAGTACGTTCGCGCGGGAGTCGCCCCGTCCGCCGTCTACGACGCACTCATCGAGTTCGCCGCGGACGCCGGCTACGCCGACGGCTTCATGGGGCGGCCGGGCTTCCAGGTGCGATTCGTCGGCCACTCGGTCGGGCTCGAGGTCGACGAGGCACCGGTCCTCGCACCGCGCTTCGACGAGCCGCTCGTCGTCGGCAACACGCTCGCGATCGAGCCCAAGTTCACGCACCCGCGCTTCGGCGTGGTCGGACTCGAGAACACCTACGCCGTGCGCGAGGATGGGATCGAGCTGCTGACGACGTTCCCGGAGGACGTCGTGGTCGTGTGACGACGGCTATCGGCTCAGCCAACTTCGAAACACGTCGTCATCCACCAACCGCCGCGCGAGCTCCGCGTACCCCACCGCCAGCGGGTGGCTCGCGTCCGCGTACTGCTCGCTCGGTAGCGGCTCCGGCGCGACATGCTCCACGCCGCGCGACTCGAGCCACCCCCGCGCCGCGTCGCGCCTTACGTTCCACGCGTCACGTCCGGCGGCGTCGAGCAGATGCGCGTTGAACGGCCCGACGAGCACGCAGACGTCGCAGCCGCGCTCGATGAGCCCATCGACGCAGCCGCGGAACGCGCGCCATTGGATCGACGCGTCGAGGTCGACCCAATCGAACGACTGCACGCGCATGCCGCGATCGCGCCACGAGCCGCCGGGGCGCCGCGGCTCGGCGCTGGGCGGCGGGACCTCGAGCTTCAGCCGATCGACGACCGATTCGTTCGGATGCTCGATCGTCCAGTGCGGCACGTCCTGCCCGTCGAAGCACGCAACGCGCAGATGCCGCACCCAGCTCCAGAACGGCACTCGCCTCTCGAGCGCTGTGCCGATGCGCTCCGACGCGCTCGCATCGTACGCGGGGATGCTCGGCCACCATTGCGACACGAGCGCCGCGTGGTTGAACTCGCCGCCGTCCGGGTCCTGCAGGTCCTGACGCGGCGACGTCATCCACAGGAGGTTCAAGCACAGCAGCACCTTGCCGTCCGCCATCGCGCTCCCGTGGTGAGAAAGCAAGCCTTCCAACGCGGCCGGGTGGATGCCGTTGACGCCGAGATTCGCGAAGCGTCGATCCGTTGTCGCCGCGTCCAGACTCGCCGGCAGCGTCTCGTCGGGCCGCACGTACTCGCCCCAGACGACCGAATCGCCGACGATGAGGACATCGGCCGACGCCACGGACTGCTGCGCCCAGCGTTCGAATAGCCAGTAGTCCTCGCTGAACGCGTACGGCACGCGATACGCGCCCTGCGGGTCGAATCCCTCGAGACGTTTCGCGACCCAGGGCGCGAGCAGCAGCACGACAGCGACGACGATGCCGACGAGCCGCCAGTCACGCGCGTCGAGACGCACGGCGTGCGAGCCGAACTCCTTCGTGCTCACGCGTCCGCCCTGGCGGTCGTCCCGATGTCGGCTGTCGTTCTCCATGTCGGCCACGACGACTCGGTCAGAATTGGAAGTAGATGAACGGCTGCGCGTCCGACGCGGGGACGATCGCGAGCCACAGGATCATGAACACGACGAGCGCGACCCGCACGATGCGCAGCGCAAGCAGTGGGCGAAACACCGACTCGTACGCGAGCTGGTACGCCCAGACCGACAGCACGAGCCCCATCGCGAGCGCGGGGTAGAGCGGATCGTCGAACGACGGGCGGCATATCCGCCCGAGAATCGTCCACGCGTCTCCGAGCGTCTCGGCCCGGAAGAACACCCAGGTGAGCATCACGAACAGAAACACGACCGCCTGCTTCAACAGCTTCGGCGTGCGGTACTTCCACGCACGGCTCTTCTCGAGCGGCAGCGTCGCGACGCGCGCTACGCCGTGCAGCGCACCCCAGATGACGAACGTCCACGCCGCTCCGTGCCAGAATCCGGAGATCACCATGGTCAGCAGAATGTTGATGCACATCCGCACCGTGCCATGCCGGTTGCCGCCGAGTGGGATGTAGACGTAGTCGCGAAACCACGTCGACAGGCTGATGTGCCAACGTCGCCAGAACGCGCCGAGATCGGTCGCCGTGTACGGATTGCGGAAGTTCACCATCAACCGCAACCCCATGATGCGGCCGACGCCACGCGCCATGTCGGAATAGCCGCTGAAGTCGAAGTAGATCTGCCAGGCGAAGAAGAACGTCGCGATGAGCAGCGCGCGCGACGAGTGGCGCTCCGGCACGGCGTAGACCTTGTCGACGTACAGCGCGAGGTAGTTCGCCAGCGCGACCTTCTTGAAGAGCCCGACGACGAACAGCGACAAGCCGTCCTGCACATCGTGCCAGCGAATCACGGGGGCCCGCTGCAGCTGCGGCAGGAGGTTGCGCGCGCGCTCGATCGGCCCAGCGACGAGCTGCGGAAACAGTGCGACGAACGACGCGAACCGCAGGAACGAGTGCTCGGCCTGGATCTCGCGGCGGTAGTAGTCGATCGTGTAGCTCATCGACTGGAACGTGTAGAACGAGATGCCGACCGGCAGGAGCAGTCCCGGGGTCGGGTCGTCGATCAGCATGCCCGAGCCGAGGCCGTCGAGGAGCGCGTTCACGTTGTCGACGACGAACGTGCGGTACTTGAAGAAGCCGAGCAGCGCGAGGTTGTTCGCGATGCTCACGACGAGCCACGGCTTGCGCGCGCGGCCGCTGGCCATGAGCTTCACCGCGAAGTAGTCGATCAGCGTCGAGTAGACGATCAGCGCGAGGTAGTACGGCTCCCACCAGCCGTAGAACACGTACGACGCGACGAGCAGGATCGGCACTCGCAGCCGCGTGGCGCGCAGCGGCAGGTAGAGCGCCAGGAACGCGACGAAGAAGAGCAGGAACGGCCAGGTGTGAAACAGCACGCGCTATTGCCGACCGTCCGCTGTGTCGCCATTCGCGGCTTCTAGCTTCGCGGCCTCGTCCGTAGTCAGCCGGCGCACGCAGCGAAAGCCGTAGGTGTTTCGCGCGAAGCACGCGTCGGCGAGCCCGGGGTCGTCGTGAAATCGACGCCGCGCGCGACAATCCGCGGCCTTCGACGTCCACGACCCGCCGCGGAGCACGCGGTGCTTGCCGTCCTGAGGCCCCGTCGGGTCGCTCTGGGCACCTTGTGCGTACTGGTCGGCGGCGTAGCGATCCTGGCACCACTCGAACACGTTGCCGAGAAGATCGTAGCACCCCCACGCATTCGCGCGCTTGCTGCCGGCCGGTGCGGTCTTCTTGCCCGCGTTGCCCGCATAGCACGCACGACTCGCCAGCTTGTCACCGGTGCCGCCGGCTCCGGCCACAGGGCGGTCGCGATCGTCGCCGGCGAGGCAGGCGTACTCCCATTCCGCTTCGGTCGGCAAGCGGTAACCACTCGCGGTGAAGTCGCACGCGAAGGTGTCCTCGTCGTAGCACGGCGTGAGCCCCTCCTCCTCCGAACGACGGTTGCAGAAGAGCGCGGCGTCCGACCAGGGGATCTGCTCGACCGGGCGACGCGGGTCCTTGAAGTTCGACGGATCGGATATCTGCAGGCGGGCGTATTCCTCCTGCAGCACCTCGTACACATCCACCGCGAACGCGCTCAGCGTCACCTCGTGAACCGGCGCTTCGTCCTCTCGACCGTACGCGCTACCCATACGGAACGTGCCGCCCGGCACGAGCACGATATCGACGCCCGACGACGTCTTGGCCGCGAGCGCTGTCTGCCGCGAACCGCTATTGCCGGCGTCGCGACATCCCGCAGCCAGCAGAGCGCAGAGCGCGGCGGCCATGACACGCGCCATCATCGCCCGGCCTCCTCCCGCAACGCCGGGAGCCACTCGCTCTCCTTGTTGCTCGCGCCGGTCGTCGTCAACGAAGCCCAGCCCTTGCCGCCGTCGACCTGGATCGCGCAAATGTCCCACTTGGCGCGCACGCCGACGAGCTCGGCGATGCCGCGATGGGTGCCGGGACCGTTCACCTTCTGACGTCCGCCTGGACCGCGACTGAATGCGATGTACCTGCCGTCCGGCGACCAATCGGCGTGGTACACATGAAGCTTGTCGCGCACGAGATGGCGCCGATCGACGACGCGCGGCGGCGTCGCGGAGAGCTCGAGCGTGCCGACCGCGATCGTGTGGTCGTCGAGCCCCCACGCGATGCGCTTGCCGTCCGGACTGATGTCCGGTCGACAGCCGCCGATCTTGAGATCGTGCACCGCGCCGCCGTCGACCTGGATCGCGAGGATCGCATGGCCGAATCCCATGCCCCCGTGGACCGTCGCGACGATCCACTTGCCGTCCCTCGTGAAGCAAGGGTTGTAGAGGTGATGCAGCTTCGGATTGGGGTGCGTACGCTTCTGGCCCGTCGCGACGTCGAAGAAGACGAGCCCCTTCGTCACGTAGTCGCGAATATCGAACCTCTCGAACTCGGCCGGCAGATACGCGATCGTCTTCGCGTCGGGGCTCCAGCACGGTTGCCGCGCGTTCTTCGCGACGAGCACCCGGCCGGTTCCGTCGCGGCTCATCACCCAGAGGCTGCGCACGGTCGCGTCTTTCTTCCCCGGAACCTTCTCGGTGGAATCGACGACGAAACAGACCTTCGCGCCATCCGGCGAGGCCTGGGGATACATCTCGTGGATGTCGGGCGTCCGCGTCAGGTTGCGCTCGCCGCTGCCGTCGGCACGCCGCGCGACGAGCTCCCAATTGTCGGCGCCGTACGACTCGTGGATGAACTCGTACGGCAGATCGCGCAGGCGCTCGCGGAGACTCGGGTCGCGGGGTGTGGGGTTCTTGGGCGGATCTTTGGCGAACACGGCCGGACCGAGTGCCAGGGTGATCAGCGCGATGGGCGCCCACACGCGCCTGGAAAGCTCGAACGGTGGTGACATGGCGTGCTCTCTCGCTCCTCGAACTCGAACGCGTACGCTGTCCGTTGAAAAGGGAGCTGCCAGCGTAGCCGCGACCGGTGGCGGGTTCAACGCGGGACGGACGCCGAGAGACGCATCTGCCCCGAAGATTGACGCCTCCCGCCAACCCCGTATAGTGACGGCGCCGTTGGGGGCAGAGGATCGTTGACCGTAAGACACTCCTAACTCGCCGCTGCGAGGCCGCCATGTGTGCGAAGAGCCGCGATTTCCCCGACGATAACGCCCTCGGAGGCTCGTTCGACGTCGACATGAGCGACGCGGAGCTCGAGGCGCTGATGGCCGGCGCCGGGGGAGGCTCGGGTCAGCCTTCGGACGGCATCGAGGACGCTGAGCCTGGCGCTCGCGTCACGGGACTGGTCATCGACACGCGTGGCGGCGATGTCTTGGTCGAAATCGACAGCAAGACCCACGGCCTGATCGAGGAGAGCGAATTCGCCGCGGACGAGGAGCTGCCGACGATCGGCTCGACGATCGAAGCGAACTTCGTCCGGTTCGACCGCCGCCGCGGCCTGGCAGTCCTCTCGGTCAGTGGCGCCCGCCGCGAGATCTTCTGGGAGAACGTCCAGCCCGGCATCATCGTCGAAGGAACGGTGAGCGCGACGAACAAGGGCGGCCTGACGGTCGACATCAAGGGGCACCGCGCGTTCTTGCCGATCTCGCAGATCGAGATGACCCGCGTCGAGAACCTCGACCCGTACGTCGGCAAGAAAATCGTCTGCGAGATCACCTCGGTCGATCGCGCCGACGAGGACATCGTCCTGAGCCGCCGCAACATCCTCGAGCGCGAAGCCGAGGAGAAGCGCGGCAAGGCGCTGACGCGACTCGTCGAAGGCGAGGTGCTGACGGGGACGATCACCCGTCTCAACCAGCACGGCGCGTTCGTCGACCTCGGCGGTGTCGAAGGGCTGCTGCACACGAGCAAGATCCGCGCGCACCAGAACGAAATCGGCGGCGACGATGAGCTCCACGTCGGCCGCCAGCTCGTCGTCGAAATCATGCGCGTCGACCGCGAGCTGCAGCGTGTCGGCCTCGACTTCCACCGCGTCGCTGCCGATACCTGGGCGCTGTCGATCGAGGGCTATGAGGTCGGCGACGAGGTCACCGGCTGGATCTCGAAGATCACCGCCGAAGGCGCCTGGCTGTCGATCGACGAGGGGGTTGAGGGCATCGTCCCGACCGCGCTTGTCGATGACGACGTCCATCAGGGGAACATCGTACGAGCTGCCATCACGTCGATCGATCGCGACGCCCGGCGCGTGGAACTGAAACCGATCGACCGATAGTGATGGTGCCCGCATGACTGACCGACCGCGTCGATCCCAGCTCGGGGTCATCTTCCTGACGGTCCTCGTCGACCTGATCGGCTTCTCGATCATCTTTCCACTGTTTCCGGCGATGCTCGAGCACTACCTCGAGATCGAGGGGCCGGACAGCTTGATCGGCGACACCGTCCGAACATTGTCGGAGCTCTCCGGCGCCGACGGCACGAAATCCTCCTTCTTCACGACAGTGCTGTTCGGCGGACTTCTCGGCAGCCTGTACTCGATCCTGCAGTTCGCGTGCGCGCCGATCTGGGGCGCGATCTCGGACAAGCGCGGCCGACGCCCGGTGCTCCTCCTGACGATCGGCGGGCTGACAATCAGCTACTTGCTGTGGATCTTCGCAGGCAGCTTCGCGCTGCTGGTGGCCTCGCGCCTTCTCGGCGGAGCGATGAGCGGCAACATCTCGGTCGCCACCGCGGCCGTCGCCGACTCGACCGACGAGAAGAACCGCGCGAAGGGCATGGGCGTGATCGGCGCGGCGTTCGGGCTCGGCTTCATCCTCGGCCCCGCGATCGGCGGCCCCCTCGCGTCGATCGATTTCTCCGGCTGGGGCGTGCCGGGTCTGAACCCGTTCTCCGCTGCCGCTGCGGCCGCGTTCGTGCTGTCGGCGTGGAACGTCATCTGGGTGAGCACGCGGTTCCGCGAGACGCTCGACTCGGAGCATCGCGACAAGGCGATGAGCGCGCGACGTCCGATCAACCCGCTGCGCCTCTTCCGCGGCTTCGACATTCGCGGCGTCACGCTGACGAATCTGACGTACTTCATCTACCTCGTGGCATTCGCGGGCATGGAGTTCACGCTGACGTTCGTCACGCGCGAGCGGTTCGAGTGGGAGCCGGTCGACATGGCGTGGCTCTTCGTGTTCATCGGCGTCGTCCTCGCCCTCGTGCAGGGGGGCGTCGTTCGACGGCTCGCGCCGCGCCTCGGCGAGAAGAAGGTGGCGATCTGCGGCCTGTTGATCCAGCTGCCGGGCTTCGTCCTGGTCGCGGCGTGCACGACGACGACCGTCCTGTACATGGGCGCCGGCCTCCTCGCCATCGGCAGCGCCCTCACCATGCCGTGCCTGACGTCGCTCGTGTCGCTCTACACACCGAAGGACCGTCAGGGCGAGGTGATCGGCACGTTCCGCTCGCTCGGCGCGCTGTCGCGTGCGGTCGGCCCGATCGCCGCGTGCACGATCTACTGGCAGTTCGGCTCGGAGATCACGTACTACGGCTGCGCCGCGCTCGTCGCGCTGCCGTTCCTGTTCGCGTTCGGGCTGCCGCCCGTGCGTCCGGCCGCGACGCCGGAGTCGGGGTCGGCCGAATCGCTCAGTTGAGCTCGGGCTCCGCCGGCATCAGCGAGAAGAACCGGTAGAAGCCGCCCTGGCGCGCCATCGTGCGCTGCCACAGCACGTTGGGCGCCGTGCCGAAGATGAACTCGCGACTCGCGGCCTGCACGAGCCACCCGCCGTCTTCGAGCTCCCGGTCGAGCTGCCCCTTCCCCCATCCCGCATATCCATAGAACACGCGGCGCGGAAGTGGTCGGCGAGCTTCTTCGCGGCGCCTCCCTCGGCGCCCGCAGCCTCGGCTTTCGTCTGCTCCGCGGGGAACACGTCGGGTATTTCGTCGACGGACTCGACGCAGCGCGCCTCATCCTCGCGATCGAGCAGCTCCTTGAGGAGGCCGATGCTGCTGCCCATGTAGATTCCGGGGATGACGGGCGTCTCGCCGTCCGCGAGATCGTCGTACGTGTGCAGCAGAAACACCGCCGATTGCTGCACAGGCCCGCCGACGAACGCGAGCGACTTGCTGGTCGACGCCTCGCTCGTCAGGCTGCGCCACAGATCGGCGACCTTGTGCTCGCCGGCCCGATTCAAAACCAGGCCGAACGCGCCGTTCTCGTCGTGTTCCGTCACCAACACGACGGTGCAGCGGAAATTCGGGTCGATCAGACCCGGCTGCGAGACGAGAAGCGATCCTTTGATGGACTCTCCCACGAGACCTGGCTCCGCGCGCGAAATCCGTACGACGATTCCCGGACGCGATTATACACCTCGAGCGCAGAGGGAGAAACCCGCGCGGCTCGGTCGGCGCTCCAACTCCGAAAACCGACGCCGACGCCGACTCCGATCTCCGCACGGCTCAACGGTTGTCGAAGCGCGCACGGGACCGGATACAATGACCGGCCCCATCGAGGATTCCCGACAGAGGAGCGCGACATGTCCGTACGATCCTTCCCGGTGTCTCTGCTTCGCGCCACCGGCGCTCTGGCTCTCGGCGCCATCGCGATCATCGCCGTCGGCTGTCCGCACCGCTCGCCGGTGTGGTCGCCTGACGGCAAGCAGCTGATCGTCCTCGCTGGTGCGGCGGGTGAAGACGTCGAGACGCCGGCGACGCTGCTGTGGCTCGTCGACGTCGAAGCGGGCCGCGGCGAACGCCTGGGGCCGCCGAAGCCGGCCGTTCGTTTCCTCGGCGCTGCTTGGGTGAATGACGGCGAGTTCGTCGCGCTGACGACGCAGTGGGCGGACGACGCTGCGGTCGAAGGAAGCGGCCGCGTCTGGAGGTATCGCATCGACGCGAAGACCTGGACGGAACTCGCGGTCCCGACGCCGAGCGAGGAGCGCGCCCCGCGCCGCCCGCCGGTCGTCCTGCGCCGCGGCGGGGAGCACCTGCTCGCGTATCCGAGCGGCTACGAGGCCGTGTCGGTCGTCTCGCTCGAGACGATGAAGAACGTCGCGACGTTCGAACCGGCCGAGCTCGTCGGCCCCGGCCCGGTCGACGCTTCGGGTAAGCCCGGGCAGGATCGTGGGACCTCCGGCCTGCTGATCTACCGCGTGGACGACACGACGGGCGACTCGGTGCTGGTCGCGCTCGACTCCGGACTCGAGGAGCGCTGGGCTCGCCCGTTCGCGAAGATCCGCGCGGACATCGCGAAGCGTCTCGGCAAGAAGTCGATCGAGATCTCGTTCAACGACACGTCGACCTGCCACCTGCCGCGCGGCAAGGCCGCGAGCTCGGCCGGCGCGGCGAGCGATTGGGTCGGCGTCAACTTCACGGTCAGCGACGTGGGCTGGCGCGACGGCATCGTCGGCTACTACGCGCGACTCGGAGCGCAGGACGGTCGCCTGATCGACACGAGCCACGCGATCTGTCGTCCCGGCCAGCCCATCGCCGCGCGCGATCGCGTCTGGGCCGTAGCGGCCCCCGCCAAGAAGGCGAAGTCGGAAAAGACCTCGCCGGCCCTCATCGGCATCGACGCGAAGGGCGGTGCGACGCAGGTGCGGGTTCCGCTCACCGACCTGAAGAAGGGCCAGGTCCACGGCTACTCGGTGGACCGGGCCGGCGCGCGCATCGCGGTGTCGATCAACGGCGCGCAGCCGACGCTGCTCATCCACTCGCTCGACGAGCCGACGAAGGGGCGGCGCATCGTGTTGAAGGAGTGATCCGGCGGACGGCTGGCTGTCGCAGAAGGGCCGCTACCCGCTCTTCTTGATCCACCCCTCGACGCCCGGCTGGAACTCGTGCAGCGCGTCCTTCAGCGCCACGCCGGCGACCTCGATCTTCGCTGGATCGTGCGTGCCGAGGCCGGCGCGCGCGAGGAGCTCGAGGTGGTTGTAGCCGAACCACGGCGCCTGTTGCGTCGATGCGGTCGGGTCGTACCCCATGACGGCCGTCATGATCGCGTCGACCGTGACGGCATTGCGCCCGGCGAGCACGAGGCCCGGCTGAACCGGTCGCACCTGCGGCCCGCACCACGGCCCCTCGCCGCCGGCGCACGTCTCGATGCCTTCGACGATCGACAGGTCGATCGGGCGAACGCCGAAGAGGTCGGCGGTGACCATCGGCACGCGATAGAGGCTCTCCTGCTTCTTGTCGAGCCGCTCGCGCTTCGGGTCGTGCTCCGCCGTGACGCCGGACGGCACCGCGCGCAGCCCGCTGTGCAGGATCGCGCCGCGCGACGACACCGTCTTCTCGTTCGGCGCGTCGTCGCCGTACAGCGCGGTCGGCGCGATGCCGAACAGGTTCTTCACGGCTCCGGTGATGCCGGCCGTGACGTGGTTCTTCATCTTCGCGAGAGTCACCAACACGTCGGTGTCGACGTAGCGGCGGTTCAGGTGATACGCCGGAAACACGTAGCCACCGAACGGCACGTCGAGCTTGGCGTAGTCCTTGAACGCCCCGCGGTTCCTCGTGTCCTCCCATGCCACGGCATGGCCCGCGGCGCTCTCGATGCGACCGACGTCCCACTTCTGCGATGCGAGAATCGCCCGCGGGTCCGCTGTGCGGTAGTAGCTCTCGACGATGTAGATCCGCTTGGCGCCCGCCTTGTGCATCAAGCCGCACAGGACCTCGACCATCGCCGGATGGGTCTGATACGTGCGGGACGCCGGACGCCCCCGCAACCGACGCCGACCGTCGCCGGTCGTGTTCAGCTTGACGGTGACGGTCTTGCCGCTCACGAGCTTGCCGAGGCCGCCGATCGAGTCGAGGCACTTGCCGAGCACGCGGGCGAGGGCGTCGTGTTCGAAGCTCGTGCAACGCTCGATCGCGACGGGTGCGGTCGGTGCCCGTGCGCTGCGGTCGGCAACGCGCAGAGGCGGTGGAACGGCCTCGGGCTCGATCGCGCGAGCGGCGCCAGGACGAGCGAGGATCGCGGCGCTACCGAGACTCGCGGCGACGCCACCGACCAGACTGCGACGCAGAAATGCTCGACGGCTCGAGCTACGGGACTCGCGGTGCGGACAACTCATGGCTTCGTCCTCGTCATTCGGCGCGAAACGCGGCGCGCGGCACCGCTTCACAGTCGCAGGATGATCTTCCCAATATTCGCGTTCGCTTCCATGTGCTCGTGCGCGTCGCGGACGTCCTCGATCGGCAGGACGCTGTCGATCACCGGCACGAGCTCTCCGGCTTCCAACGCCGGCAGCACATCGGCGCGAAAGCGATCGGTGAGAGCGATCTTCTCCTCGAGGCTGCGCGAGCGCAAGACCGTCGAGAGGACGCTGATTCGACGCATCAGCAGCCGCGCGAGATCGACCTCGACCTGCCGTCCACCGAGGAGCCCGATCAGGACGAGCCGCCCGCCCGGACGCAGCGATCGGATGTTGCGATCCCAGTACGACGCGCCGACCGGATCGAGGATCACATCGACACCGGCGACACCGCTCGGCGCGGAGCCGGAGCCGTCCGCGATCTCTGTGACGACGGCGGCGAAGTCCTCGTCGCGGTACGCGATCGCACGCTCGGCGCCGAGGTCGCGACAGCGAGCGAGCTTGGCCTCCGAGCCCGCGGTCGTGAAGACGCGCGCACCGCAGCGCCGCGCGAGCTGAATCGCCGCCGTACCGACGCCGCTCGCCCCAGCGTGAACAAGCGCGGATTCGCCGCCGCGCAGGCCGGCGAGCACGAACAGCGCCTCGTGCGCCGTGAAGAACGCCTCGGGCACCGCGGCCGCCGCATCGAACGACAGCGTGTCGGGAATCGGCACCGCCATGCGTTGGTCGACGACGAGGAAGTCGGCGTACGCCCCACCGCCGCACAGTCCGAACACGCGATCACCGCGCGCGAATTCCTCGACGCCGTCGCCGACCCGCGCGATCTCGCCCGCGAACTCGAGCCCGAGAATGTCGGGCTCGCCGGGTGGCGGCGGGTAGAGGCCGCGACGCTGCAGGAGGTCGGCGCGATTGAGCGCCGTGGCGAAGACGCGCACGAGGAGCTGACCCGGCCCCGGTTCGGGATCGGGCGCGTCGACGAGCTCCAACATCTCGGTGCCGCCCGGCTGGCGGACTCGAACAGCTCTCATGCCGAGAGCTTATCAGAACCCTGCATCCCGTTGCGACTCGGCTTTCTTGTCGAGATCCGCTTCAGTCGGACACGCCGATCTGCCGAAGAACACGAGGCAGAGGGGACTCCGACCCAAGGAATACGCCATGCAAAAACAAGGATCCGGCGCCGTTGTCCTGTTGGCGGCTCTCAGCTTCGGCGGCATTCTGGCTCTGTTCTCGCAGGTCGGGATCGCGGACACGAACGCGCAGAGTTCGAGCCTGAACCCGGGCAGAAACCTCCTGCCGGGATCTGTCCCCCACGCGATCCGAGACGCCGGCTCCGAGTACACTCGCGGCAACGGTCAGCAAGCCGAACGCCCGCGCCGCTTGCGGCTCGAGTGCGGACACAAGCACTAGCCTCGCGACCACCGCCGAGCCCTCCCCTCCGCGCGCCGCGCTCGACCGGCGCGCCACTGACGCCGCGTTTCTTTACTTCGACCGCCGTAGGCGCTACACCTGGGTTTCCATTTCAGCGCACTGAAGGGAGACCCTGAAATGTCGAACTACCTCTGGCTCGTGTTCGCCGCGGGCACGATCCTGTGCTGGGGGGCGTACGGCTCGGCGATGCACACGGGCACCGTCGAGCTGAAGAGCCCCTGGAAAGCGATTCTGCTAGTCGGCGTCGCCTACTTCGTGCTCGCCGTGATCGTGCCGGCCGTACTGATCCAAACGAGCGGCAGCGGCTGGTCGTTCACCGGCCGTGGAGCGATCTGGGCGCTGACGGCGGGAGCGCTCGGGGCGGTCGGCGCGATGTGCGTGTCAGGAGCGATGAAGAACGGCGGCCAAGCGCTCTACGTCATGCCCCTGATCTTCGGCTGCGCACCGCTCGTCAACGTGATCGTGTCGTCGATCCGCCACCGTCCGGCCGCCGCGCCGAGCCCGTTCTTCTGGGCCGGCATCGTCGTGCTCGCGTCCGGCGCCGGGATGGTGCTCTACTTCCAGCCGCGTCACTGATCCGCCCCATCGCGACGCCCGGCTACCGGCGCCTGAACCCGGCCCGAAAAAAGGAGAACCCCGGCCGCGCGAATGCGCACCGGGGTTCGTTCCTCCTCGTCTATCGTCTTCTAAGCGTTACTTCGGACGATCGCGCTCTGCGCATTCAATGTCGCGCGCTAAGCGGCGGTGTCCTGATGGTACGGTGAGAAGCGGCAAGACCTTTCCGGAAGGTACTCCGAATGCCTGCTGAGATTTCACGCCACGCGGTCTCCAAGCGCCAGAGACAAAATCCTTCGCCAGCCAACCCCGGGAGCGGACCCGGAGAAATCGAGATTGCGTGATACGTGAAGTGCGCAGCGTAGCAGGGCACCGAACGGCCAGCAACTCATTTTCGGACCATGCTCCCCGCCGCCGCGCGCCCGGAACGCTCGCTCTCGTCCGCCGGGTCCGCCGCTCGGCTTGCGCCACTTTTCGACGCGGTGATAGAATTCGGTGGCTCGAACGGCCCCGTCCCGGCGACGAGCCAGGTAGCGGCAGCCGCTCGGGGCCTACCCGTACTCCATGTTCACGCTCTTCTTATTAGTCCTGGCGCTGGTCGTCAGCTCGGGCCTCACCTCGATGACCGAGGCGGCGATTTTCAGCGCTCCCCTGTCGCGCGTCTATCTTGCGTGTGACAACGAATCGCTCGGGGCACGCCGCCTGCTGGCGATCAAGAGGAGCATGCAGCGCCCCGTGTCGGCGCTGGTCATCCTCAACAACTGCTTGAACATCTTCGGGTCGATCTTCGTCGGCCGCGTCGCAGAAGAGGAGTTCGGAAGCACGTGGGTCGGCGTGTTCTCGGCAGTGCTGACCTTCCTCGTGATCATCTTCAGCGAGATCATTCCGAAGACGCTCGGCGAGCGCTTCAGCCTCGGTGTCGCGTTGGCGGCCGCACCGCCCCTGGTCGCGATCACACGGCTCCTGTTGCCCGTCATCTGGGTCGTCGAGCGCATCACGCGCCCATTCTCGAGCAAGGCCCCTCCCTTCGTCACGAGCGAGGAGGAGATCCGCATGCTCGCACGCGTCGGCGGCGACGCCGGCCTGATCACCGGCGACGAGAAGGAGCTGATCTCGAGCGCGTTCCAGCTGAACGACGTGCCCGCACGCGAGATGATGACGCACCGACTCGAGTTGTCGACCCTCGACGGCACGACACGCCTCAGCGACATCCGCCCTTCCGAGATCGATCCGACGCACAGCCGGATTCTCGTCACGGACGACGACGACCTCGATCGGATCACCGGGGTCGTCCACCAACGCGATGTCCTGCGGGCGCTCGCCGAGGGACGCCTCGACCTGACGATCCACGATCTCGAGAATCCCGTCCCGTTCGTGCACGAGGGAACGCACGCGCAGCAGCTCCTGCGGCGATTCCAGCAGACGCGCCAGCACCTGTTCGTCGTGCTCGACGAGTACGGCGGAACGCGTGGTGTCGTGACGCTCGAGGACGTGCTCGAGCAGCTGGTCGGCGACATCCTCGACGAAACCGACCCCGAGACCGAGACGAAATCGCCCGCTGGGGACCCGGCGGAGGCCTAGCGGTCCGCTGATTGACCTCTTCAACGGGCTGCCAGTCCGGGGCGCGCGGCGAGTAGGTTCGGGGCGGGTACGGGCCCCCGGGAGCGCGATGCCGCGTCGAAGGCCCACTGAAGCGCTCCTCCGACCACCTTGCGCCTCGCGTCGGACGACTTGTACAATCGTTGTTTAGTCTGGGTCTAAGACGACCGGGCGGCCTGGGGCCCCCGGGACAGATAGCTAGGAGCTACCTTACATGACTCTCACCCGCCCGCGAGGTGACGCCCACGGTCGAGCTCTGTCCATCGTGCTGGCGCTGCTGGTCGCGCTGTTCTTCTGCCAGGGCGCGGTGATCGGTGGTGTCGGTGTCGACGCCGACGGCGACGGCGTGATGGACGACGTCGACAACTGCCCGGACACCTCGAACCCCGAGCAGGAAGACGGCGACAACGACGACATCGGTGACGTCTGCGACAATTGCCCGGAGAACCAGAACTTCAACCAGCGTGACGACGACGACGACGGCATCGGTACGATCTGCGACAACTGCCCCATCGACGCGAATGCCGACCAGGCAGACACCGATGCCGACCTGATCGGTGACGCCTGCGACAACTGTCCCGACGCGGCGAACCAGCTGCAGCAGGACGGCGACTTCGACGGCGTCGGCAACGCGTGCGACAACTGCCCCGACGTCGCGAATCCCGACCAGGCGGACGTCGACGGCGACAACATTGGCGACGCGTGCGAGTCGGACAGCGACGAGGACGGCGTCGATGACCTGTTCGACAACTGCCCGGCGATCGCCAACGCCGATCAGGCCGACGGCGACGGCGACGACATCGGCGATGTCTGCGACAATTGCGACGAAGCGTCCAACGCCGATCAGGCCGACGGCGACGGCGATGACATCGGCGACGCATGCGACAACTGCCCCGCGACCGTCAACGTGCTCCAGGAGGACACAGACGGCGACAGCGTCGGCGATCTCTGCGACGCATGCCCCCAGATCGCGGACGATCAGAGCGACACGGACGGCGACCTGCTCGGCGACGCTTGCGACAATTGCCCCGACGCGGCGAACCCGGGCCAGGAGGACGGGGACGGCGACGGCGTCGGCAACGCCTGCGACAATTGCCCGACGACGGACAACGCAGACCAGATCGACACCGACGGCGACGAGCTCGGCGACGACTGCGACAACTGCCCGCTCGACGCGAATCCGGACCAGGCCGACGACGACGGCGACCACATCGGTGACGCGTGCGATGCCGACGCGGACAACGACGGCGTCGAGGATGGCGTCGACAACTGCCGCGATACGCCGAACACGGACCAAGCCGATGCCGACGGCGATGGGCTCGGCGATCTCTGCGACAATTGCGTCGATGTCGCGAATCCGGACCAAGTCGACGACGACGGCGACCTGCTCGGCGACGCCTGCGACAATTGCCCGTCGACGTCCAACGCGGACCAGACCAACGTCGACGGCGACCTGCTCGGCGACGCCTGCGACAACTGCGTCGCGACGGCCAACGACGACCAGAGCGATCTCGACGGCGATGACGTCGGCGACCTCTGCGACAATTGCCCGCTCGACGCGAACTCGAATCAGGCCGACAGCGACAGCGACGGCGTCGGCGATGTCTGCGACAACTGCCTCCTCGCGGTCAACGCGAGCCAGACGGACACCGATAACGACGGTGCGGGCAACGCGTGCGACAACTGCATCGCGACGTTCAACTCCGACCAGATGGACGTCGACGACGACGGGGTCGGCGATGCGTGCGACAACTGCCCGGACGTCGCGAACGACACGCAGGACGACGTCGACACCGACGGGATCGGCGATGTCTGCGACAACTGCCCCGATCTCGCCAACGCGGACCAGGCGGACGTCGACGGCGACGACATCGGCGACGCGTGCGACCCGGACAATGACGGAGACGGCGTCGACGACGACATCGACAACTGCCCGTTGATCGCCAACGGCGACCAGAGCGACCTCGACGGCGACCTGACGGGTGACGTCTGCGACGACGACATCGACGGCGACGGCCTCGAGAACCTCGTAGACAACTGTCCCCAGGACATCAACGCAGGCCAGGAGGATCTCGACCTCGACGGAATCGGCGACGTCTGCGACGACGACGACGACGAGGACGGCATCGACGACGCCCAAGACAACTGCCCGCGCGATGAGAATTCCGAGCAGACCGATACCGACGGCGACGGGCTCGGCGACGCCTGCGACGACGACGACGACGACGACATGGTCGCCGACGTCGAAGACAACTGCCCGCTGATCGCCAACGACCTGCAGGACGACGCCGACGGCGACGAATTCGGCGACGTCTGCGACAACTGTCCGCTCGACGCGAACCCCGAGCAAACCGATACCGACGGCGATGGCGACGGCGACGCCTGCGACGACGACGACGACAACGACACGGTTCCCGACGGCCTCGACAACTGTCCGTTTGTGCCGAACAGCGATCAGCTCGACAACGACAACGATCTCATCGGCGACGC
>CAYMRB010000140.1:0-20963 GCA_964392615.1 uncultured Planctomycetia bacterium | reverse complement strand
CGCCGATCCACAGCGCGCCGGGCAGGCGGTCGAAGTGCATCTTCCAGGGATTGCGGAGCCCGTAGGCCCAGATCTCCCCTCGCGCGCCCGCGCGGCTCACGAACGGGTTGTCTGGCGGAATCGCGTACGCACGGCCCGCATCCCGACGATCGACATCGATCCGCAGAATCGAGCCGAGAAGCGTCGCGAGGTTCTGACCATGGCCGTGCGGGTCGTTCGCCGATCCCCCGTCGCCCAGCGCGATGTAGAGCTTGCCGTCGGACCCGAACTCGAGCGAGCCGCCGTTGTGGTTCCAGTACGGCTGCTTGACGCGCAGGATCTCCTTCTCGGAGCCGCGCACGGCGCGGTCGGGATCGTTCCGAGCGACCGTGAACTCCGCGACGACGGATTGGAGGCCGCGAGCCGAGTAGTACACGAAGAACCGACCGTTCTCGCGGTAGCCCGGGTGAAACGCGACGCCCATCAGCCCCTCCTCGTTCTTGTCGCGCGAGACGACGTCGCGCAGATCGAGGAAGAGCTTCGCCGCGGTGACGTCGCGGCGATTCGGGAAGACGAAGATCTCGCCGCGCTGCGTGCCGACGAAGACCCGTCCGGACCCGTCGCCAGCGTGCGTGTAGACGAGCGGGCGCACGAACTCGAGATTCGGATAGGCGATCTCCACCGCGAGCGGCGGCAGCGGATCGGGCGATCCCATCACGAGGGACGTGTCGACCGGCACGAACTCGCCGATCGGTGCAGGGAGAGACTCCGCGCAGCTCGCGGGCTGGCCGCACAGGAGAGCGCCGACGAACAGGGCGACGACGAGTGACGAACGAGGTAGGCTGTGCATTGAGATCGGCGACTCCGGCGACGGTGCGGTCAGGACCGCCCCATCCTCACCGGATTCCGCCGGCCGTCACTTGAATTCCGCCGTCCGAGAGGGCCTATCCATGTCCGACGAAACCTACTGGGCGCTGCTGGCTGATGCGATCGTCATCGTCCACTTCGCGTTCGTGTCGTTCGTCGCCCTCGCGCTGCCGGTCGTCTGGATCGGCTTCTTCTGCCGGTGGCAGTGGGTGCGGAATATCTGGTTCCGGGCGATCCACTTGCTTCTGATGGGCGTCGTCGTGTTCGAGTCGGTCAGCGGCATCGTGTGCCCGTTGACGACCTGGGAGAGCGAATGCCGCATCCGCGCGGGGCAGACGGGGTATCGCGACCAGGGATTCGTCGAGTACTGGACCCACCGGCTGATGTTCTTCCAGCTCGAGCCGTCGACGTTCATGATCATCTACGTCGCGTTCTTCGCGCTGCTCGTCGGGAGCTTCATTTTCGTGCGCCCCCGGCCGCCAGGGTTCTGGACGCGGCGCCGGGCCAGGCAGCAGGAGGGCCGCGGGTAGCGATTTCGCGGGAACCCGCTGGCGCCGCCGGCGTACGTTCGAGAGAGCAGAGACATCTCGGAGGGATCCATGACGCCGCGCCCCATCTCGACGTGCTGCACCGCAGTGGTCGCCGCCTGCCTTCTGTCGTCGTGCTCGGTCCACAGTCAGCGTCATAGCGCCGTGGAGGAGTTCTCGCAGAGCATCTCCGCCGCCGGCGTCGATGAGATCATCGTCGCGACCCGCAACGGCCCCATCGACGTCGTCTGCGTCGAGAACGTCGACGAAATCACCCTGTCGTGCACGAAGTACGCGACGTCGCCGACGCACTCGTTCGCGGCAGTACGCGCCGCGAAAATCGAGATCCGGATCGAGCCGCCCGAATCGTCCAGCGGCGCGCTCCGCGTCGAGGCCGAGCCCCCTCCCGGCGGCTTCGGCGGCGGCAGCTGGGGCGCCAGGTTCTCGCTCACCGTGCCGACGGGGCTGCTGCTGCGCCTCGACACGTCGAACGGTCGAATCCAGGTGCAAGGGCTGAACTCCGGAGTGGAGGCGTCGACCCGCAACGGCGACGTGCACGTCGCTGACGTCCGCGGCGCGGTGCGGCTGCGCACGTCGAACGGCGCCACACGCGTACGACGCTGTCGTGGCGATGTCGACGTCGAGACGTCGAACGCCTCGATCGTCCTCGAAGACGTGGCCGGCGGTCGGATCCGAGCCGTGACCTCCAATGGCGCCATCAGCGCCCCGTCGGTCACGGGCGACCTGGTGCTTCGATCGACGAACGCGTCGATCGACGCCCGCGTGGACAAGCTGTCGGCGCGGCCGAACATCGTCGTATCGACCTCGAACGGCTCCGTCGACCTGACCGTTCCGCGCACGACTGACGCCGACGTCCAGCTGCGAACGTCGAACTGGCGCATCCGCGCCGACCTGCCACCGCCCCACTTCGGGGCGAACACCAGTCGCGGGCACCTGAACGTGCGCTTGGGCGAAGGCCGCGGCACGATCGACGTCCGCTCGTCGAACGCGTCAATCCGCTTTGCCGCGACGGGCGGCGCGCCGAGCCCGGTGCGGGCGCCGGGCGACAGGGATCTATAGCGAAGCGAACCGCTTCAGCGCCGCGACGATCTCGTCGTTCGCGTCCTGCGCTCGGTCGATCTGGCCCGTCATGCGGATGTAGCCGTGGATCAGGCCATCGTATCGCGTCAAAGTCGCGTCGACCCCGGCCTCGATCAAACGGTGTGCGTAGGCTTCGCCCTCATCGCGCAGCGGATCGAACTCGGCGGTCTGGACGAGCGCGGGGGCCAAGCCGGCGAGGCTGTCGGCCTGTAGAGGCGAGGCGAGCGGCTCTTTCCGGCGCTTCTCCTCCGGGAGGTAGTGGTCCCAGAACCAACGCATCGCGGCTCGCGTCAGGTTGTATCCCTCGGCGTTCGTGAGCGACGACGGCGTGTCGAGATCGCAGTCGGTGATCGGGTAGACGAGGATCTGCCCCGCGAGCTCGAGCCCGCCCCGATCGCGCGCCAGGAGCGCGACGACCGCCGCGAGGTTGCCACCGGCGCTGTCGCCTCCGACGACGAGGCGATGCGGGTCGACGCCGAGCTCCTCGGCGTTGTCGGCGACCCAGCGCGTCGCGGCCCAGCAGTCCTCGACGGCCGTCGGATAGCGGTGCTCCGGCGCCAGGCGGTAGTCGACCGCGACGACCGCGAATCCGGACGCGTTCGCCAGCGCTCGGCACAGAGCGTCGTGCGTCCGAATGCAGCCGATCACCCAGCCGCCACCGTGGAAGTACACGAGCACCGGCAGCTCACCCTCCGTCGCCGGGCGATACACGCGGACGTCGATCTCGCCTCCGTCGACCGGCACGCGCCGATCTTCCATCGACGCGATCGCGGGCGGCTCGCCGAGCCCGATCGTGCGCAGCAGCATGATCTCGCGCGCGCGCGCGGGCGATTGCTGTTCGATCGGCGGCAGGTCGACCGCAGCGAGACGGTCGAGGACTTCACGGGCCTGCGGGTCGAGGGGCATGCTGCGGTCTCGCTTCGTCAGGGGCGTCGGCGGTCGGTGTGGCGGCGGGGTCGGTTGCCGGCGGCAGCTCCCGCTGTAGCACGACTCCCGTATGGCGCCACCGCTCGCCGAACTCCTCGCGCGGCAGTCGTACGAGCCCTTTGAGCGGGTCACCGACCGCCACGTGCGTCGCGTCGACACCGAACACCGCGACGTAGTGGTCGATCATGAACGTCAGCTTCACGACCGCGATGGTCACGCCGTCACGCGGCAGGTCGCGGATCGATTCGAACGTGCGGTACTCGGCGCGGATCCCATCGCCGCCGAAGCGCGCCTCCAACGCCCGAGCCAGGATGTCCGGCGCGGTACCGACGGTCGGCCCGGTCCACGCGATGACCGCGACCTCGCCGATCGTCGCGTCGACTCCGAGCCGGCGCAAGGCGGTCACCGACGCAGCCGGACCGCACGTGTAGGCATCGGTCTGCAGACAGACGCCGTTCCCGTCGATGACCGTATCGAGCGCGCGATGCTTCGCGCGCAGCACGACGGGAAGGACGACCGGGGCAACCGTGTAGTAGACGACGATCAGCGCCATGAACACCGAGACGAGCGCTCGCACGCGCACGGTCGACAAGCGCGACAGCGGCGACGTCAACAGACACGCGACGGCGAACGCCGCGACGTGGTACTGCACCTGACCGCCGAGGATCCACGCAAACGGTGGCACGAAGCCGAGCCACGGTCGATACCGCACGACGCCGACGATCGCGACGAGCAGGAGCGGCACGACGAAACCGACGCTCCACAGCCGACCGCGAATGGCGCCACACGCGCGCCCGGCAACGACGCCGACGACACCCGCCAGCACGACGAGCCCCGCCTGTAGCGCCGCGTCCAGGTCGCTCAACGGCACTCCTTCTCGAGGATCTCGACGAGCTGAAACAGCAGCTTGCGCGCCTCCTTCGGCACGTCGACGCGCAGGAGCACCTTTTCGATCTCCTTGAGCCGCGCGACGACGCCCTCGAGGCTGTCCGGCGCATCGCTGGCGTCGGCTTTCACCCCGGTCTCGGCGGTATCGCCGTCGTCGGAACCCGTGCTGCCGTCGTCGAGCAGCGAGTCGATCTCCTTCTTGAGCTTCTGCCGGCCGACGCCGTCGTCCCAGACGCGCGTCTCGAGCGCCTGGAAGTCGTCCTCGCGGTCGGAGAAGTCCTTCTCCGCGCGCCGCAGCTGGTTCACGGTGTCGTACGACGGCACCGCGACCTCCTCGCCACGCTGCGCGAAGTCCTGCAACAACTGCGGCCGTCGCTCCTCCGTGTAGTCCATCGCCTGCATCATGCGGCGGTGGACGTAACGATTGAGATCGAGGATGCCGAAGACGTAGTCCTCGTAGTTCTCACACGGCGGATCGACGTGGCGCCAGAGCTCGTGGTCGCGAATCTGCTTGAGGTTCATCGCGACGCGCAGCCAGCTCGCCTTCATCACCTTCACCGAACGCGCCGTGTCGGTGAGGATCTGCTGAATCTCGGCAGCGCTCGGGGGAGCGTCACCCATGGTATTTGTGGCGATCATCCCCCGGTCCGGTCCTGCTCTGAAAGCTACAGCGTCCGCGAATCAGAATTCGCGCCAAGAGGACTCACGAGAGTTCGGAGACAACTCGAACAGAATCGAGTTGTCTCGAATTCTCGGTCGTCAACCACCAGTTTTGACACACTTGAGACTCCGACAGGAGTGTCGAAGCTCGGACATCCTGGCGAGAACAGGCCGGGACGTCAAGCGGTCGCCCGAAAAAGAGCCGACCCCGCCCGAGAGCCGTCGCCGAACGGGAGTGTCGCTCTCACCGATCCGCGAACAGAGCGGGGTACGCCGTGCGCAGAAGGCGCGAGTCGAGGAGGATGAGCCGCTTCGCGATGAACGACTCGTACTTGGCGTTCAGCTTGCTCTCCTCCTTCGGACGCGTCTTGGTCTTCCGCGCGTCGAGGCGGCCGTACTTCGCCTTGGCGGCGAGCTTGCGGTCGCACTTCTCGCGGCGGATGACGGGGGCCTTCGAGGCCAGCCCGACGCGGTACGAGCTCCCCTCGTAGTCGACGCGCAGGCCTCCCTTGACCATCGTCACAGTCGCCTGGCACCACTTCAGCGTCTTGTCCTTGCGGTCCTTGTAGGAGTGATTCACGGCGACGCCGTCGCCGAAGATCACGACCGTCGCGGTCTGGATCTGCCGATCCGTTCCGCCGCGACCGCCGCCGCCGAGCCCGGCGCCGCCGCCGCCGCCGCCGCCGCGAACCTCGCGCTCGATAGGACGGCCGAAGATCCAGACCTTGGTCTCGGGCTCGATGTCCTCGAGCCGGACGCGACGGTCGCGGTAGACGACCAGCTTCTTCGGCAGCCCGACGAATGCCTTGGTCGCCTTCGGTCGCTTCCCCTTCTTCTCGACCTTCGGATAGGCGATCTGGAGGAAGCGGGGGTCGTTCTTGAGCGCCCCCTTCAGCTGGACCGTCGCTTCGATGTCGTTCTTCTTCTCCGGCGGCTTCTTGCTGCGGTCCTGCGCCGAGACCCCCGCGAGACAGACCCAGACGCCCGCCAGTGCTCCGCACACGACGTTGCGACGAATCGACATGACGCGCTCCTTTCGTCGACTGTCCCCACGACGGACCGAACGGCCCGCCAGGTCTTCTGTGGGATTCAGCGTAGACACGGCCGCGGGCGAAGTCAAAGAGCACTTCGTCGGCGCGCCGTCACGGAATGTTGCGCTCCCGCCGGTGGGAGCGCAGAGCTCGCGTCGGGTCTGATCAGATCAGATCAGATCAGATCAGAGGCAGGAGCCCGGATCTTCGCACTCGAGCGCGTCGTCCGTCGGATCGACGCCACAGGCTCCGAACGGATCCGGCAGCGCGTCCCCGCCCTGGAATAGGTGCCCGAGGCTGCGGACCGCGTCGGTCAGCGTCACGTCGCCGGAATCGTCCGCGTCAGCGGCCTTCATGCAGCCCGGCGCGGCGCCCTGCGAGAACAGGAACTGCAGCGTGCTGATCGGATCGGTGATCGTCAGCTCGCCGTCGCCGTCGGCGTCACCGCGCTGGAACGTCGTCGGCGGGAGATCCTCGGTTTCCTCGAGCGTGTAGGTCGTCGCAGGCGACTCGCCGAGCCGTGCGAAGTCCTCGCCGAGATACACGATGTGCGGCTCCTGGAGGACCTCGCCGCTGGTCGGATCGGTGGTGCGCTCCCAAACCTCGACCGCCGCGATCGGCGCGCCGAAGCCGTCCGCGACGATCGGCGTCGCGAAGACGGCCCAATGGCGCACGAAGCGGTTGTGGCGCTGCGCGGCGTAGACGAGATCCCAGTACTCCGTCACGCGCCGGCGCTCACCGCCGACATCGACGGTCGCGACGAGCGGAACGATGTGGCCGAACTCCTCGTTGAGCTCCGGCGGATCGTAGCGCTCGAGGATGCGGACCGTCGTGCCATCCTCGAACTCCGCGTCGACCGCGTAGAGCGGCAGGCTGTCGTAGCGGCACGAGAAGTACTCGACGTACACGCTCGGCAGATCCGGAGCGCTCGGGTCGGAGATCTCCCCCGAGATGCTTCCGCCGGCCTCGAGGAAATCCTCGTCGAGCCGGAACGGAGCCCCCACCGGCTCGTCGCCGCGCGCTCGGTAGATATCGAACAGCAGCAGCCGCACCTTCAACAGCCGACCATCGGCCAGCTCGAAAACCTGATCGAACGCGAACTGGTGTCGCGTGCTGGTTCGGTCGTCGATGCGGCTCGTACGGATGATACCCGGCGTGACGGGTAGCGCGATCGACGCCTCCGGTCCGAAGGTCACGTTGTCGACCAGATCGAGCGCGTACGCGATCGACGACGTCCGTAGCACGTGCGTGCCCGCGCGGAGCGTGAGCTCGCTCTTGAGCTCGCGCACGATCTGCGGATCGCGCCCGATGCTCAGGTTGCCATAGCCGACGCACGCGACGGTCCCCGCCGGAATCACCAGCTCGAACTCGGGCGTCGGCGGCCGCTCGGCCGAGCGCAGGAACGGACGCACCTGCTTGACCGCGAGCTCGCCCGACGGCGCCTCGATCTTGAACTCGAAGTCGAGCACGACGTTCTCCGGATCATGCTCTCCGGTGTCCACGTCGAGCGTTTCGTCGACGTGGGCGAGCAGTTCACCGAGCTCGCGCAGCTCGTCGTCGGTCATGACGTCCTCGCCCTCCGGCACGAGCGACGATCTCGTGGCCCGCAGGATCTCGAGCACCTCGCCCTCGGCGACGAGCAGGAGGTCCTTCGCGGGCAGCTCGCCCGGTTCGGGGCTGACGACGCTGTTCTCGCCGACTTGCGACGTAACGACGTATCGGTTGTCGAGCGGGTTGTTCGGCTCGCCGGTGAAGGCCACACCGTTCTTCAACTCATCGACAAACGCTCGGTTGACGAGGACGCCCATCGCGACCGCGTCCTGCGGGATGCCGTAGTAGGCCCGCTCCTCGAACGCGCGGAACGTCCACGTGCTCTGCCAGACCTTGCGCAGCGCGCGCGCGATGCCCCGCTCGTTGTCGCGCGTCGGGTCGCAGATCGACGGGCCGCGCGTATCGGCGTCGAGATCGTCGGCGGCACAGGCCGACGTCGAGTCGTAGAGTCCGGCACCGTTGAACTCGAGGATGTCCTCGACGTTCGACGACGACCGGAATCGCACGCGCTGGTCCGTGAACCCGAAGACCTCGTCGACGCGCGCCGCGAGGGCCATGACGAGATCCGGGTTGACGACGCTGTTGTCGTCCATGTGATCTCGCATCGCCTCGAGCGCGCGGCAGCGGAACTGCGAGCTCGCCTGGAACTCCTCGTGCTCGTACAGCTCGGCGAGGTACTCGTTGTACGTCACGCGCTGCGGCGGATTGATCGCCGACAGCATCCGGTTCGACTCCATGAACTCGAGGTAGTAGCGCATCGGGATCGCGAACCCGACCTCGGCATACTCCGCGTACTCGCCGGTCAGCGTGCGCTGCAGTCGCGCCATATTGGTCGCCTTGCCTCCGAAGCGGGACTCGGGCGAGATATCCGCAGCGGAGAGGTCGATGTCGAGGAGCGCGGTGAACTCGTCGAAGACCGGGTCGACCTCAGGCACCTCCTCGATCTGGGGACGGTTCGCCCAGAAGGCCTGCGCCTCCTCGAGCGTCGCTGGCTCGACGGTGAACTCGCGCGCCTCGACCTCGAGCCGCACGAGCTGGCCTTCGAACGGCGCGAAAGCGGCCGTCGCGCCCTCGAGGAAGCAGTTCGGCGTGCCGCGACGGCCGGTACGTATCGCGACGTGGCTCAACGCGCCCTGGATCTGGCCCGTGACCACACCGCCGACGACGCCCTCGATGTCGCGCGGCGCGTGATCCAGGACGAGGATGTCCTGGAAGCCGAAACCGCCGCAGCCCTCGTTCGCATCGTTGAACTCCTCCTCGGTCATGATGCGCACGGTGCCGTAGCCGACGGCCTCGGTGTACGCCTCGTAGCCCGCGTCACCGACCGACACGTCGAACGCGATCGGGAAGCCCGGGTCCTCCCAGCCGATCGCGCGCTCGCGCGCGGGAATGCTCTCAGGAAGATACGCGAGCGGCTGGAGAGCGAAGCTCTCGGACAGCGTCTCGTAGACGCTGCGCACCTCGTCGAGGTCCAGCAGCTCCGACGAATCGTCGCCCGACAGGATGATGAGCTTGAAGCCGTACATCCGCCCATCCGGCGTGTCGATGTGCACGATGCTGCCGCCCCAGTACTCGCGAGTCGCGCGACGACCGACGAGGGCGTTGTAAGTCTCCGCGTCCAACCCCGGGAAGCGATCCGGGAACACGTTGCGCAGGAACTCGTCGTGGAGGACGAACTTCTTGCCGTTGATGTAGACGGTCTCCAAGAGCGATAGGTCGCCGCGGTCGGCGGGCGCGGTGAACTTGACCGCGCGTCCCTCGCTCGTTTGCGTCTGCATGCTGTCGAAGTCGACTTCGGTGCAGATCGCCGTCAGATAGTCATCGCGCAGCAGTTCCGGAGCCTGGTTGTAGAAGAACGAGAAGCCGCGTGAATCGTGATGGATCGCTCCGAGATCCATGTCGCCGTCCTGGTCCCAGTCCTCCGCCATGACGAAACGCGGCCCGCCGCCCGTGGAGAAGGTCAACGCCGCGAAGAACCGACCGTCGCCGGAGCCGAGCAGCACGCCCATGGTGTCGTTGGCGTTGTTGCCCGTGATGATGTCGAGTGCACCGTCGCCGTTGACGTCCTCGACCAAGAGCGCGTACGGCTGCCCGCCCGCGTCGAACTCGATGCCGTTCGCGAACGTGCCATCGCCGAGATTCGCGAAGTACCCGACCGTGCGGTTGGTCTGGTTCGCGGTGATGACGTCCTCGTTGCCGTCGCCGTTGAAATCGGCGATCCAGACGTACCACGCACCCGTGCCGACGGGATAGTTGACGGCGGTTGCGAACGTGCCGTCGCCGTTGTTCATCAGCACGGAGAAGTTCCGGGTGCCGACATTCGCGACGGCGATGTCGTTCGATCCGTCTCCATTGAGATCCCCCACCGCGCTGCAGACCGGCCGGCTACCGACCCGGTAGTTGGCTCGACCGACGAACTGCCCCGGGTTGGCGGGATCGTTGACGTAGACGGTGATGTTGCCGGAGTTCTCGTTCGAGCTGATGATGTCTGCCCGTCGATCGCCGTTGATGTCGCCCGCGCGAACATGGAACGGCCGCGTTCCGGTTACGTACTCGCGGCGTCCGGTCCACGTTGCGTCACCGTTGTTCATCAGGACCTGCATGCGCTGGTCCTGGATGCCGCCGGTCACGATATCGAGGTCGCCGTCGCCGTCGAAGTCGGCCGTGTCGACCGAGTTCAGGTAGCGCCCCGTGCTCGTCGTGCGCACGACGCGCATATTGCCCGCCCCGTCGTTGCGAATCAGCGTGAGGCTCGAGCCCAGACCGTCCCCCGTGACCACGTCGGGATAGCCGTCCCCGTCGAAATCGCCGGAGCAGACGGCGTGCGGCGCCGGGCCCATGCTGCCCTGACGGGTCTGCAGGTCGAGCGTGGCGGCGTCGCCGTTCCACATGAACGCGACGCGCACGCGGCTCGCGTAGCCCACGGCAACGTCGACGTCGCCATCGCCATCGAAGTCGCTGGCGGCGAGCATCTCGGGACCGAACTCGACGATGAAGCTCTGCGGCCCCGTGAAGAACGTGCCGGCGTTGACGAGCACTGCCACGGTCGGATCGGCGGACGAGCCGTAGGCGAGGTCGATGTCGCCGTCGTCGTCCAGATCGGCCGCCAGCACGCGGTACGCGTCGACGTCGAAGGTGTCGGTCTGCGGAAACGTACCGTCGCCATCGTTGTACAGGACGACGAGCCCGCTTCGGCTCGTGACCGCGAGGTCGACGTCGCCATCGTTATCGAAGTCCTCGGCATCGATCGAGGCGGGCTGCTGCGCGCCGAACGGAATCGACACCGCCGCCGCGAAGCCTCCCGCTCCGTCGCCGAGAAGTAGAGAGCCGTCGTCCGTGTCGCGGTTGGCGGTCACGACGTCGATCGCGCCGTCACCGTCGAAGTCGGCGGCTTCGACCCAGACCGGGTACTCGCCGACGTCGAACGACGCGCTCGCGGCAAACGCTCTCTCTCCTTCGTTGCGGAAGAGCGACACGTCGTCGTTGCGCGTGTTCGTCGCGAGAACGTCGGTGAGACCGTCGCCGTCGACGTCTGCCAACGTCGCGAACCGCGTCTGGCGCTCGACCTCGATGCTCGTCGCGCTGTCGAACGCACCGGCGCCGTCGTTCCACAGCACCTCGAGAGTGAAGAAGTTCGCGGTGACCAGATCGAGGTCGCCGTCCGCGTCCATGTCAGCGACGGCGATCGACGTCGCGCGTTGGGCATCGTCGAAGTCGGCCCGCGCAAACAGGCCCGTGCCGTCGTTCAGCAGGACCGAAACCGTCGACGAAGTGTCCGCGTCCTGATTCGCGGTGACCACGTCCGTGGCGCCGTCACCGTTGAGGTCCGCGGCGACCAGAGCGCGCGGAAAGCGCGCGGACTCGAGCCCCTGCTCGCGGACGCCGAACACGATCGAGGCGACCTCGCACTCGTCCGGCTCACCGTCGGAGTTGCAATCCGCGCTGACGCCCTCAGCGATGTCGACCTCGTCCTCTTGGCCGTTGCGGTTGCAGTCGTCGGCGCGCAACGGCACGACGAGCAGCCCCCCGAACAAGACCAAGAACGCGACTGCCACCAACCGAACGGCGCCGTGACGCAACGACCTGCTACGCGACGACACTGTCCCCCCGACGAAGCGCTCCGTCGACTCCATGTTTCCCTCTATCCGCTGCGATGCTGCTGACCTGAGACCGTTGGCCAGAGAAATGGCCTCGCAGCCCGTTGGCACAGACTGCTAGCGAACCATTTTATGGCAGCGCTCTCGGGACGCCCACGAAAATGCCTGCCCGCGTGCCTCCGGGCCTCCGGGCCTCCGCCCCTTGCCACGCCGGGGCCGAATTGGGATAGTGACCCGACCGCGGGTCGCACAACCCCCGCCCAAGCCCCGAATTCGCCCCCCGAGCCCCGGAGCGCCCCCGATGTCCTCGAGCCGCCGAGAATTCCTCCGCCGATCCCTTCCCGTCGCCGCCGGCCTCGCGTCGGGAGCTGCCTGGACGGGCTGCCAGACCACGCGTTGCGGCGATTCACAGCCCGCTGTCCCCCCCGCCGTCGCTGCCGCCCCCGACGCTGCCGCCCCCGACGCTGCCGTCAGTGGCTCGGTCCCCGTAAGACGTCGGCCGATCGGCGTGTCGACGTACTCGTTCTGGGGCTTCGAGGGCGAGAAGGTGCCGATCGAGACCTGCATCGACCACGCCGCGGCGATGGGCTTCGACGGCGTCGAGATCCTGCATGTGCAGATGCCGGGCGTCACCGCCGAGAACCACCGGCCGCCGAACGACTATCTGCAAGGACTGAAGAGGCGAGCGTTCGAGTCGGGCCTCGCGCTGATGGGCTTCTCGACCCACCAGGGCTTCGTGACGCCGGACGAGGCCAAGCGGCAGTCGAACGTCGACCGAACCTTGGCCCAGATCGAGGTCGCCCACGAGCTCGGCATCCCGACGATGCGCGTCAACACCGGCCGCTGGCGCACGTCGAAATCGTTCGACGAGCTCATGAAGAACCGCGGGCTCGAGCCGCGCCTTCCCGGCTACACGGACGACGACGGCTTCAAGTGGGTCATCGACTCGTTCGCGAAGTGTATCGACGCCGCGGCTCAGGCGGGCGTCGTCCTCGGCCTCGAGAACCACTGGGGACTCGGGCTGACGCCGGAGGGCGTGCTGCGCGTCGTTGACGCGATCGACTCGCCGTGGCTGCGCGTCACGCTCGATACCGGCAACTTCCTCGAGGATCCGTACGACCGTCTCGACAAGCTCGCCTCGAAGACCGTGCTCGTCCAGGCGAAGACGTACTACGGCGGTGGGCACTGGTACACGCTCGACCTCGACTACGCTCGCGTCGGCAAGATCCTCGACCGTCACGACTACCGCGGTTGGATCTCGCTCGAGTTCGAGGGCAAGGAGCCGGCGGCGACGGCCGTGCCGAAGAGCCTCGCGCTCCTGCGGCAGCACCTGTCGTAGGACACGGTTCCGCCGTTACTCGGCGTACATCTCGATCACGCGCTCGATCGCCCGCGCACAGACGGGGCAGAAGCCGCTCGGGTTGCGCGAGAACATGATGCAGTCGACGGACGGACGGTACAGCCCCTTGGCCTGGTAGCCGGCGCCCTCGAACGCGCCGACCTGCCCCGCGTGCTTCTCCGCCGCGAGCATCGGCGCGGTGCGCTCGCGGATGTCGCGGAAGAGCGCGTCCATCGCGGCGACCGGCGCGCCGGTCTCGATCAGCCGGCGGCGCTTCTTCTGATAGTCGTACGACGCCTTGTCGTACACGGCCTGATTCCACGGCGTCGGCAGCGGCGTCGCCGCCGTCACCAGTTCGCGCCACTTCAGCCGCTGCGGGTCGAGGAACGCGGTGACGTTCGGCTCCCACGGTTCGGTCCCCGGCGGCGTGAACTCCTCATAGGCTACTTGGGACGTGTAGTACTCGTCGGCGAGACCCGCGAAGCTGTGGCCGAGCTCGTGGACGAAGATGTAGTCCGCCTGCGACGTGTCCGCCGCGCACGTCGCCCACAGGTTGAAGATGCCCCCACCGCCGTACTTCGCGGTGTTCGCGAGCAGCATCAGGTGGTCGTAGTCGACCTGTGCGGCCACGTCGCGTAGCGCGCGGTTGCGATAGGTGAGAACGTACCGGTCGCTGTCGAACGCGTTGAAGCTCAGCCCGAGCGGACTGTCGACCCACTCGCTCTTACGCGGGTTCGAGATGCCCGACCGCGGGCTCGGCACCGCGATGACGCGCACGTTGAAGTCCCGCCGGCGCGAGCGGAACGGCTCGGTCGCGAACAGCTTGCCCGTCAGTCGCTTCGCATCGCCGAAGAGCTTCGCCGCCTCGTCAGCCGCATAGCCGTCGCCGAGAACGAGGAGATCGACCTTCGTCGCCGCCGGACCGTGGACCGCGATCTCGTGAACGCTGCCGGCCGGCCGGATCGGCGATCGGTCGACGAAGCGGCTGTTCGGATCGACCACGACGGACCAGATCTCTCGGAACGCTCCGTCCCCGCCGCGCTTTCTGAGCGTCACCTGGAACGGCCGCTTCGGCTCCGGGAAGCGCAGCGACTCGTGGAACGTGCGCCAGGTCCCCTGGCGCGCTTCGCCGATCGTCTCCCACTCGCCGTAGATGCTGCAGAACCCGCGCGTGTACAGCGTACGCTGCGACGCGAGGTCGGTGACGACGAACAGGTACTTGCCGAGGTTCGTGTGGTCGAGCAAGTGCACTCGACTGCCCGGCCAGTCACCCTCGAGACGCACGCGATCCAGGCTGACGTGCTCCTCGGTCGCGACGCCGCTGTGGTAGTAGTCGACGCGCAGCGTCGCCCCGGTGAAGTACGTCGCGAAGCGGGACGCGGCGTCGTTCTTCGATTCCGCCGCAGAGTCGGCGGGCGACGCGCAGACCGCGAGCGCCGCGACCAAGAAGGTGCTGAACATATTGCCTCCGGGTTGTGGGACGTTCCGACGCGAACGCTCCGACGCGAACGCTCCGACGCGAACGCTCCGACGCGACAGCCCGCGAGGCGTCAGGCGCTCTTCTTCGCGTCCTTCTCGGCCTTCTTCGCTTCCTTCTTCGCCTGTGCGTCGCGCTTCTTCTTGTTCTGCACGACGACGGCCGTCATGACCTTCTGGAGGCTCTGCGGTGCGATTCTCCCGGTCATGCGCCGGACGACCTTGCCCTCGTAGTCGAGGAAGAGCAGCGTCGGGGCCGTCTTGACCTTGTAGGTCTTGATGATGTCCTTGTCGACCTTCTCCGCGTCGATGCGGCACGCGTGGAAGTTGCGGCCGAGTGCCGTCAGAGGCTTCTGACGGAAGATCAGCTTGTCCATCGTGCTGCAGTGCTTCCGCATGACGCGGTTCTTGGCAGCGTGGAAGTACAGCATCACGGGCAGCTTCGTCGCGTAGGCGCGCTCGAGGACGCAGAGCTCCTTCTCGACCTTCGACTTCTTCTTCTTCTCTTGCGGCCGGGGCGGCTGCACGGGAGCCGTGCGCCCCTTCTCGACGGGCTTCGCCTCGTGCGTCGTCTCCTGCCCCTTCACGACGACGTGCCACTCGCCCCACGTGAACTTTGGCAGCTTGCCTCGGATGAGCCTCCCGGGCCCGTATCCGCCACCTCACCCCGCCCAGGCGGGCGTAGCAGGCATCGTGACAACGACCGACAACGCGGCGACGGCAATCGCGAGTCTTCTCATCGGAACCTCCACATAGCCGGTGGCTCGCGGCGGCGAGCCAGCTCCGCCCTGATCCTCGGGGCAACCGTGGTGCGAGTCAACAGTCCGTTGGAAAAGGGCTGTCTCGATCAGGATCGAGACCGGAAGGCGCTGCGTGTACACTGACGGCCGACCCGCCGGGATCGTCAGGGAGGACCCGTCGCCACGATGAGAACCGTCCGCACGCGGCTCGCCGTCGCCGCCGTTCTGTGCATCGCCGCCGCAGCCCCGCCCCTCCGTGCTGAGCCGGATCGCGGCGAACCGCTCGACCGCCCGTCCGTCTGGGCATTTCGCCCCCTGCGCCGGCCGCGAGTACCGCGGGTACCGCGGGGGCGCGACGATGCGCCGCGACACGCAATCGATCGATTCGTCGGGCAGCGACTGCGAGCCGCCGGCTTGGAGCTCTCGCCGCCGTGCGATCGCCGCACGCTAATCCGCCGGCTGTCGCTCGATCTCCTCGGCGTCCTGCCTACCCCGAAGGAGGTCGACGCGTTCCTCGCCGATCCCGAGCCCGAGGCGGTCGAGAAGCTCGTCGACCGATACCTCGCGTCGCCGCGGCTCGGCGAGCGCCAGGCGCGGCACTGGCTCGACGTCGTCCGCTTCGCCGAGACGAACGGCTTCGAGACGAACACGCCGCGCAAGAACGCCTGGCCGTACCGCGATTGGGTCATCGAGGCGTTCAACGACGATCTTCCGTACGCGCGATTCATCTTCGAGCAGCTCGCCGGCGATACGGTCGGCGTCGACGCCGCGACCGGCTTCCTCGTCGGCGGTCCGTGGGATGCGGTCAAAAGCCCCGACGTCGAGCTGACGCTGAACCAGCGCGCGAACGAGCTTCACGACATCGTGTCAACGACGGGCAGCGCGGTCCTGGGACTCACCGTGGGCTGCGCGCGCTGTCACGAACACAAATTCGATCCGCTGGAGCAGGGCGACTACTACGCAGTCGTCGGCGTCTTCCGCGGCGTGCAACACGGCGAGCGCGAGTGGCGCACGCACGAGGACGCGCAGCGTCGCGAGCGCGCCGCGACACTGCGCGCGGAGATCGAGCGCGTCGATCGCGCCATCGCCGCGTTCGAGAAGCCCGCGACGACCGGACGCACCGTGTGGCCCGACGAGCGCGGCCCCCTCGGACCGGCAGCCGGGGCTTCGTCGCTGCGACTGCCCGTCGACGCGCGAGTCAATACGGAGCGATTCGCGCCGCAGCGCGCGCGGTTCGTCCGCTTCACGATCCTCGCGACGAATGGCGCCGAGCCGTGCATCGACGAGCTCGAGGTGTTCACGGCCGAGGAGACGCCGCGCAATGTTGCGCTCGCGAGTGCCGGAGCGCGAGCGACGTCGTCGGGCGACTTCGCTGGCAACCCGCTGCACAAGCTCGAGCATCTGATCGATGGTCGGTACGGCAACGGCCGCAGCTGGATCTCGAACACGTCAGGCCGCGGCCGCGTCGAGATCGAGCTCGCGGCGAAAGCGCTCATCGACCGCGTCGTGTGGGCGCGCGACCGCGAGGGCCTCTACGCCGATCGCGTCGCGACGGCCTACCGCGTCGAGGTCTCGACCGACGGCGAGCGCTGGACGCTCGTCGCGTCGTCGGAGGACCGCGCTCCGTTCCCGGTCGAGGGCTCGTTCGCGGTCGGCATGGACCCGCAGCGGGCGGCGCAGGTGGAGCGCCTGATCGCCCGTCGGTCCGCTGCCGCGGCGGAGCTCGCCGCTGGCGAAACCGCGCGGAAGGTCTACGCCGGTCGGATGACACGACCCGATGCGAACCATCTGCTACACCGCGGCGATCCGATGACGAAGCGCGAGATCATCGCGCCCGGCGGCCTCGCGGTGCTCGGTGGCGACCTCGGTCTCGACGGCACGACGTCGGACCGCGACCGTCGCGTCGCGTTCGCGCGCTGGGTCACCGCGACGAGGAATCCGCTTCCGTGGCGCGTGCTCGTCAACCGCATCTGGCACCACCACTTCGGCCGCGGCATCGTCGCGACGCCGAGCGACTTCGGCGCCGCCGGCGCGCGTCCGACGCATCCGGAGCTGCTGGACTGGCTCGCGGCGGAGTTCCTGGCGAGCGGCCAGAGCATCAAGCGGATGCACCGCGCGATCGTCCTGTCGCGGACCTACCGCCAGTCGAGCGCGCCGCACGCCGCCGCGTTCAACGTCGATGCCGGCACGGAGCTGCTGTGGCGCTACCCGCCGCGGCGACTCGAGGCGGAACCGATTCGCGACGCGATCCTCCAGGTGAGCGATCGCATCGACCTGCGCATGGGAGGGCCGGGATACGAGGTCTTCGAGCCGAACGACAACTACGTGCACGTCTACGTTCCGAAGCGTCGCTTCGGGCCAGGGGAGTGGCGCCGCATGATCTATCAGTTCAAGCCGCGCATGGAGCAGGACGAGACGTTCGGCGCGTTCGATTGTCCGGACGGCGCGCAGACGGCCCCGAGGCGCAATCGATCGACGACGCCGCTGCAGGCGCTGAACCTGCTCAACAGCCCCTTCATGCTGCAGCAGGCGCAGCTCTTCGCGGTCCGGCTCGAGCGAGAGTGCGGCGACGCCACGGAACACCAGGTGCGGCGCGCATTCCGGCTCGCCCTGTGTCGCGCTCCCGAAACCGAGGAGACGACCGCGGCACTCGCGTTGATCGCTGCGCACGGCCTCGAGAGCTTCTGCCGCGCGCTCTACAACACGAACGAGTTTCTGACCATCGACTGACGCGGAACGCTATCCGACGCGCCATGGAAGATCACGACCTCACGCCGATCGGCCACGATTTCCTCGACCGCCGGGCCTTCCTTCGCCGCTGCGGAACGGGCCTCGGCGGCATCGCGCTCGCGTCGCTGCTGGCTCAGGACGGTCTGCTCGGATCGCCCGGGGACGGCCGCCGCAAGAGTTCCGCGCGCCCCGAGATCCGCCCGGACGCGCCGCTTGGCGCGCGACCGCCGTGGACCGACGCGCCCGCGAAGCGCGTGCTCGTCATCTTCTGCTCGGGCGCGTGTAGCCACGTCGACTCGTGGGACTACAAGCCCGAGCTGATCCGCTGGCACGGCAAGCCGCTGCCCGGCAGCAAGGACTTGGTCACGTTCCAGGGGGCGCAGGGCAACCTGACGCGCAGCCCGTGGAAGTTCCGCCCGCGAGGGGAGAGCGGCAAGCAGGTCTCGGATCTCCTGCCACACCTGGCGGAGCTGGCCGACGAGATGTGCTTCGTGCACTCGATGACCGCGAAGAGCAACACGCACGGGCCCGCCGAGAACCAGATGTCGACCGGCGAGATCCTCGACGGCTTTCCCAGCATGGGCGCGTGGACGTCCTACGCGCTCGGCTGCGCCGCCGACGACCTGCCGGCTTTCGTCGCGATTCCCGATCCACGCGGCGTGCCGCAGTCCGGCCCGAACAACTGGGCGTCGGGCTTTCTTCCCGCCGTGTTCCAGGGCGTCGCGTTCGGAGCCGACAAGCCGATACCGAATCTCGCGCGGCCGTCGAGCATCGACTCGGCGGCCGACCTCGCCACGCGCGACTTCCTGAAGCTCCTCAACGAACGCCACCTCGAACGCTTCCCGGGCGACACCGAGCTCAGCGCGCGAATCGCGAGCTACGAGCTCGCTGCGAAGATGCAGATCCGTGCCGCCGAGGTCGGCGATCTGTCGCAGGAGAGCCGCGAGACCCTGTCGCTGTACGGCACTGATTCGACGAACCGTCTCGAGGCGGGCTTCGCGCGCAACTGCCTTCTGGCGCGACGACTGCTCGAGCGCGGCGTGCGCTTCGTGCAGCTCTTCAACGGCGCGTACGCGATGGGAGAGGGCGTCGGCAATTGGGACGGGCACAAGACGCTCGAGAAGCAGTACTCGGTCCATGCGCCGATCCTCGATCGCCCCGCCGCGGCGCTCCTCGCGGACCTGCGTCGACGTGGCATGCTCGAGGACACTCTCGTCGTCTGGACGACGGAGTTCGGTCGCATGCCGACGTTCCAGAAGGGAGCGAGCGGCCGCGATCACAACCCGCGCGGCTTCACGGCGTGGTTCGCGGGGGCGGGAGTCAAGCGGGGCCACAGCTACGGCGCGACCGATGACTTCGGCTACCGCGCGGTCGAAGACGTCGTCAGCGTGGCGGACTTCCACGCGACGATCCTCCACCTCCTGGGCCTCGATCACGAGCGGTTGACGTTCTACCACAACGGCTTCGAGCGCCGCTTGACGGGCGTCGAAGGCGAGGTCATCGAGGGCGTGCTCGCGTAGCGATCGACCGATAGTCCGCCTGACGAGACGGTCGCACAGCGGCATCGTACGTTTGTGGGGGGTCTCTTGAGGCACTTGATCTCGTCGTGATCCGATCCAGTCACAACGCCGCGTTTTCGCTCATCGAGGTGATGGTTGTCGTCGCGATCATCGCGCTAATCGCCGCCTTCGCGCTGCCGAACCTCGGACGGTCCAAGACGTCGGCCAACGAGTCGGCGGCCATCGGCGTCCTGCGGAGCTGCGTGGCGGCCCAACAGCAGTACCACACACGATTCGGCAAGTTCGCCGCGCGCGGGTTCGACCTGGTCGACGCCGGGTTCATCGACGGATTCGATCCGATACCCGGTTTCCCGGAGTCGGGATCGCGGTCGGGCTACGGCTTCCACATCGTCACCCGAGAAAACGACGACGCCTTCTGGTCCGTCATCGCGATGCCTCTCGACTCGACCACGGGCGAGCGGCGCTTCTACGTCGACACTCGCGGCGTCATCCGGGTATCTGCGAGCGGCCTGCCGACGCATACGAGCCCGCCGCTGGAGTGACGTCCCACTCAGACGATGCGCAGCGGGTCGTCATCGACGGTCGACACGTCGATCCGGACGCCGCCGAGCTCGTCCAGCAGCCGTTGCCGTAGAATCGGCAGGTAGCCGCGCTCCGTGTTCGTATGATCCGTGAGGATCACCGCGATGCCGCGCGCGTTCGCGGCGAGCACGTCGTGGTGACGCATCTCGCCCGTCAGCCAGACGTCCGCGTCACAGGCGTCGACGACCGAGCCCCCGGCGCCGGGACACATCGCGATCGTCGCGACCTGCACTTCCCTCGGATCTCGATGGCTCGGTGCCGCCACGCGAACGCGCGCGAGACCGAGGTGACGCTTGACGCGCCGCACGATGGTCGCGAGCGTGACGGGGCGCGCTAGCCGCAGCAGCCGCCCCTGCCCCACGATCGGCTCGGCGCCGTCCGTTTCTCCCGCCGCGGGCTGTGCGTCGACCGGCTCCGCCCCGAGCGGAGAAAGCGGCTCGATCGCGTGCCGCTCCCCAGCTCCGAGCCCGTCGGCAAGCCAGTCATTGACGCCTCCGGCAACGGCATCGAGCGCGGTGTGCGGCGAGTACACCGCGAGCTCGGCGCGCACGCATCGCGCGATGATTCGCTCGCGCGGCACGACCATCGTCAGCCGCTCCAGAGGCAGGAAGATCGGCGGGTGGTACGCGACGATGAGGTCGGCCCGACCGGACAGCGCCTCGTCGAGCACCGCTTCCGTCAGGTCGATCGTCAGAAACACGCGCCGCACGTCACGACGCTCGGACGGCTCGATCAGCAAGCCGACCTTGTCCCACTCCGCAGCGAGTGACAGCGGCGCGACTTGCTCGAGAGCGGCGAGGACTCGTTCGAAGGTTCGGGGCATGGCGCGGACTTGATACCGCGAGCCGGGCGAACGGGCCGAGCCCGAATCGGCGACGATCGACGCCGACGCCGACTCCGACACCGCCGCCGCCGACGCCGCAGACGCCGACCACGACTCCGGCCCCG
>CAYMRB010000139.1:0-21069 GCA_964392615.1 uncultured Planctomycetia bacterium | reverse complement strand
GCACGCTGACGATCTAGCTCGCGCGCGACCTCCGCGTCGAGCGCCGCACGGGGCGTGTACTCGCTCTTCGTCAAGAAGCGCGGCCGACCGAGCAGGTCGCTCGGATCGGCATCGCCCACTGGCGAGGAGTCCCCACGCGCCGCCGCCGGTCGCGCCCACGCGATGAGAGTCTGCAGCGCCCGTTGCCATGCGATGCCGCCCGGAACCTCGTCGAAGCTGCCCGCCAACAGGCCGTCCGCTTCGTCGAGCCGCCCCTCGACCAATGCGAGCTCGGCCCGGCACAACAACAGCTCCCCCGGGTCTTCGCTGGTCACGCGGTACCGCCGGAAGAACTCCGCCGCGGCCGTGAACTCGCCGAGCTCGTAGTACGTCAACAACCGCCGCGTCATGACGAGCGCGAGCACCTGACGCTCCTCGGCGCTCATGCTGTCCTGCTCCTCAGCCGTCGGCATGGTCAGCCGCTCGTCGATGAGCCATCTCCTCGCATCCTCTGCCCGGCCGTCAGCGGCAGCCAGTCGCGCGCGCTCGACGACGTACAAGGCCGACGAGTCGCTCGACTCCGACGCCTTCACGACGACGTGCTCCGCGCGGTCGCGACGACCCAGAAGCTCCTCGACGCGCGTGAGCTCGAGATGCAGCTGTGCGACGGTCGCTGGCAGCTCCACGCCGGCGCCGAGCAAGGCGAGCGCCTCCCCGATGTCCTCGACGACGAGCGCAGCTTGCGCCCGATGGTACGCGACCGAGCTCGGCCTCGCGGCTCGCTTCGCGCCTTCCGCGAGACGCGCGAACGTATCGCGCGACTCCATCGCCCGCGCACGCCGCTCGAGCGCGTTCGCAGCGGACACCGCGCCGAGACCGCGCGACGCGACGGCGAGCTCGCGCAGCGCCTTCGTGTCGCGAGGGTCCGCGAGTAGCGCGTCGAGAAGAAGCTCGGCCGCCCCTCGAAACCGCCCGACCTCGCCGAGAGCCCGCGCCGCGCGCACTCGCAGCACGCTGAGGCTCGTCGGCGCTCCGTCGCTCGAGGTCTCCGCGCTCGCCAGCTCCTCGACCAGCGGCAGGAGGTACTCGAGCGCACGCTCCGGACGTCCCTCGTCGAGCAGTGCGGTACCGAGTAGGAAGCGGAGATCCGGATCATCGTCCGTCGCGGTGAGCTCCTCGAGGAGCTCGCGCGCCGCGGCGGCCTTCTGATTCGCGAGCAGAAGCCGCGCGCGCAGGCGCCGCAGCGCGAGGTCAGACCCATCGATCCCGAGAGCCCTGTCGACCACCCGTGTCGCGTCGACCCTCCGATCGGCGCGCAGGAGCAGCTCCGCGCGCTGCGCGAACAACACCATCGGATCGACCCGCAGGCCTCGAATGCGGGGCAGGTTGTCGTCGCGAAGCAGCGTCGCGAACAGGCCGTCGAGCTCCGGGTCGAGCCGCCCGATCGCGAGACTCACCTCGGCGCGAAGGGTCGCGTCAAACAGCTGCAGCTGCAGCGAGTCCGGCCACTTGTCACGCGCCGCGAGCAGGACGCCCTCGCAGTCCGTGACGCGACCGGCGCTCTTCAGGATGTAGGCGAAGTTGTAGTAGTACGGCGCCAGATCCGGGTTGCTCTCGCCCCAGCGCCCCGCCAGGTGACGCAGCAGCGCGTAGTACTCCTCGGCGGCCTTCTCGAACTCCTCCGCGCGCTGCAGTCGAACGATCTCCTCATGCGCCGTCACGAGATCGTCGGGAACAGGGCGCGGCGGCGCCGGAGAGATGACGCGAAGATGGTCCGACGGGGCGGACGCACCCGGAACCGGTGGCCCTTCGCGCAGGAAGGCAAACAGGAGCAGGGCGAGAAGAACAGTCGATGCTGCGGTCAGCGTGACAAACCAGCTCTGCCGCGTCATCGGACACCTCCGCTCATGAACGCCGCCATCTTGTCCGAGCGAACCACGTGTTCACCCCCGCGGTGCAAAAGGTGAGTCCACATCCTATTCCATCGTCTTCTCGAGTCATTCGCATTCGATCGTCAGCTGCTCGCGTCGCGGCGATGTCCCAAGCACAGCAACAGCGCTGGCAGGATGACCAGATCACCGACGAGTGCCGCCGCGATCGCGATCGACGCCAGAACGCCGAAGAACCGCAGCACGGGGATCTCGCTCAGATGCACGCAGCAGAACCCGCAGACGAAGACCAACGTGGTCACGACCAGCGCGCGGCCGATCGCGCGAAAACTACGTTCCACGGCGGTGCGCGGGCCGACGCCGTCCGCGATCTCCCGGCGGTATCTCGTGATGAAGTGAATCGTGTCATCGACCGCGATGCCGAGACACACCGTGAACACGATCGATCCGGACAGCAAGAGCGGCCAGTCGAGGAGGACGAGGCACGACGCCGCCGCGACCATCGGAAACACGTTGGGAATCAGGCTGACCAGACCGAGCCGGACCGAGCGAAAGCAAACCGTCAGAACGACGAAGATGATCGCCGCCGCCGTCAGCAGGCTCCTGCACAAGTCGCGGATCATGCCGGTGATCTGTCGCGAGACGACGACGGCCGTGCCCGTCAATCGCAGTCGAAAGCCCTGCAGATCGCCTTCCAGAGCGCGCAGATCGTCTTCCACCTCCCGCAGCACGGGATCGTGCTCGCTCGTGTAACGGTCTTTCAACCGCGCCGTGACGAGAGCCTGTCCCAGATCGCGACGCAGGAATCGACGCCGCACGTCCTCGGGCAGGCCGTCCAACGTGCGATCGAGGAGCGCGGGCACACGCAAGACGGCCGGGAGAGCGTCGGTGACGCTCGCGATCGACAACGCGTTGTGGACGAGCGCATGCCGATCGAGCCTCCCGGCGACGCGGCGCAGGGCGTCGACGGTCTCGACGGCAGAGGGTGGCGCCGCGGCGTCCCATTCGACGAGCACCTGCAACTCCAGGATGCCCCCGAGCTTGTCGTCGACGGTACGCAACGCCTCGTGACTCTCGTATCGCGTCGGCAGCGACTCGGTCAGCCGACTATCCGGCTGCAACCGCGTCGTCAGCAGTCCGAGGCCGACGGTGACGAGCACGCCCGCGAGGGCCACGAGGCGCGGGTATCGTACGATCGGCCGCGCGAGACGCTCCCAGAGTCTGCGCCAGCCCTCCTCGGCAACGGCGCCGCGCGTCACCACGATCCGATCGCCCAGAGGCGTCGCTGCGAGGAGCGGCACGAGCGTGATGACCGACAGGTACGTCGCCACGGCGCCGACGGCCGCGGCGATGCCGAAGTTCTGGATGCTCGGGATGTCGGCAACGACGAGCGACCCGAAGCCGACGGCTGTCGTGAACGACGTGAGCCCGCACGCGAAGCCGAGATCGCGAACAGCCGCTGCCGCTGCATCGCGTCGAGGCATCCCTCTCGCCATGTCGTGGCGAATGTGCAATACGAGGTGCACGGCGTCGGTGAAACCGATGACGAGCACCAACGTCGGCAAGACGCCGGAGATGACATCCAAGCGCATTCCTATGAGCCCGAGGGAGCCGAGCGCCCACAGAAGGCCGATCAAGGGCGGCGCGCCGACGATGAGGACCGCAGCGAAGCGACGGAACAACAGGAGCGCGATCAGCCCGGACACCGCGCTGCCCGCGATGGTCAATACCTCCTGGTCCCGCTCGAGCGCCGAGAAGACCGACACGCGAATCGGCGGGATGCCCGTGAAGCGCACCCGCAGCCCGGCAGCCTCCGCGATGCGAGCATCGATCTCTCGCAGCCGCGCCAAGACCGCCCCGATGTGCGCCGTGCGGAGATCCTGGCCCGCGAGCCGCACGATCACGATCGTCGTCGTCGCGTCCGCGGAGAGCAGGGTACCGGCGACCAGCGGACTGCCGAGCGCTGCCGCCCTCGCCGCGGTCAGTTCGCGCTCCGACGCTTCAGCCGCCGGCACGAGCGATCGCGGCACACCGAGCGCACCGAACACGGGCACGTCGATCATGCTGATCACTTCGTCGACGCCGTCGACAGAGCCGTAGCCTTCGACGAGCCTCCGCAACCCATCGATCGCCGATGCCGTGAAGAGATCGTCGGCCTCGACGACCGCGATGCAGTCGTTCTCGTCGGTCGCGAAGCTGCGCGCCACCGTCTCGAGCGTGCGGAATGCCTCGTCGTCGGAACGAAACAGATTCGTCGGCACGTCGTCGTACTCGAGCCGCAGCAGACCGCATACCGCCGCTCCGCTGACGACGACGACAAGAAGCGCCAGCAGGATCGGACGAGTGCGTACCAGTCGTTCGAGGAGGCGCATCTCGTTCGCTTACACGATGTTCCGCAGCAAGCCCCATCCGACGAGGAGACTCACCAGAAGAGCGAGGACATCGAGCACGACGGTCATCGCGCCCCGCACGTTGCCGAAGGCCCACCGACGCGGGAGGGGGACTCTCGCGGTCTCCCCGACCTCCGCGCCGTTCGGCGCCGACACACGCGGTCGAACGCCGTCGATCTCGGTCGCCTCGAACGCGACGACACGCGACGATGTGAGGAGGCCGAAACACACGCCGAACATCTCCCGCCGCGACGCGTGCAGCCCTTTTGACGTTGCCCTGCCGTGAACCATGGCCGTATTGTAGCCGCGCGGCCGCGGCTGTCCGTTGAAGAAGTGCACCGAATCGGGTTCGCCAACGGGATCGTGTGCTCGTGAAATCGACGGCGGCCAGGGCGGACTTCGAGTGGACGGATCACCCATCCGGAGTTCGAGGCTGCGCCGGGTCTCTGTCGTCGCTCGACTCCCCCTCCGAACGCCAGAAAGGACAGCGTCATGATGATGGCCGGCCCCTTCGAAGTCCTGTTGATCCTCCTGCTATCGTTCTCCCCCCAGGGCGAGCTCCCGCCCGATGCTCTCGCCGTACTCGAGCCGGCCGTCGCGCTCGATCAAATGGGCTTCGACACCAAGCCCGCGACGATCGAGAAGCTGATCAAGGCGAGCAACGATGCGGCGCCGGTCAACGAGACCGCTGGTGAGCTTTCGAAGGACCTCGAGAGCGCGATTCAGAACCTCGCGAGCCGCAACGAGAAGATCCGTGCCGGTGCCCGCAAGAAGCTCGTCGAGGCCGGCCCGAAGGTCCGCACGCGGCTGGAGGCCATCGTCGCCGAGGACGCGCGACGCGCCGAACAGGCGAAGAAGGTCCTCGAGGCGCTCGCGAGTCGGGAGAAGGCAGGCGGGCACCTGACCGAGCTCGCCCGCACCGCGGCGATCCGCTACGCGGCCGCACAGAAGATGACCGCGCAGATTCCGGCGATCACGGCCGCAGCGCAGAGCGATCGCCCGCTGGTTCGGATGGCCGCCGAGGACGCTCTCGTCAAGCTCGGCGCGCGTCCCGAAGCGGAAGCCGCCGCAGCCGAGCGGCCGAACCTGCTGCGTCGAGAGATCCACGCGTTGCCGAAGGAGACGCGGGTCCTCGTCGTCTCGCATCTCGCGATCCCCGGCCCTGGAAAGGGCACATGGCTGACGATGTCCGGCTACTTCGAGAAGATGCTGGTGAGCTTGAAGGACTTGCCCGGCGGCGAAGTTCCGACGGAGCAGTTCGAGGAAGCGAAGCGCGAAGGCCAGGAGGGGCTGTTCTCCTTCGTCCGCGATTACGGCAACCTGCGCCCTGAGAGCGCTGCCGTGGTCAATGTCGGGTCGGTCGACGAGGAGGGCGGCGGCCTCGGGATTCTGCTGTACGGGCACTATCAACCCGAGATCATCCGCTCGACGCTATCCGCTCAGAGTTCGGGGTGGAAGACCTCGGAAATCGCCGGTGTCGAAGTCTGGGAGGCGCCGTTCATGCGTCTCGTGCTCCTCGGCGAGCGCAGCGTTCTGATCCTTCCGGCCGAAGCGTCGCTTCGCTTCCCCCTCGAGGAGTATCTGAAAAACTACGCCGCCGAGAAGAACGCGCTCGCTGAGAACGCGCGCTTCGCGAAGTTCCTCGCGACGCTCGATCAACCGTTCAATCTGCGCGGCCTCGCCGTCACCGACGAATCGTTGATGTCCGCACTGAATACGGAGATCGAGAACGACGCCCCCGCCGAGGTCTCGGACGCCGTCAAGGGCATGCAGGAGCTCGAGCTCACCGCGCGCCGTCAGAAGGACGGCAAGACTGCGGTACGCCTGGAAGGTCTATTCGGCGACAAGAAGCAGTCGAAGGCGCTGAGCGACTTCTTCCGTCAGGGCCTCGACGCGCAGATCGCCCAGATGGAAGAGTTCGCGGAGATGGTCAACCTGCCGACATTCAAGACCATGCTCACGCTGATGAAGAGCATTCAAATCAGCGCGGAAGGGAAGCGCGGCATCCTGCGCGTGGAGGTGCCCGGCCTCAGTCTTTCGGAGCTTCTCACCGGCGTCGTCGGGGGAGGATAGCAGCGCCGGGCGCGGACGCGCGTCGACTCGTCGTCGGCGTCAGGCTTGTTGCCCGCAGAGAGCGCGCAACGCTGAGCCGAGCTGCTCGCCGGCAGCCTCGAGACGGCCGAGCATCTCCTGAATCGTGTCGAGCTTGCCGCTGGAGGCCGCCTGCTCAATCTCGAAGGCCACATCGACGACCGGCCCCTCGCCAAAGTTGCTGGCGGCACCCTTGAGCGAGTGAGCGAATCGTTCGAGCGAGCTCACATCGCCAGTGCCGAGGGCCTCGCGGATGCCGTCCAGCAGAGCCGGAAGGTCACTGACGAACTGGTCGACGACCTCGCCGAGGAACTCCAGGTCGTTGTCGAATCGCTCGAGAATCTCTGCCTTGTCCACCGCCGCGGCGGTGTTCGCGCTCTCCGCTGGATTCATCGTCCCGTCACTCTTCTGCTCGGTCACGCTCTCAATGGCCTCGAAGAGCCTCTTCGTGTTGATCGGCTTCGAGACGTACTCGTCCATGCCCGCGGCCAGGAATCGCTCTCGATCACCCTTCATCGCATTGGCCGTCAACGCGATGATCGGAATGTGATCGCCCGTGACGCGCTCCTTGTTGCGAATGACGACGGTTGCCTCCACGCCGCTCATTTCGGGCATCTGGATATCCATCAGCACGAAGTCGAACGGCTGTTGCTCAAGAGCATCAACTGCCTTCTTGCCGTTCTCGACAACCACGGCGCTGTAGCCATTCTTGGCCAGCAGCCTCATGACCAACTTCTGGTTGATCAGGTTGTCCTCGGCAACGAGTGCCTTTGGCCTCTCCTGCGTCTCCGCACTTGGGTGAACCGTCATGGTGCTCGCTCGTTCCATTCGCGTCCTGGCCACCCCACACCCCGTCCGCGTATCCATTTGTCGACCGGTACGCGACGGACGCCTGAGCGAAACTCACGAAAACGGCGAGCCGGACCTCCCTTCGCGGAAGATCCGATTCGCCGTTGGTTGCGGCAGGAACGGTACGACGGAGATGATCAGCGAGCTCGACGGCTCGTCACGCCAGCGCCCGGCGTAGCTCCTCGAGGTACCGCGGTACGGCTTCGCACGCCGGCTCGCGGGCTTCGTACTCGAGCGCGACCCAACCCCGATAACCCGCGTTGCGCAGGATGGTCGCGACGCGACGGAAGTCCGTCTTCTGCGGCGGATCACGCCCCTCGCGCGTCTCGACCTTCACCTGGCACGAGACCGCCCATGGCGCGGCCGCCTCGAGACTCTCGTAGACGCGCTGGTGGAAGTTGCCCGTATCGAGGTTGACTCCGAGCCACGGCGAGTCGACACCGCGCACGAGAGCGAGCAACTGCTCCACCGTTGCCGTGATGCCTCCGTGGTTCTCGAGGCCGAGAAGGATGCCGCGCTGCCCCGCGTACTCGGCCACTTCCTTCAGTCCCTCGATGCACCACGCTCGGGCTTGCTCCTCGGACACGCCCTTCGAAATGCGTCCCGCGAAAACGCGAATCGTCTGCGATCCGAGGACGGCCACGTGATCGATCCACTGCTTCACGTGTGCGATCTGCGCTTCGCGCTCCGGTCCCGGCGCCTTGCAGAAGTCGTTGCCGACGGGCGTTCCGGAAATCGCCAGTCCGTTGACGGCCGCACGGCGTCGCAGCGAGCACAGGTACTCGGCATCCGTACGCCGGAAGTAGTAGGACGTCAACTCGGTCGCGTCGAGCCCTTGGCGCGCGCAGAAGTCGACGAAGTCATCGAGCGTCATTTCCGGCTCTTTGCCCGACAGCTCCTTGCGAAACGAGTACGCGGCGAGGCTGAGCGGAAGGTGAGATCCGGGCAATCGGTCGCTGATCTTCGACACGGCCGCGGGTTGGTCGGCCGCACCTTCGGCTGACGCGTGCCCGACCGCAGGAAGTGAGCCGCACGCCGCTGCCGCCACGCTTGCTCCGAGGAACTGCCGTCGGTTCATCGTCGTCTCCTTCTCCAAGTGCGGCCTTTCACTGTCCAGATTCGGTGCCGCGAATGCCGATGTTCACGATACGCGGAAGGTGGTGCCGTCCACGCCATCCGGCCGCCATCCTATCACGGGTTCCGGAGAGTACGCAGTCGCCATGAGAGGACCTTCGACCATCCTGATTCTGCCGATCCTCGCGCTCGCGATCCCGCTGGCGGGTTGCGCCGCGAGGGTGCGGCTCGACGACACCTCGGCAGACGACGACATCCGTGTCACGCTCGACGCGAACACGCAAACCTTATGGCCCGGAAAGCGGATCAAGTTCTGGGTCGACGTGGAGAACCGCGGCTCGCGAGTCGTGACGATCGAGCGCCTCCGGATCGAGCTGACGGCCACGCCGCGCGGGCGGTCGACCGTTGCGCTCCGCCGCTCCTGGGACTACGCGTGGAAGGACTCGATGTCGATCGGAGCCGGCAAGAAGCTCACCGTGCCGATCGTGCCGGAGGTCCGACGCATCCGATCCGGCAGTCGTTCCGTCGGGCACGCCGTGGCGCTCGAATCCATGGTCGCGTCGGAGTTCGCGATCGATCAGCTAGCCTCGGGACAGTATGAAATCCGCGCGCTGCTCGGCGATCGCCTGGTTTCGACACCGTACTCCCTGACGGTTGATTCGAGCCGCCAACCGACGCCGAAGCGCATTCCGCTGCGACGAATCAAGTAGTCGACAGAGACCCGGTCGAAGACGCGAAACGCACATGAGAGCAACGGCGAGTTCGACGAGGTTCTGGTTCGAGCTCACCGCGGTGCTGGTCACCGCGCTGCTGATTCGTCTCGTCGATCTCGGGGCCGACGCGCCGACTGACGTGTCGCGCGACTTCTCGCTGTCAACGGACGCGAGTTGGTACTCGGCGGCGGCGTTGGACGAAACGATCGGCCGGGAATGCGACGTCGGTCGCGCATACGACAAGCCGCTCTACACCGCGTACCTCCGCGCGCTCTACAGCGCGTTCGGTCCGTCGTTGTGGACCACGAACCTCGCATCGGTCCCCCTCGCGGTCGTCGCCGTCCTGCTCACGGCGCTCGCGGCGCGACGGCTGTGGGGTGACGCCGGAGGCGTGCTGGCGGCGGTCCTCCTGGCGCTGAACTACTCGTTCGTCGTGTTCAACCGATCGGCCGTGCCCTACACGCTCCTCGCGCTGATCGCCTCGGCCGTGCTCTACCTGTGCGTCACGGGCGCCACCCGTCAACGCCTGGCGCCGGTCCTGGCCGCTTGGGTGATCTGTGCGGCAGGCATCGTGCTCGTCAAAGAGATCCTGGTGATCCTCGTGCCGATGCTGCTCGCCTGTCCGCCCATCCCATCGATTCTGCGCCGCCGACCGCGCATCGCGGCTGCGGGCCTCGTCGCGACGGCTGTCGCTGCCGTCGGAGTCGGCCTCGCGCTCGGCCTGCACCACAGCTTCGCACAGAAGCTCCACGACTACTTCGTGGTCCAAGCGAAACACGGCGTCGCGTGGCGACTGCTGTCGTTCGAGGATCGTGCCGGCGTGTTCCGCGCCCTTCCCGTCGTGCTCCCGCTAGCGCTTTTCGCACCACTCCTGCGCCGGCTGCGCGCTGTCGAGTGGTCGCTCGTTGCCGCACTCATCGGAGGCCTCCTTCTGTTCGCGACTGCCGGGTACTCGCCGCTGCGCTACCTGGTCGTGCTGTTCCCGACGGCCACGGTGCTCGCGGCAGGTACGCTCGCCATGCTGTTCCAGCGGCCCGCGCCGGAAGGCGTACCGCACGGAGCGGTTCGCTGGGCCGTCCTGCCCGTCGCGCTCTTCTTCGCGTATCAGCTTTGCCGCGCGTTCGCGACCGACGAGGCGGTGATCTTGATCGGCTGGGTCGGGCTCGCCGTCGTCGTGGTCGCCATCGCGGCACGCATGCAGCGATTCTTGCCACCTGTTCTGACGCGGCACACGGCGTGGATCGGCGTCGTCTGCGTATTCGTCGCGCTCGGCTCGCAAGTGCTGCGTACCAGCAGCGCCTTCGCCGACGCGCGCTATTCGACGCAGCACGCGCTGACCGAGATCGACACGATCGTGGCGGACGACGCGGTCCTCTCCGGGCTCTTCTCGCACCTTCTGACCACGGAGAGCCGACTCGACCGCCAGCTCGTTTCCGCGGTGCGATTCGGCAAGGGCGCGCTGCGACGCGAGTACGAGCAGCGTGGCATCACGCACTTGACGATCGACGTCGGCGAGCACACGCAGCACATCCTGCGTCGCTTCGCGGTCGACGGGGCACCCCTGGTCCCGGTGCACGAGTTCATCGTGCGCGGAACCCGTGTCCTCCTGCTGCGCTTCGAGCACGCTGCGCAGAGCTATCGGCCATCGGACTACGAGACGGCCGTCGACGCGATGCGCGAAGGCGACCGCACCGGCGCCACGGAGCTTCTCGAGCGGCACCTCGCGGCGCATCCCGATTCCGCGGCGACGCACTCCGCGCTCGCGGAGTGTCTGCTCACGCGCGGCGATCGGGGCGGCGCTCTCGCGCACAGCGGCGCAGCTCTCGAGGCCAACCCGTACGATCTCCGCGCTGCCGGCATTCGAACGACGATCCTGCTCGACGCGGGAGAGCTCCACGAAGCGCTCGAGCTGATGCGCTGGATTCGCCGCATCGATCCGGCAAGCGCACCGCAAGTCGAGAGGACCATTCGACAAGTCGAACGCGATCTCGCGAAGCGAGGCGCGGCAGAGTCGACCTTGCAGGAGCCTCGCAGCCCATGACGGTGCATCCTGCGAAGGGTCGTTCGACGGCTGGGTTGACGCTGCTCGAGGTCGTCCTGTCCGCAACCCTCTTGACGGTGATCGTGACGGGCGTAACGCTCCTTCTCGTCCCCCTGCACCGACAGATGCGGCTGAACCACGAGTTCTCGGTGGCGGCGATCGAAGTCGAAAAGGTGCTCGAGGAGATGCGGTCACTGCCGCCGCGAGAGATTCCGGCGCGGTACCCGGCCGATGGTCCCGTCGTCGTCGAGTCGCTACCCGGTGCGGTTCTCACCGTCGAGTATCCGCATGCGACGCTAGACCCGCTGCATGTTCGAATCGCGCTGCGGTGGGTGAGTCCCGACATCGGTGCAGTCGAGAGGGTCTTCGAAACCGCACGGGCGGAGTGATCGCGATGCGAACCGAGCGTCGCCGAAGAGGATCGGGAGGGTTCAGCCTCGTCGAGGCCGTGCTCGCGTTGACGATCTTGTCGCTCCTCGTCGCAGTCGCCCTCAACGTTTCCGCGGAAACCGCGACAGCGCTGTGGCGAAACGACGCGATCGTCACCCGAGAGCTGTCCACGGTTCGCGTCCTCGCGGGTCTCGCCGACGTCCTGCGACGCTCCGGGCAGGTCGATGATGACGTCCGCGGCGTATCGTATCCGCGCGTCACCGAGGGCGGCGCGGCGCTCGAGTTCCGCCTGCCGACCTCCGCCCCCACGCCGCCGCTGCGACCGCAGACCAGCAGCGTCGTCTGGGATCCACGCGTGTTCACCGCACGCGTCGACGCGCGTGGCGAGCTGACGATCGCGGACGAGAAGGGCCGCACGGTGCGACGCCTGGGACGCACCGTCGGAACGCCGCGTTTCGAGGTCCTGGGCCCGGGTACCGTGCACGCCGAGCTCGTCTCCCCGGACGACGCGAACGCGGACGGCGACGGCGGTACTGGCGGCGACTTCGCGATCCTGGTCACCATGAGGAACTGAACAGTGGTCTCTGCGACGACGATACACGGCCCCCGGGCATCGGCGAGTCGCGGCCGAGGTTCGTCGTTCGTGTTCGTCCTCGTGCTTCTCAGCGTCATCGTGCTGACGCTGGCCGCGGCCGTGGAGACGACGTTCGTAGCCGGCAAGGACGTGCAGTTCCGCGTCCGTCGCGCGCAGGCGAGAGCGCTTGCCGAGGGCGTTGTCGAATGTGCCATCGCCTCGCTGCGCACGCGATCGACGCTTCTGGGCGCAGAGACGCCGCCAGCCGAGGGAATCGTGCACGTCGGCGGAAGCGATCGGACCTACCGAGTCGAGCCGGTCGGGTCGCCGGTGCGGCATACGGGCGACGACGGCTACGTGACGACGACGCGTCACTTCTCGATCCGTACGGAGGTCGATGTCGACGACGCCCGCGCTCGCGTCGAACGCGTCATCGCGCTGCGCAGCGCTCCCGTATTCCGCAGCGCGATCGTGTCGTCGAGCGACTTGCACCTGTTCACCGGCGTCGACCGAGTCATCTCCGGCCGCGTACACGTCGCCGGCAACCTTGCGCTCGGCGCGAGAGGCGCGCTCGTCCTTGCGGGGGAGGAGGCTCGCGCGTCGGGACGAATCGAGCGACGACAGCCCGCCTCGACTCCCGACGCGGTGTGGGTCAGATTGCGGGGTCAGCCGGATCACCGCCTCCTCGAGCTCGACGCCGACGCGGGCACGCGACGGGGCAGCACGGCGCTGAGTGCGTGGCGCGGCACCTTGCGCGACTCCGGGTGTGGTGCGGAGAAACCCGCCCTGGCCGACCGTTCGTTGCTCGAGCCGTTCGTCGACGGAGGCGCGAAGGGCGAGTACCACCGTCGCGCCGGTCTCGTCGTCGTAGACGACCGCGCGTTGGCCACGAACGGCAAGGCGCTCCGCTTGCCGCCGCGGACCATCGGCTCATCGCAGGTGTGGGACGCCCACGACGGCCGCCACGTCCGGCTGACGGACCTCGATCTCGCCGCGCTCACCGCTTCGGGGAGGTTCCCCGCGAACGGCACCGTGTTCGCGTACGGTGCCAGCATCGACGGTCCCGACGGTTTCCGTCTGCGGCGCGGGGCGGAGCTCGCGCGGTCGCTGACATTCGCCTCGCCTCTGCCGGTGTGGATCGAGGGCGACTTCAATACGCACGGCAAGAAGCCTGCCGCAGTCCTGGCCCCCACCGTCCATCTGCTGTCGAGCCGTTGGGACGACAGCAAGACGGCCGGCTCGCTCCCGATCGCCGCGAGCACGAGCTTCAACGTGTCGATCCTTACCGGTATCACGCCCCCGGGCGGCCGCACTGCCGCTTGGCGCGACTTCGTCCGGCTCCACGAGGACTGGAGCCGCCACACCCTCCGCTGGCGCGGTTCGCTCGTCAACGCGTTCGAGCGCCCCACCGGCGAATCGGCCCGACCGGACCGCAGCGATGTCGCCTCCGAGCCCTGGCTCGACTGGGCGTTCGACCCGGCGCTGCTGCGAGCGCAGCCCCCCCTGACGCCTGCGCTCGTCGATGTCCTGCGCGTGTGGTGGGACGACGGATCCGGGCCGGTGGTCGCCGGCCCGAGTTGACGAATTCGCGCGATCATCGTACCTCAGAGACGATGCGAGGCACCGCGAGGACGGTGGTCCTCAAGTACTCGTCCTCGGTGGCCGATAGTCCTGATAGTCATGAGCACCACGCGATCCACCCATTCCACGCCCCGCTGTTTCGGCGGCAGGCGACGCCAGCGCCCGTGGCCGTGCCCGGCCGAGAGCGGCAACGAGGGGCGCCGCCCGCGCGGACGCTTCCCCGGCAAGGGTATCGAGCGACGACACAGCGCGCGTCCGTAGCGCCCCCGTCGACGACCGCCGGCCCGGTTCTCTCGAGCGCTTCTCGCCGAGGCTGCGGCAAGTTCGTCGATCCACACGTCCATCTCCAGAACGTCTCCAGAACGCGTCGAGACGCCGCGCCGCCGATCGCTCTCGCCACGTGGCCCCGGGGCTCGTCGGACCATCTGAAGGTCGCGGTTTCCCGGACGTCCCACGACCTGGAATCGAGCCGCGACAGGCCGTATCGTGAGCGGTTTGGGGTCTCCGAGAATAGCCTCCGCGTGCCGGCGGACAATCCAGAGAGCCCCAGATCCTGATCAGAACCGATAGCTCTGAACCACGAAGGAGGATGCCGGTGGACAGCAAGCGAACCCGGAGAGCGTTCCTGAGAAACAGCGCCATGGCCGGCGTCGGTATGTGGGGCGGCAGCACCGTCATCGGTGCGCCGCGGTCGCCGAACGAGAAGCTGAACATCGCGTGCGTCGGCGTCGGAGGGAAGGGCTACAGCGACATGCGCGCTGTGTCGAGCGAGAACATCGTCGCGGTGTGCGACGCGGACGCCGACCGGGGCAAGAAGGGCTTCGAGGACAACCCGAAGGCCGGGAAGTACACCGACTACCGCAAGATGCTCGAGCGCAAGGACATCGACGCGGTCACCGTGTCGACGCCCGATCACAACCATGCGCCCGCGAGCATGATGGCCATCAAGCAGGGCAAGCACGTCTTCTGCCAGAAGCCGCTGACGCGCACGGTGTACGAGGCGCGCATGCTGACCGAGGCGGCGCGGAAGTACAAGGTCGCGACGCAGATGGGCAACCAGGGCACGTCGTCCTCCGGTCTGCGCCAGGGCGTCGAGATCGTGCAGTCCGGTGGCATCGGCAAGGTCCGCGAGTGCCACGTCTGGACGAACCGCCCGGTGTGGCCGCAGGGCTTCGCCGAACGTCCCAAGGCGCAGCCGACGCGCAAGACGATGGACTGGAACTCCTGGATCGGCCCGCGCCAGATGCGTCCGTACGCCGACGCGTACGCGCCCTTCAATTGGCGTGGCTTCTGGGACTTCGGCACGGGCGCGCTCGGCGACATGGCGTGCCATACGGTGAACCTGCCGTTCTGGGCGCTGAAGTTCGAGTACCCGACGTCGATGGAGTGCCTGTACGTCAAGGGCCTGAACTACGAGACGTACCCCGACGCCTCGACGATCAAGTTCGAGTTCCCGGCACGCAGCGACATGGTCGCCTGCGACTTCTACTGGTACGACTGTGCCGGCGGCTGCAACATGCCACCGCGGGAAGTCTGGGGCGGCCTCGACAAGCTGTCGACGAGCGGCTCGATCATGGTCGGCGACAAGGGCATCCTCTACTCGGGTGGCGACTACGGCTCGAACTGGAAGCTGCTGCCCGAGAAGAACTTCGAGGGCTACGAGCCGCCGGATCCGTCAATCGAGCGCTCGCCGGGTCACGCTCGCGAGTGGCTCCGCGCGTGCAAGGATCCGAGCAAGCCCGCCATGTCGAACTTCGACTACGCCGGCCTGCTCACCGAGACGATCCTGCTCGGCAACATCGCGCTGCGCGCTGGCGTCAAGATCGAGTGGGACGGCCCGAACATGCGTCCGACGAACTGCGACGCGGCGAAGAGCCTGGTTCACTACCAGTACCGCGACGGCTACACGCTCTGATCGCGGCGATCGCGCCGAACTGACAAGGCGGTGTCCGAGGAACGAGCGCTCCGCGGACACCGCCTTTTCTTTGCCGTTCCCTTCCGGACCCGACGCCGTCGTCTTACGACGAGATCTGGTGCATGTGCACGTCCTGCTGCGGGAACGGAATCGAGATGCCCTCCTCGTCGAACCGCTTCTTCACGGCACGCGTGACGTCGAAGAGGACCGTCCAGTAGTCCTCCGTCTTCGACCACGGCCGACAGACGAAGTTGACCGACGAGTCGGCGAGCTCGTGCAGCTGGATCGTCGGCTCGGGGTCGGCGAGCACCAGCTCGTGCGCGGACACGATCTCCTCGAGCACCTTCTGCGCCTTGTCGATGTCGTCGTCGTAGCCGATTCCGAACACCATGTCGACGCGCCGCGTCTTCTCGCCGGTGATGTTCGTGATGATGCCGCCCCAGATCGAGTTGTTCGGCACGACGATCACGCGGTTGTCAGCGGTGTTGATCTGCGTCGAGAACAGACTCATCTTGATGACCTTGCCGACGACGCCAGCGACGTCGATGACGTCGCCTACGTCGTAGGGCCGGGCGAAGAGGATCAGAAGGCCGCTCGCCAGGTTGCTCAACGTGCCCTGGAGAGCAAACGCGATGACGAATCCGGCCGCACCGAGCAGGGCGAGCAAGGGCCCGATGTTCACCTCGAGGGCCGAGAGGGCGACGATGATTCCGACGATCATCACCGTACGACGCGTCACCTTGATCAGGAAGTTGCGCAGCAGCGTCGACAGGTTCTTCGCTGCGCCGAGCGCCTTGCCGACCATCGCGGCGACGATACGGGAGAGGATGGCGAACGCGATCAGCAGACCGAAGAAAGCGGCGAGCCGCTTCCCCCACAGAATGCCGCCTTCCTCGTTCGTCAACCAAGTCTGAACGCGGGTCCAGGTGGCGCTCGCGTCCGTCACGTCGACATCCAGCGCCCCGACCGTCGCAGCGTACTTGTCGTAGGGCTCGAAGTCGCCCTCCTCGCCCTTGGCCTCGAGCGCACGGACGGCGACGTTGAGCCGCTCGAGGAGCGCGCCACGGTCGACCTCCAGCGTGGCGACCTCCTCGACGGTCGGCTTCTCGCCATCGCTCTCGGCGGCGATGAGGATCTTCTTGGCGCTGATCTCGGTCTGCTTCGCCTTGACGAGACCGAGCCACGCATCGCATTCGACCTTCAGATCGGCGACCTCGAGCGGCCGCAGGAGCAGCTTGAGGTTGTCGAGCTTGACCCTGGGATCGGACGTCGTGGTCGCCTGCGGCGCTGGAGCGGCCTTCGCCGCGTCGTCCTGGGCGCGCAGAGCGGAACCCGCGCTGAAGATCGTCACGAGAACCAGCGCTGCGAGCGCGGCGCCGACGGTAGAGACGCGATGAGTTGGTGGCATCGATAGGACTCCTCTGGATCGATTCCGAGCGGACAGCCCGCTCGCAAGCGGGCCGGTGTCCCGAGGATCCTATCCGAGCTTGCCCTCAGCTCGCCATCGGAGAACCCCCGATCGCGTCGTCCGCCACGCCCCTACCGCGGCCTCGGAACCGATCAGGCTCCGTCAATCAACCGTCGAACGCGGTCGATGTCGACCTCGACGAGGCTGTCGACCACGATCTCGGCCGCCGCGAGCCGGTCGCGCGGCACCGAGTTCGTCACACCGACGCACCGGCACCCGGCTCGGTGCGCGGCCTCGACGCCGTTCGGCGCGTCCTCGACGACGACGCAGCGCTCCGGCGCGATCGACAGGCGCGCGGCCGCGGTGAGGAAGAGCTCCGGATCGGGCTTCTTGTGCGTGACGTCGCTGCCGTTGACGTACACCATGTCGCGGAACGGCACCCCGGTCGACTCGAGCACCGCGCCGGACTTCTCGCGCGTGCTGCTCGTCGCGATGGCGACCGCGAAATCGTCGCTCGCGAATGCGGCGTTCATGAGCTCGATCACGCCCGGAAACGGCGGTAGCGGCTCATCGCGCAGAATCGCGAGGAAGTTCTCCTGCCGCGCCGCGGTGGCAGCCGCGACCTGCTCGGCGGTGAGCTCGATGCCGTGCACTCGCGCCGCGGCGCGGACGTACTCCTCGGCGCCACGACCGAGGCCGGCGTCGAAGTCCTCGCGCCGCACGCCTTCGACGCCGAAGAGCTCGGCGAAGACGCGAATCGACGCACGGGCGTTGACGGCTTCCGTGTCGGCGATGACCCCATCGACGTCGTAGATCAAGCCGAGCATCTCGTCAGGCTGTGTCATGGGCGCCACTCTAGTCGAGAGGGGTGACGAAATCGAGTCGCGATCGCGCCGGCCCGCCTCCGTCTTGCGACAAGTCGGCCGCCGGGGCATGATCGTCTCCACCTCCGCACGGACAGCGGTCCGTCGTCGCACCGGAATCGCGGTCGAAAGGACACCGAGCGTTGACGAACTTCTCCTGGATCGACTGGACCATCGTAGCGGCCTACATCGCCGGCTCCACCGTCGTCGGCGTCGTCGCGATGCGCTACGTGCGCAATATGGGCGACTTCATCGTCGCCGGACGGTCGCTCAATTCGGCGCTCGGCATCGCAACGATGATCGGCACCGAGCTCGGCCTCGTGACGATCATGTACGCGGCGCAGAAGGGCTTCACCGGCGGCTTCGCGTCCTTCCACATCGCGCTGCTCGCGGGCCTCGTCGCGCTGCTTGTCGGCTGGACGGGCTACATCGTCGTGCCGCTCCGACGCATGGGAGTGATGACGATTCCGGAGTTCTACGAACGCCGATTCAGCCCCGGTGTCCGGGTCTTCGGTGGCACGATCCTCGCGCTGTCCGGCATCCTCAACATGGGGATGTTCCTGCGCGCGGGGGCCGACTTCATCCTCGGCGTCACCGGGATGGAGTCCGCGCTCCATCTGAACGTCGTGATGACCGTACTGCTCGCGCTCGTGCTCTTCTACACGATCCTCGGCGGCATGGTGTCGATCGTCATCACCGACTACATCCAATTCGTCGTGCTGTCGTTCGGCCTGCTAGTCACGGCCGTGCTCGCGGTTCAACACCTCGGATGGGATCGGATCGTATCGACGGTCCAGGAGGTTCGCGGCGAGTCCGGCTTCAACCCGCTGGTAGTCGAGAAGGGCAAGGATGGCTTCGGACCGGCCTATGTGATGTGGATGGCCTTCCTCGGCCTCGTGTCGTGCGCCATCTGGCAGACCTCGGTCATGCGCGCGTGCGCGGCCCGCGACACGAAGGCGGTCCGCCGCATCTACGTGTGGTCGTCCCTCGGATTCTTGATCCGGTTCCTGATTCCGAACTTCCTCGGCGTCTGCGCGCTCGTCTTCGTGTGGCACGACGTCGATTTGAAGGCGCTCTTCCTCGCGGCCACCGGCGACGTCGAGTCCAAGAAGTTCGCGCTGGAAGCGATGCCCCTATTCCTCGGACGCATTCTGCCCACCGGTCTCCTGGGGCTGGTGACGGCGGGCATGCTGGCCGCGTTCATGTCGACCCACGACAGCTATCTGCTCTGTTGGAGCTCGGTCCTGACGCAAGACGTCATCGCACCGCTGCGCCGCGGACAGATGTCGACCCGATCGCGACTCTTGACGACGCGCGTGATCATCTTCGCGATCGGCGTGTTTCTGCTCGTCTGGGGGCTCTGGTACCCGCTCGGCGATGACCTGTGGGACTACATGGCGATCACGGGCGCGATCTACTTCACCGGCGCGTTTGCGCTTCTCGGCATCGGTCTCTACTGGCGGGGCGCGAGCACCGTGGGCGCCTATCTGGCCCTCGGCGCTGGACTGCTGGCGATCTGCGGTCTCGATACCATCCGCGAGCCACTCAACGACTCTCTCGACACGCAGCTGAGCGGCGCTCACATCGGCCTCGGCACGGTCGCGCTGTCGGTCGTGTTGCTCGTCGTCGGCTCGCTGTGCTTCCCGGACTCCGCGCCCCGGCGACTCGACGGCGACGCCAAGGAGAAATCGGAATCATGACCTTCTGGACGATCTTCTGGGCCGGCCTCCTCGTCGTCTGCCTGAGTGTCTTCGCAGTCCTCGCGATCGTGGTCACGATTCGCGGGGCGTACGACCTCCGCGAGCTTTTTCGCTCGATCCAGCTGCAGCACGATATGCCTGACGGCGAACGTTCGGACGACGACGACGCGTGACGGGCAACGGGGCCGATCTCCTCGCGCGCTGCCGCGAGCATCTGGCGACGCGGCCCGACGCGAAGCGGACGGAAGCCATCGCGTTCGCCGTCCCGGGACGCATCGAGGTCCTCGGCAAGCACACCGACTACTGCGGCGGCCGCAGCCTGCTGGCCGCGACGGAGCAGGGCTTCGTATTCGTCGCAGCGCCGCGAGACGACGCGAAGGTGATCATCGACGACGTCGGAATCGACGAGACGATCGAGTTCGAGCTGTCGCCCGACCTCGCGCCGCGCTCAGGTCATTGGTCGAATTACCCGATGACCGCAGCGCGTCGGCTGGCGCGCAACTTTGCGGGCATCGACCGCGGCGCGACGATAGTCGTCGCGAGCGATCTGCCGCCGGCGGCCGGCATGTCGAGCTCGAGCGCGTTTCTCGTCGGCACGTGTCTCGTCCTTACCGAGATCAACGGGCTGCGCCATCGCGCCGAATGCCGCAACGCGATCGGCGCTGACGCCGAATCGCTCGCCGCCTACCTCGCGTGCGTCGAGAACGGCGCCGACTTCGGAGCGCTGCGAGGCGATGCCGGGGTCGGCACGCACGGCGGCAGCGAGGACCACACGGCGATCCTGTGCTCGCAGCCCGGCCAGCTCGCGGTGTACTCCTTCGCACCGACGCGGCTCGAGCGTCGCGTCGATCTGCCGCCAGGGCTCGTATTCGCGATTGCGTCCAGCGGCATCGCGGCCGAGAAGACCGGCGCCGCGCTCGAACGCTACAACCGCGCCGCGCGCCTCGCCGCAGCTGTGGCCCGGATCGCCAATGCCCACTGCGGCACGGACGGGCTGCGCCTCGCCGACATTCTGACGCGCCACGCGACCGCGCGCGACGAGCTGCCGCGCCGGCTCGCGAACGCATCGGACGCCGAGTTCGCGCCCGAGGAGCTCGTCGACCGGTTCGAGCAGTTCGCCGTCGAAAGCGAGGACATCGTGCCGCGGGCCGCCGAGTGCTTGGCGACCGGCGACCTGTCCGCGTTCGGCGACCTCGTCGACCTCTCCCAGGAGAACGGCGCGCGACGACTCGGCAATCAGATCGACGAGACCGTCTGGCTCGCTCGGCAGGCGCGCGAGCTCGGCGCGATCGCCGCGTCAGCCTTCGGCGCAGGCTTCGGCGGCAGCGTGTGGAGCCTCGTCGACCGCGAGAGCAGCGAGCGCTACCTCGACGCGTGGCGCGACGCGTATCGTACGGAGTTCCCCGCGCCGGCGGGCGACGCACGGTTCTTCCTCACCGGCGCGGCGGGGGCGGCAAGGCGGGTCTGAGTCGAGGACGGCAGACGCGGACGAGTTCAACGGACAGTTACAGAGCGAGGAATCGGGAACGCATGGGGGTCGTCGTTTCCGCCCCCGACTCCGCCCCCGTCCCCCACGCCGACTCCGAAGACCATACCGAGGCCGAGCCCCCCC
>CAYMRB010000138.1:0-21174 GCA_964392615.1 uncultured Planctomycetia bacterium | reverse complement strand
AGCCAGCGGGCGGAGATGCCGCTCGAATGCACAGATATTTGTGAAAGGCGGCACTCAGTCCTTCGGCGGGGCGGATATCAATGCACGAACCTCTCGCGTCAGTCGCGCCTCGAGGTCCGGCGCCAAGCCCACGTGAACGTGGCGCACGATCCCCTGCGGATCGATGACCACGGTCTGCGGGATGCCTTGCACGCCGTAGCTCCTCCCGACGCGACCATCGCTGTCGAGCGCGACGTCGAGATCCCAAGCCTTCTGCTTCAAGAACTCGCGAATGGTCTCGGACTCTTCTTGTTGATCGATCGCGACGAGCACGACGTTGTCGGAATGCGCCTTCGCGACCTTCATCAACGTCGGCAGCGCCGCCACGCACGGAGCGCACCAGGTGGCCCAGAAGTCCAGCACCACGACCTTGCCGCGCAGGTCCTGTGGTCGCACTCGCCCGCCCGTCAGGCGAGCGAGGTCGAAGTCCGGCGCCTCCTTCCCGACGAGCGGTGACGCCGGCTCGGTCGGTGCGGCTCCGGGCGCCCCGTCGCCCGGTGCCGGGCAGCTCGTGACCGGCAGCGGCACGGGCTCGAGCAAGTTCCAGGATGCCAACGCGTGGAAAGAGCGCGATTCCTTCAACCCGAAGCCGACACGACGCGCGTCGGCGCGCGACAGCTCGAACTCGCCGAGCGCAGCCGAGGTCGCGCTCCAGCGTCCACCGGCCTCCTGCAATGCCGTGAGCGAGACGCGATGGCCGCCGACGAGGCCGACCTCGATGGCCGGCACGCGCGCGGTGCTCTCGACCGTCAAGGCGATGATCTCGGCGACGCTCGCGCGCGGCACCGAGATCGTCCGCGAGCGCACGCGCAGCCGGACATTCTCGCTGTCGACGCCCACGAGCGCACCGCGCAGACAATCGCCGTTGTACGAGCGAATCAGGTGCGAGACCTCCTCCGGTTCCGCGCCGCGCCGCCGAGTCAACACGCGCTTGAGGGGCTCCTCATCGAGGAAGCCGGGCCAGCGACGAAGCTCGACATCGCGAATCGAGATCGGCGGCACATCCGCACGTTGGGCCGTTGTGATGAGGCGCCCGTTGACGATCTGAACGACCTCGCCGAAGGCCTCGTCGGCACCTCCGGCTGCGAACGACAGCCCCGTGATCTCGCCGCTCGACTGGCGCAGCTTCTCCGACAGGAGCACCTCGCCGTCGCCGCGAATCAGCACGCGACCTCGGTCGCGGTCGACGAGCACCTCGAACTCGACCTCCTTCGCCGCCGTATCGCTCGCAACCTCGAAGACCGAGTTCTCGATCACGAGACCGCCACGAAACATCGCGCGCATCGACTGCGCCTGCAGACGGCCGTTTCGCCACGACAGCACAAACGTCTCGTTGCTCCCCGCCACCTCCCCCGGGAAGAAGCCGAGCCTCTGGAGGCCGCCGCGGCCGCCGCGCTGCGAGAACGTCACGTTCAGAGACCCTGCGGTTTGCCACCGCACGCGAAAGCGCAGCCGGCAACGGCGCGGCCAATCGAGCTTGCGTGACACGCTCGCGCCCGCAGGCAGCGAGATGCGGCCGGCGTCGACGTTTCCGTCTCCCGATGCTCTCCAGCCGTCGGATGCTATCTCCCGCGCGCCATCGGACTCGTCGCGCAAGCGCACTCCCTTGACGAACCGCGCCTCGACGTCGAGGGCTCGACCGCCGATCTCGACGCGATACCGCTCGTTCTCGACGCCGAGGAAGCGCACCGGAACGATATCTCCGTTCGCGAGGTAGAGCACGTCCGCCGAGTCCGCTCCGTCGCGCGCAGCCGGCTCCGGATAGAGGATCTCGAGCTCAGGGTCGCCCCAGCTCACGGCGACCGGCACGGAGCTGAACGCGGGCAGCCACGAAAGGCGCCCCTTCGCAGTCGCCTGTCCCGACAGCGTTCCGTGCAGCCGCCCCGCCTCGGTCACCAACTCGCCGAGTGGCGGCGGAGAGTCATCGGCGGTCGATCCGGGAAACTCGATCTGCCGCGCGTCGGTGAACCCCAGAAGGATCGGCTCGACGGCGAAGTCCGCCGATACGCGAATCCCGTCGGTGTCGGTCGCGATGAGGCTTCCCTCCAGAGCGCACCCGTCGGAGTAGCTCACCCGCACGGTGCCAGGAGCCGTTTCGCTCCCGTCGTGCGAACGTCCGAGACTTCCCAGACGCACGACGTCGACCTTCGCCAGCTCGGCCTCGCGCGTCTCCTGCTTCCCCGCGACGACGAGCTTCCCATCGCGCAATCCGACCACGCGTCCCGACAGCACCGTGCCGTCGGCGAGGTATGCGCCCTGCGCCTCGGATCCGGGCGCTCCGGATGACGGCGCGACCCAGCGCTTCGCGCGCAGACCGCGCACGCGCAGCCCCTCACCGAGATTGCGCAGAAAGAGCCCCTGCACGGACGACAGCCGCGGCCCGTCGTCGCGAAACCGGCCCAGGAGCTTGCCGTCGGAGTAGACATCGACGGAGTTCGCGGCGGCGTCGAGCAGCACCGTCAACCGCTGCGAGCCCGTCTCGATCGAACCCAGCTTCTCGAAGCGGATCTCCTCGCCGGTCTGTCGGTGCGCGACGAGGACCTTGCCCCACGTCTCGAGACTGAAGCCCGTCCGCAATGCGAGCGGATCGCGTCCGGCGCCGATCGTCACGCGGAATGCGAGCGTTTCATCGGCTTCGAGCTCGAGCTCGACGAGCACCTTGCCGTCGACGTCGAATGGTCGATAGAGGCTCGCGCCGCGCCTCGACGTCGCGAACACGCCCTTCTCGTACTTCCAATCGGCCCGGCTGAAGTGGGTCTCGGGGGACTGCCACTCCGAGAGCCCGCGTCCGCCATCGACGAGCATCGTCGAATCCTGACCGACGCTCTCGATCAAGCTGACGTACTGCCGCAGAACGCGCACGCGGCCGTGCCGCTCCCCGTCGAGGACGACGTGCCGTTCGTCGAGCCCGACCAGGTCGCCGACTAGAAAGCGGCCGTCACGAAGCAGCACGCGATGCTCGACGGGGCGCGTCGAGGCGCCACCGGCATCGAGAACGACGCGCTCGACGCCACGACGATCGAAGACCAGGGCGTCCTCGAACGGCGGCGTCTGCCAACGAACGCGCTCGGGACCGGACGCGGGCAGCAGCTGTCCGGTCAACTCGTCACCGTTGGCGAGACGCAGCGTGCCGGCGGTGCCGGAGGTCCGAGGGTCGACCTGACCCGTCGACAGGCTCGTCAAGAGCAGTGTGGTAGCTACGAGGTGCGTCATCGTTCGTAGATCGGCAGGAACCGGAAGTTCAACGCCATCGACAGGAGCGACATGCCGGTCGTGTACGCGTCCGAGCCGATCGCTCCGTCATCGCGCTGTTGGTCACGCAGCTGTTCGGTGTTGGCCTCGTTCCACCGACTCCAGGCCTCGAAATCGCCTTGGAACAACGCTTGGGCGACGTAGTAGCGCGTGTAGTACGGATACCCGCCCCCGATGCCGCCCAGGCTACCGCCCTTCTGCAGATTCGCGAGCGTGCTGCGAAACGTTTTGGAGTCCTTCTTGCGCGCGATCGCATGCACCAGACACGAGATCGCGGTCAGCGCTTGCGATCCACCGCCGCCGAATCCTCCCGAGTACGACACGCTGCCGTCGCTGGTGGTCGAGCGCGCGTAGTACTCGAGCGCCTTCTCGATGTTCGCATCGGGGACCTCGATACCGGCGTTGCGCGCGGCCAAGAGCGCCATGAGCAGCGCGCCCGAAACGGATGTATCCGCGTCGTCGGCCGTCGGCGAGTAGCGCCACGCCTTGAGCGGGTTACGGTTCTGCGACGTCAGCGTGCAGCGCACGGCGAGCTCGAGCCCCGCACCGATCGTCGGCGGGTCCTTGTCGTCCGTGCCGGCCCACAGCAGGTCATCGTCGACGGTACCGTACGCCTCGGCCAGCGCCAGCGTCGTGAAGCCGTGCTCGTACATGCTGCCGTGCGACCTGCCCGCGCTGAAAAATCCCGTGCGGCGATTCTGCTTGCGCAAGATGAAGCGCAGTCCCTTGCGCAGCGGCTCCGCGTAGGCGCCGTAGTTCGGATCCTCGCCGCACGACAGGAGCGCCATGCAGCAGATGCCGGCGATGCCCGGACCGTTCGAGTACGACGAGCGCCACGACCCGTCGCCCTGCTGCGTCGAGACCAGGTACCGCAAGCCGGCGTCGTAGAGATCGCGCACCTCGCGCGACACCTGACTGCCGTGGCGAATGTCGAGCCCCTGCGCGTCGACGACGCCGCATGCGACTGCGGACGCCAGGATGACGCCGATGCCGACAGGCGTGACGCGCGGACTCATCGTTCGCTCGAGCAACCGCATCACTCTCCGTCCTCCAGCGCGCCGAAGTACGCATCGAGTCCATCGCGGAACTCGTCGGGCAAAGCAGCCCCCGCCGAGCCCGCGGCCTGCTTGATCAGACGGCTGTCGGCTTCCTCGCCGACGCCGACGCCGATCAGCGACACGGCCGCGAGGTCGGTCTCGCCACCGCCGGTGTTGCCCCCCGGGTTCGAGCCGCCGCCACCGCCGCCACCGCCACCGCCGCGCTTCGTCGCGAGCAGCGCTTCGATGGCCTCGGTCTCCGCAGCAATTGCGGGACCGCCGGTGTCGGGCTCGCCGAGGACGCGGGCGGCGTCTCCCATGGCGCTCTCCGCCTTCGCGAGTCGTTGGAGCGCCTGGCCGAACTTCTTCTTCTTCTCGCGCTGCAGCTTCTCGACGCTCGCGATCACCTTGCGGGTGCGTTCGTGCAGATCTCCCTGAGTCGTCGCGAGCTTCGCGGCGGCCTCGTCATACTCCTTCGCGTCTTGAACCTCCTTGCGTTGCTCGGTCGTCCGCGTGAGCTCGCGCAAGTCGACTTCTTCCTTCAGGATTCGCAGTACTTCCAAAACGATCGATGGCGGCAAACTGTCGCCTTTGGAGCCGGGTCAGCCCCCTTGACCCTTTCAGCCAGGGCCGACGAGTATCTCCGCCCAGCGATCGAGCTGGTCGACCCAATGCTCGGCCATCGCGATCGTCTCGCCGGTGCGGTTCTCGTCGACTGCCGCGATCATGTCCTTCATGCCGGTGACGACGCCGGTCTTCTGCATCTCCTTCTGGACCGTGTCGAACTTCGTCTCCTTCGTGCGCGCGAAGTACGCGGCGAGGTCGTCCCGGATATACGAGACCTGCGTGGCGGTCTCCTCCTGCTTCGCCTTCAGACGATCGAACGTCGCTCGATCGCTCTTGCGGACGTCGGTCGCGAGCTTGCCGAAGGTCGCGCCGAGTCGTTCCTCGAGACCGCCGGCGAGATCCTTCTCCTCGCCCGCGGCCTGCTTCAGCCGCTTGACGAACGTCGATGCGCGCAGGTTGTTCAGCACGTCCTGAAGGTCCTTCATGACGCGATTGAACTCGGCGAGCAGCGCCTCCTGCTCCTCGACGGCTTCGTCGACCTTCTTCGCGGGCGGACATTGCGCATTGCCTTGCTGACTCGACGCCGAGTTGTCGGCGAGCGTCGTCGTCGGCAAACCGAAGCTACCGGACGACTGGCTCTGTGCATTCGACGGCTTCTTCTCGTCGCCCGGCTCGGCGTCGCGGTTCGCGGCGGCGACCGTGTCGTTGATCGACGGCAGCTTCGAGGGCTTGCTCTGCGCACTCTTCTTGCCCTTTCCCTCGGGAGGCGGTCCGCTGGCGACCGACGGCGGGCTTTTCTTCCCATCGCCGCTCTGTGGATCGGCGTCGTCCGACGGCGCAGCCTCGCTCTTGCGGGCCATCTCGGCCGCCTCGTCGAGGAGGCTCGCGACGGACGGCATGCGACTCTTCGCGAGCTGCTCGAGCGACTGGACCGTCCGGGCCCACTTCTCGAGCGTCGCCGTGTTGAACTCCTCGTTGCGCGCGGCCTGCGAGATCAAGCGCTTGCCGGCCTCGGTCAGATTGCGCAGACGACGACCGTTCGCGCGCTCCGCAGCGGCCTGCCGCTCGATCTCTCGCTGCGTGTCGGCCTGCGCCATCGCCGCGGCGTCGAGATCGCGCAGCTCCTGATTCCGATCGAGGAGGCGAGTCTCCTCATCGCGCACCTCGAGCACCTGACGCTCCCAGCGCCCGAGCTGCTGCGTCAGCCAGATCATGTGCTGCTTCGCGCTCAGCACGAACACGCGATAGGTCGACGAGAACACGCGCTCGGCGCCAGGGCGATAGTCCTCGACCCACGCCCGCAGCAGGATCGGCTGCGGCTCGATGCCGAGATCCGCCGCGGCGAACGTCCCGCGCGCCGTCAAGTCGGTCTTGGTCGCCCCGCCGGGAGCGAGCTCGTACTCGCCTCGTCGCGGATCGGGATTCGTCTTCCGATGCTCGACCTCGCTCCACTCGAGCCCGACCGCGCGGACACCGAAGTCGTCGTCGGCTACGACGTCGAAGCTCAGGACTTCGCTGTCGAGGATGACCTGATCCGCCACCAGTCCTTGGCACCGCACCATCGGCGGCTCGTCGTCGAGCGCGCGGATGCGGAGGTCGAACGGCTCGCGTGGCGACAGGCCCTCGACGTCCGTCCAGTGAAGGCGCAGGGTCGCGTCGCCGGAGACCTCGAACGAGGAGGACAGCGAGCCTCCCGCGACGGTCGCCTTGTCGGACGCGTCATCGATCGTCGCGCGAGCGAGGTGCCGATTGACCGTCGCCTCGAACGATGCACGGCTTCCCTTCAGAAGCGAAGCCGTGCCGCCGCGGGCGTCGATCGCGAGATCGGGCCGCTCGAGATACGCCGGCAGCTCGACGTCGATGTGCAGAGCCTCGAGCTCGGGCCGCGTGAGCGGCACGACGTCGATGCGCTCCACCGCGTCGCCGATCGACACGACGAGCGCGGCCGGCGTCGTCTGCCCGGGAAACTCGAACGTATACTCTCCGTCCGTCAGGTCGCTCGAGAGCGGCGACTGCCGGCCGTAGCGCGCGGAACCGATCGCCGGACGCCAAGGCGCATCGCCCGTCAACTTTGCCGTGACGACAAACGGCTCGCCGAGCGCGACGACTCGTCGCTGCGGGAGCGGCTCGACACGCGCGAAAGTGTAGCGGGCCGTGTCACCCCACGGCGCAACCCAGCGCTCGAGCGCGTTGAGCCCGGCACCCGGCACCGCGACCGCCGCGACGGCAAGGGCGAGCGCCGCGAACGCGAAGCCGGCCCACAGCCGATGACGCGGCCGCGGCACGGCGTCGCGGAAGCACTCGTCCTGCGTGTCGTGCGCGACCTGATCGATCGCGGCCCGACACAGCGCCGGCGAGTCCTGATCGTGATCGCGCCGCTCGGCGAGCTCGATGATGCCGAGCAGGCGATCGCCGATATGCGGATGGCGACCGCGCAGAATCCGCGCGAGAGCTGCGAGCTTGCGACTGCGCCAGACCCAGCGGTGTGCCTTCAGCGGCAGGAGCACCGTCAGTCCGACCAACGCCGCGACGAGAAGCGCCGCACGCACGCTTGCGCTCGTGTCCCACAGCCGATCCGAAGCGAACACGGCGAGGTACGAGACGCACACGCCGCAGCCCCCGGCGAAGGCGGCCTCGGCGACCTTGATGCGCCGCAGACGGCTGCGAAACGACACGAGTCGTTGCCGCAAACCCGGTGGCAGCTCGACGGTCGGAGCTCGATCAGAGACCTTCATGCGGGGCTCCTGTTCGGGCAGCGTGACATCGATATTCCCTCATACGGTTCCGATCAGCTTGCGGCCGACCCAGAACACGGCCAGGAGAAAGATCAGCGATCCCGCCCACAGCGGGCTCGCCCACACCTGCCACCTCGTGATCCACGGCGCCGGATCCGGAATGGCCAGCACCTTGTCGCGCAGGGCCACGATGCGGTCGGGCGTCAAGAACTCGCCGCGCGACACCTGCGCGATCTCGCGCATCACATCGTGCCGCGCCGGCTTGCCGACGACCTCGCGCACCTCGCCTCCGACCGTCACCTCGGTGTCGAGCACCGCGCCGGTCTCCTCGCACGTCAAGCGCACCTTCCAGACGCCGGGGCGATCCGGCTGCAGCTTCGCGCTGTAAAGGCCCCAGTCGCCGCCAGCCGATCGAAAACGCAGTCGCGTGACCGCGCCGGCCGGATCGGTGACATCGGCGAAGACCGTCGCTTTGTCGAACGGTGTGCCGGTCGGATCGAGCACGGTCGCGTTCCACGTGACGACGGAATCGACGCTCGGCCGCTCCGGCGAGTAGAACAGCCGCAGAAGCTCGCCCTCGGCCATGTGCCGCTGGTACGCCATCCAGCGCGCGACCTGCCCCCAGAAGCGATAGTGGTACTTGTCCTCGACGCCCTCACGCCAACGCCATGCGCCGTCCGTTCCCATGAAGAGGACCTTGCCGGTGCCGCGCGGTTTCGTCACCAGCAGCGGCGCGCGGGAGAGCTCGTCGATCGCGAGCACGTCCGTGCCCGCCTTGGCGCGCACGGCGGGCGAGCGCCATTGGAAGCCAGGAAGGCCGCGCCAGACGGCCTGATTCTCCCCTTCGACGTCCGCGAGCTTCGTCAGCAGATTGCGGCGGCCGGACTCGGTCAGCAGGAAGCGCCCGGGAGTCGGCGAACCGAAACCGCGGGGCGTCTCGGCGTCGAGCACGACCGGATACAGATCGCGCAGCTCGGTCGTCAGCAGGCTCGCCTGGTGGCCGCGAAAGCCGGGCAAGAGCACGAGCCCGCTGGCCTGCTGCTCGACGAGGCCGCGAATGCGCGCGCACTGCTCCGGCGTGAGCTGATCGGGGCCGACCCCGACATCGCCGAGGAAGACGACGTCGTAGCGCGCGAGCTCTTCGAGGGTCTCGGGGAACTCGCTGAGGTACCCGCTTCCCCCACCGCGCTTCGGCAGCCCCGGGTGGAACAGCAGGCACGAGACCTCGACGCCGGGATCGCGCTCGAGCGCGTTGCGCAGATAGCGGTACTCCCAGCGCGGGTACGACTCGACGACGAGCACCTTGAGCGACTCCGATCGAATCGTCACGTCGACGTCGCGCGCGTTGTTGTCCGCGATGACCTCGTTCGGATGCTGCGGCACGGCGAGCGACAACTTGACGCGGCCGATCTCGGCCGGTCGCCAGAAGAACATGTCGCGCACGACGCCGCGCGCCGGAACGAGCACCTCCTTCGTGCGCGTCTCGCTGCCATCGATCGTCAAGGTCACCGTCGCGCGGTGATCGCGCGCCAGCGTACTGCGGATCGAGAACGGCACCTGGAGCGACTTGCCGACGACCGAGAAGGTCGGCGGATCGAGCGCAGCGACTTCGACATCCGGCAGCGGCGTCTCGCGACCGATGCCGACGCTGAAGACGGGCACGCCGCGCGTCCGCAACTCGGTGGCGGCGGTGAGCGGCGACTCGCCGACGTTCCAATCGCCGTCGGACGCCAACACGACCGCGCGCAGGTTGGCGTGCCGGCGCAGCAGGTCGCGCAGCGCGCCATCGATGTCGGTGCCGCCGCTACCGTCCGCGGACGAGAATGTCTCGCGCACGACGTCGACCCGCTCGGATAAGCCGCTGAACGCTTCGGCGCCGAGATTCGTGGCGAGGTGCTCGCGCCGCGTCGAGACCGCGCCGGGTGACGTCTCGACGTCGCGCGTGCCCATGCTGTCCGAAACGTCGCTCAGCACCGCGAGCACGGGCTTCTCGTCGGGCACGGTCGACTGGCGCCACTCGGGCGCGAGGAGCGTGATCCCCGCCAGGACGACGAGTACGACGCGCAGCAGCTCGAGCAGCCCGGTGCCGAGGCGAAACTCGTTGCGCCACCACGCCAGAGCCGACAACGCGAGCACGGCCGCACACGCGGCGAAGACGAACGCGAGCGTCCACGGCTCCACGTCGAGGGTGATCTCCGCCAGAAGAAGCTGCGGGAAACGCATCATGCCGCGCCCTCCGCTCGCACCCGCCCGGGCAGGCAAAGACACGCCTCGGCGATCAGCGCGATGACCATCGCGATCGTGAACAGCCGCCAGATCTCGGCGACGAGCGAATCGCCCTGGCCGGTCGTGCCGCGAATGATGTGGAGATCCAGACCGCCGAACAGCCCGGCGAGCTCCTCGTCCGACACGTAGCTCACCGTGTCCTCGGCCGCCGGTCGATTGCGCGCGACGAGCGTCGGACCGACCTCGTACACGCCGGCCGTCACGTGGCGAAGCGACGATAGCGTCGACGGTCCGCCGCCCTCCCCGCCGCTCGCGAGCTTCCAGGTCGCCTCGTGCTGCGCGGGATGCGTTGCGCCGATCGTCGAGAACCGCGCCCCTTCGAGCCGCTCGGTTCCTGCGGCCAGCGCGCGCTGCACCATCGCGAACAGCACGATGCCCTGCCGCGCGAGGTTCGACTCCGGCTGGGGCGGCAGGCAGCTGCAGAAATACACGCCACCGCGATCCGTCGGCACTCGCAAGAGGAGCGGTCGACCATTCGACAGGCGGGCGAGCTCGCGCCCCTCTCCATCGACGCGACGGCTGCGGCGAATCTCCAGCGAGCCGACGGGCAACGACGCGCCGCTCTGCACGTTGCAGAGGAGTCCGCTGTCATCGCGCCACGACTCCGCCGTGAAGGGCGCGTCCGCCGAGGTCTCGTCCCACGGGCCCCACGTGACGTCGAAGATCGACGCCGGCGAGGTCGCGACGCTCTCGGGTGGGAGGAACATCACGGTGCCACCGAGATCGACGAAGCGCTCGATCTGCCGCGACACCGCCCCCCGCGGGAGCGGCGCCTGCCACACGAGTAGCGCGACCTCGTCCCATTCGACGGTGCCGATCTCCTCGGGCCGGATGATCTCCGCCGTGTCGCGGGCGGCACGACGGTCGTCCCCTCCGGGCGGCGCCGCGGCGAGAGCGAGCGCTCTCACCGGCGCCGTGCGCTCGCTGACGACCAGCGTCTGGCGCGAGGGCGGCTCAGCCCACGTGAAGTAGAACACGTTGTCGCGCCGATTCGCGTCGTCGGGAATCTCGACCCGTCCATGACCTCGCTTGCGGTCGGCGGGTATCGGGATGCGCTGGCTGCGCAGCGCTGCCGCATCGCCGGTGAGTTGGACGTCGACGACGGAACGCGCGCCGTCGACGACGATCGACACCGGCACGCTACGCGACCCCGTCGTCCCCTCTCGGCGCAGCGCGATGTCGAGAGACAGCCAAGCGGAGTCGTCGCGCTTTTCCCGACGCAGTCCCTCGACGCGAACGGCGAGGTTTTCGCGCGGGCGTTCGTCGTAGCTCAGCAGGTGAAAGCGCACGGCCTGCTCGAGCGCCGAGAAGCCGCTGCGAATCGCGGCCCACTGACCGCTCTGCTCGTTCCAATCCGCGCGCTGCAAATCGGAGCAGACCCAGACCTCGGTGCGACCGACGCGGTTGGCGATCAGATACTCGAGGGTCGTCGCGAGCAGACCCGGCAGATCAGTCGTCGCGTCGACGCCCTGCGCATCGGGGAGATCGAACAGCGCGCTCGCGTCCTCGATCTCACGCGGCGGAGCGTCGTTGTTCGTCACGAGCACCAGATGGGCAGGAGCGCCGGTCGTATCGATCGCGGCCACGACTTGCCTCAAGGCTGCCGCTCGCTTGGAGTCCGCGCCGCCCGTGCCGGTCTGCGCCATGCTAGGCGATCGATCGAGCACGATGACGACCATGTCGGAGCGACCGCCGAACCAGCCCGCCCAGCCGCTCGACAGCGGTCGACTGACCGCGAAGATCAGCCCGGCGACCACGAGCGTGCGCGCGGTCAGGATCAGGAAGTGACGCAGCTTCGCATGGCCGCGCGATTGCCGCGTCGCCTTCAAGAGGAACATCATCGCGCCCCACTCGAGCTTCCGATGCCGGCGCCGATTGAGGAGGTGGATGATGATCGGTATCAGCACCGCGGGAAGCGCGAGGAGCATCCAGGGTTGCAGGAAGCTCATGTCCTGGCCCCCTTCGGCGCGCGCCGCAGCAGGAATCGGGCCAGCACATCGTCGAGCGCCTCGTCGAGGTGGACGCGCTGGTAGTCGACCTCGGCCTCGCGGACGACCTCGCGCAGGCCGTCGAAGTAGCTCTTCAGCGCGGCGAGGTACTTCGGGCGCACCGACGCCGGCTCGACGAGCAGATCTCCGCCGCCCTCCATGTCGAGGAAGCGGATCGGGCGCTGGAAGTCGAACTCGAGCTCGCGCTCCTCGAGCAGGTGGAAGATCGCCAACTCGTGCTTGCGAAAGCGCAGGTGCTGCAGGCACTGGCCGAGCTCGTCGGGCTCGATGAAGAGATCGGACACGACGACGACGAGTGCTCGTTGCGCCGTCAGCTCGGCAACCGCATGCAGCGAATCGGCCAGCCCGGTCGTCCCCGTCGGTCGCGCGTCCCGCAACGCGTCATACACGCTGCCGAGGTGCGCAGCGTTGCGGCGCGGAGGGATCTCGCGGACGAGATCCTCACCGGCGCAGGCGAGACCGACGGCGTCGCCCTGCTTCAGTGCGAGGTACGAGAGCGTCGCGACGAGTCGACGCGCGAAGTCGATCTTCGTCGTCCCGTTCACCCCGTAGCCCATCGAGCCGCTCGTATCGAGCACGCAGACGAGACGCAGGTTCGTGTCGGCCTCGAACTCCTTGATGTAGAACCGATCCGACCGGCCGTACGCGCGCCAGTCGAGACGCCGCGTGTCGTCGCCGGGCACGTACTTGCGATACTCGGCGAACTCGACGCTCGAACCGCGGTGCGGACTGCGGTGGCGGCCCGAGACGCTGCCGAGCATCGGCTGGCGCGCGAACAGCGGCAGGTTGCCGATCTTCGCGAGGACCGCTGTGTCGAGTAGATCGTGGTGCGAGGCTGCCACGGTTCGTCGTTTCCCTCGAAGGCTCAGACGCCGACCCCGGCCGGTCGAGTCTCCTCGACGAGCCGCTTGACGATGTCGCGGGACGTCACGCCCTCGGCCTCGGCGTTGAACGTCGTCAGCACGCGGTGCGTGAGGACCGGCGCAGCGACGGCCTCGAGGTCCTCGAGGCGCACCATGTAACTCCCCTTCAGCGCCGCGCGTGCCTTGGCGCCCAGGATGAGGTACTGCACGGCGCGCGGGCCTGCGCCCCAACCGACGAGCGGCTTGAGCCACTCCGGTGCTTCGTCGGACTTCGGCCGCGTCTTGCGCACGAGCACCGCCGCGTGCTCGTAGATGTGATCGGGCACGGGGACTCGCCGCACGAGATCCTGGTACGACAGCACCGTCGGCCCGTCGAGGAGCTGCGTCAGCTCCGGCAGCTCCGTGCCGGTCGTCGTGCGAGCGATCTGGACCTCCTCCTCGTGACTCGGGTAGTCGACCTCGATCAGGTACATGAAGCGGTCGAGCTGCGCTTCGGGAAGCGGATAGGTGCCCTCCTGCTCGATCGGATTCTGCGTCGCGAGCACGAAGAACGGCGGCGCCAGCTCGTAGGGGCGACCGACGACCGTGACGCGGTACTCCTGCATCGCCTCGAGCATCGCCGCCTGCGTCTTGGACGGCGCGCGGTTGATCTCGTCGGCGAGAACGATGTTCGCGAACACCGGTCCCTTGACGAACTCGAAGGCGCGGCGGCCGTCGCTGGAGTCCTGCAGTATGTCCGTCCCGGTGATGTCCATCGGCATCAGGTCCGGAGTGAACTGGATACGGCTGAAGCTCAGCGCCAGCGTCTCCGCGATGCGACGGACGAGCAGCGTCTTGGCGAGGCCCGGCACGCCCATCAGAAGAGCGTGGCCGCGAGCGAACAGGCACATGCCCAGCTCGTCGATCACCGCCTCTTGGCCGACGATGATGCGGGCCAGCTCCTCCTTCAATCGGGACCACAGCGCGCGCAGCTCGTCGATGGCGCGAACGTCGTCAGCGGGCAGCTCGTGGGCTGCGCGATCGGTACTCATGTTGTCTCTCTCGTAGTCCGTTCGATCGGCGGCGGGCCTCAGCGCGTCTTGACCGGCACGAGCAGGAGCTCGCCGGCCTTCGCCTCGGCCTTCGCCTTCATCCCGTTGAGCTTGCGAATCGCGTCGACCTCGACCTTGAAGTGGCGCGCGATGTCCTCGATCGTCTTGCCCGCGCGCGGACGCACCGCGAAGCGCAGGAAGAGCATCTCCCCGTCCTCGATCTCGTCCTTCTCGCCGAGCGCGTTTTGCTGGCGCAGCTTCGTCGCGTCAATCTCGTGCTTCTCCGCCAGCGACGCGACCGTGTCGCCCTTCGCGACCGTGACGAACTCGACGTCGTCGGCCTTCTGCTCGAACAGGTCCTTGCTGCGGACCTTCGGGGCGGGAGGCGGCTCGTCGGCCTCCTCGTCGTCGGGATCGTCGAGGCCGCCGAGCTCGATCACATCGTCGCCGAAATCAACCTCGACGCGCTCGCCGCCGAGCTCGACCTCGACGACGCCGTGGTCGATCCCTTCGACGGTCACCACCCCGTTGACGACCTCGACAGCGCCCTGCAGATCTTGGACGAAATCGTCGAGCTCGATGGGCGCGACGACGTTGCCACGGAGGATTCGCGCGCCGCCGAAGAACTCGAGGTCGTTGCCGCTCCCGGCGTCGATCTTCAGCTCGCCGGGCCGTCGATCCGTCGGCGGGCGGTAGGTGAAGCCGATCGGCGCGACGATCTTCTGTCCTTGTTTGAGGTCCGAGGCCTCCGTGCCCTTCCAGCCATTGAGCCGCGCGAGAATCTCCGCCGACGTCTCGAAGTGCGTCGCGATCTTCTCGATGGTCTCCCCGCGCCCGACCTCGTGGAGCCACTTCAGGCACACGATGGCCGGCTTGTCGAAGACGTGGCCCTTCTTCAGGTTGTTGAGCACGCGCAGATACTCGACGTCCACCTCGTGCCACGCCGCGAGCTTCTCGACGGTGTCGCCGGCCCAGGCGCGCACGAAGCGCGCGCCGGGAAACGCCTTCTCGGCGTCGTGCACGGCGTCGCGTTTCTCGGTGCGGCTCGCGCCGCGGGCTCCGTACACGGGGGCGTCGCCATCGATGAAGGAGCTCTGCCCGTTTTCGATGAACTCCCCGCCGAACTGGATCTCCTGGGCGACCCGCAGCGCCTCCTGCGCCACGACCTCCTTCTCGACAGTCTCGATGTCGTCCGGCGCGATCGGGTCGAGCTCGAGATCGAACGCGAGATCGCTGCTGATCTCCGCCCATTGATGGACGCTCACGGCGATGACGTTCTCGCCGACCTTGAAGGGGCCCTTCTCGAGAAGATGGACCCAGCGCTGGCGTTCGTTGCGCGTCTCCGAGCTCGAGGCGAGCGCGACCTTGCCGTCGTCCTCCGGCACATTCTCGCGGCAGACCTCCTTGCCGTTGACGTACACGACCGCGCCGTCGTCGCAGCAGACCCGCGCGACGACTTTCGCGACGTCGCCGAGATCGTCGATCGTGAATCGACGCCGGAAGTACGCGACCAGGTTCTTCTTGTTCGGATCATCGCCGGACGAGATCTCGGTCGCGAGGTCCGCGTCACCGTATCCGAGCATCGCCTTGCCCCGCGGCCACTTCGAGTCGTCGAAGTCCGCGCCGGTCCAGCCTTCGGGTGCCTTCGCGTCGGCGTCGTAGTAAGCCCACTCGGCGGCGCCGGCCGGGATCCACGCGGGCGTGTCGTCGCCGTGCGCCGCTCCCGCGAGCGGCAGGGCCAGCATCGCGAGTGCGGCCAGAATCGCGCGCAGCGCGCCGTAGAACCGCTTCTCTTTGCTCATCGCCATCACCGTGCACCTGCGGCGGGCTTCGCCGCCTCCTTCGAACGAGCCTCGAGGAGCTGCTGCATCATCGCTTCGAGTCGATCGACCTGCTCGCGAAGCTCGCGAACGTCCTTGCGCAGACCGCTGTCGTCCGCCGTGGGCGGCACGACGAAACCCGGCCCGATCGCTTGCCAGCCGTGGACATCATCTCCCTCGACCGGCACGACCTGCTCGGCGAGCCACGGTGGCAGACCCGTGTCGAACGTAGGGAGTTCTCCGATCACGATCGGGGTTCCATCGGCATCCTCGAAGGCCACGATCTCGAGTCCGGACAGCCCGACCGGCGCCCGCCGCTGAGGCTCGAGAACGATCTTCTGCTCCTGACCGCCACGAACAACGGTGCATTCTAAACGCCGTTCCTCCTCGCCCGCACGCTGAATCGCTCGAACGAGATCCTCGACTCGAACGGGCATCTCGCCGTCGATCCCGGCGAGCACGTCGCCCTCCTTCAGACCGGCGACGACGGCCGGGGATTCCTCCAGCACCGATACGATCCGGAGCCCACCGCCGTCGGCAATCTCCTCACAGTGGACGCCGATCATGAAACCCGGCTCGCCGTGAGCACAGTGCCCCAGCGGACCGAACGCGAATCCGGACGACACCGTGTCGCGAAACGCCTTCTCCACCTTGGCGAGCGTCGCCTTGTCGACATCCGCCTCGACGAGACGCGCGTTCAGCTCTTGCCAGAGCGGATCCTCGCCGATGTCGAGCCCCCCCATCCCGAACGGCCCCCCGACAACGTGTACGCTCGGCGGAGTCGACGGCGACGGTGCGGACTTCGACGTCTCGGACGTCGAACGCTGGCCCGCAGCCGCGTCCCGAAAGCGATCGAACTCCTGCCTGCTGATGCTGCCATCGCCGTTCGCGTCCAGAATCTCGAACGGGGGCAGCGCGCCAGGACCGGCCTCGACGACGATCTGCGCCTGCGCTCGAGCCACCAGCGGAATCGACGCGCAGATCCACACGAGAGTCAGCTGCAACGTTCTCATGATGCTCCTCTACTGACCGTGGGGATAGAACGCGACGGAGCGCGTCGGGATCACGACGCGACGTCCGTCAGCCAATCGTCCCTGCAGATACCTGACCTGCGAGCGCGCGCTGTATCCGCGGCGCCGCAGCTCTCCGTCGACGTCGTCCGATCCCGCCGGCTCGGCCTCGCCGCGCTCGAGCGCCGCCAGCTGAGACGCGTCGTAGACCGGCACGGTCAGCTCGGCCGGCGATCCGCCGTCCTGATCCTGCTTCGACAGGCGGACTCGCGCGACCGGCACGGGTCCGTCGGTCTCTTCCGAGTCGGAGTGCGTCGGAGCGGTGACGGGCTTCCCGTCCTCGACGACGACATCAGGTCCGGACGCCGCCGGGTCGTCGCGCTCGACGAATCGCCTGCCCAGGAACACGCCGATCATCACGGCCGCTGCAACGGCAGCTGCGGCGAACACTCGACGCACGATGACTCCTCGCGCGCTCGATCTCGAATCGACCGCCGCAGCGAGTTCCGACGGCGCCGCCGACCGAGGCGAAGATCCCGCACCGGCCAGTCCGCCCAGCCCGTCCCGCAGCACGCGATCCTCGACGAGCGCGAGCGCCAGGTCGCGCCAGCGCTCCGGCCGCGCGTCGAGCCCGGTCAGGAACTCGGCCTCCTCGGCGGAGGTCAACTCCCGATCGACGAATCGTTGCAGCTCACCGGCGTCGTCAAACTGCGTCATGGGTCGGTGCTATCCGCATGGAAACCGCGCAGCCGCTCCCGAAGCGCCGTTCGGGCTCGCAGCAGGCGGTACTCGATCGTCTTCTCGCTGACTCCGAGACGGCGGGCCAGCTCCTGATACGTCCAATCCTCGGTGTACTTGAGCACCAGGACTTCCCGGTCCTCGGGCGCGAGACCCGACAGCGCGTCGGCGATCGCCCTGTCGCGATCACCCCGCAGCACCCAATCGTAGGGACTCCTGTCGTCATGGCTCTCGAGGCTGCCGCGCGTCGCGTAGTCGCTGAGCAGCTGTGTCTGTCGATGGTGAGTGCGGTAGTGATTCGCCACCTGTCGGACCGCGATCCGATAGATCCACGCGGCGACCTTCGTCGGATCCTCCGGCCGCTCCTTCTGCTCGAGCGCCGCCAGGACGGTCTCCTGGAACACGTCCTCGGCACTCGAAGCGCTGTCGAGCCGCGCCGCGAGGACCTTGCGCAGCCAACCGGCGTGAAGATCCAGCTCGCGACGCCAATCGATCGGCGCAGGCCGTAGGGGCTCGAGGTTGTCGGAGACCGGATCCGTCACGCTTCTCGACCGATAGTCGCTGTGGGCCGCCTTCGTCCCTGAAGAAAAATCGGCATTTTTTGGCCGGGCGGATCACGAACAGAGCGCATCACGTACAGATGCCTTCCCACGCCGGAGACCCTACCGGTACGGACTCCGCCAGGGCGAAGAACTTACGGCGTTGGAGCTCTCATCAGCGCCCCGGCCGCCATCGCGCCGGATTGCCTTGTTCAGCCGGCTGCTACTTCCTGGTCAACGCGATGTAGTCCAGGCCGAACAGGTGGATCCCGACCCGGTGCGGCAGCTTGACGTCCGAGCTCGATCCGATCGCCTCCGCCCGCAGCTTGTGCTTGCCCTTCGCGAGCTGCCGGCTGGGGAAGGTCACCGGGGCGGCGGCCTCGAGGCTCGGGCTGAACAGATCGACCGGCTTGCCGAGCTTCTCGCCGTCGAGGTACAGCTGGAAGATGCCGTAGTCCCGCGCCCTGGTCATGCGAAGCGCGAGTGCGTACTGCGCGGTTGCGGCGGCCGCGAACTCGATCTCGATCGACTGGCCCTTCTCGACGTGCGTCCACACGAGGTGCGTGTCGCCGCTCCACGTGGACGATGGTCGGCGGAGCTCCTGCGCGAAGTGGCGTCCGCCGTCGCATCGCACGACCTTCAGCGACTCTCCCTCGAGCACCTCGGCGCCGGGAAGGCTCGGTGCGGCACGCGGTGAGATCAACGCCTGCTTAAAGGTCTCGTTCGCGTACAGCTTCGGGCCGTCGCCGTCGGGGTAGTGCCAGGAGGAGGCGAAGTAGCGGCGGTCGATGTCGAACACGTCGGCCTCGTCGCGCTCCGGATCGAACGTCTCCGGTAGCACGCCGTAGCGCTTCATCTCGCGAACGTAGAACGGGTGCGGCTTGAAGCCGGGCATGTCCCAGCGCTTGTTCTTCTGCAGACAGAGGCGTCCGATCTCGATGTAGCCCAGGAGCGCCTGATAGTCCGCGTCGTCCGCACTCTGGAAGATCGCGACCGCACCGTCCGTCGACTTCCCGTCCGCCGAACGCTTGCACCATCCCCAACCGCCGGCATCGCATGCCAGCGGCGCGAGCAGCATCGGCGACTTCTCCGGTCGCGTCAGGTTGTACGCGAGGTGCGTGTTGCGCAGCCCGTCCCGATTGTCGCCCTGGATGCTGTATCGCTCCAGCCGCGGCAGGCCCTTGTGACATCGCGAGCAGCGCCGCTCATGCGCGGCCTCCGCCTCGCGCCGCGCGTCGCCGTAGCCGGGCGGCAGATTGTCATGCCGGACCATTCCGGTGCCCAGCGCCGCGTAGGTGCCCGGATAGGGCGCGCCGACGTGGATCCAATTGCGGATCAGCTCGATCTCGGCTCGCGACAGTCGCGTTCCGTGGTGCGAGCCGTCGAGCATCGTCATGAGCCGACTCGCACTGTCGCCGACCGACCGCGGCGCGGTATTGCCATCGCGATTGCGGCCGTCCGACACGAGCCCCAGCGACGTGAGCGTGAAGTAGCTCGTCGAGTACACGCTGCCGTGACCGCCGTTGAGCAGCACCCGCCCCTCGGGCGCATCCGGGCTATGGCATTCGACGCAGTGCTCGTCGAGTATCGGCTGAACGTGGCGGGGAAAGTCGATCATGAACGGCACGCCGGGCACCGGCGTGACGCGGCTCGGCTCGCGCCGCAGGGCCATTCGAGTGCTCACAGGAGCCTGCGTAAGGGTGCTGACGCGCTTCTCGTGGCAGCCGACACAGCCGAGCGTTTCGCCCGGCTGCACGGTCAGGAAGCTGTGCATCCGCTTGATCGAAGCGTTGTGCTCGTCGAGCGCGATGAAGAACAGCGGCCGATTCGCCGGCAGCTCGAAGTACGCCGAGCCGTCGGGCTCGACCGGCACCGTGCCGAGAATGCGCTCGAGCGTGAACGTGCCGCCGTGGCTGATCGGCAGGAAATCGTGCAGTCCGGTGCCGTAGTTGAGCGGCTTGGGCAGAGTCTCGACGACCAGCAGCTTCTCGATCTCGCCCTTCTCGATTCCCGCCATGTTGCGGCCGATGTAGACGTCGTCGAGGATCAGCGTGCCGGTCGCCTTCGACGGATCGATGCGCGACGGTATGACCCGTTCGCGCGGCCGTCGGATCAGCGGGCGCGGCTCGTGCATCGTGCCCTCGAACGCAAACAGACGCGAGGCACGCCCGGATGCGTCCAAGACGTCGATTCCGCTGCGCGTCGCCGCGATGAAGCAATCGGCGGAGATCGGATACGGATCGCGATACGTCGTCGAGCTGACGCGACGCTTGACGGACAGGTCGTCCGGCCCTTGCCGACCATTCACGATCGACACGAAGCCCACGTGCTCGGCGGTTCCGTGGCCGGGGGAATCGATGAACAGCACGTCGTCCGTGCCGGGAATCGGCTTGGCGTCGATGTACAGGCCCGTCGGGTGCATGTTCCCGTAGTAGGCCGCCTGGTTCGTACCGTCGGGGTTGCACGTCCAGAGGTGATGGAACTTCACCTGCGATCGGTCCACGTACTCCCAGCGCATGTAGATGATGCGCCCGTCGGGGAGCATCCACGGCGTGTTGTCCATCTCGACGTTCGCCGACAGCGCGCGGATGTTCTCGCCGTCACCATCGCAACGGTGGAGCGTCGCCACCTGCACCTGCCAGCACTGAACCCACCGCTTCGCCCGGCTCGACACGAACACGATGCCGCCGTCCGGCAGATAGCTCGGCTCCATGTCGTCGAAGATACCGTCGGTCAGCTGCCGCAGATTCTCGCCGTCGACGTCGATCTCGTAGAGGTGGAACTGTTCGGTCCCGCCCTTGCGATAGGAGAACAGGATCTTGCGCGCATCGTAGTGCACCTGGGGATCGCGAACGGCGCCGTCGCGGTCTTCCAGGAGAGTCGTCAGCTTTCCCGTCTCGACGTCGAGCTTGAGGAGCCGACCATCGCGGCCGTAGAGAACTCGACGCGGCCCGTCGAAGTAGTAGCCGAAGTTGCCATACCAGTGGCGGTCCGGGCCGAACGACCGCTCGGCGAAGACGATCTCGCGAACCCCGTGGACCAGCAGCGCATCGGCTGCCGCGGACTCCGCTCCGGCGGACGGGCTCTGGCACACGGAGAATGCCAGGAGCAAGCAAGCGAGTCGGCTGGTCACGAGACCCCCCTGTCGTTGGTCGGCAGCGCTCACGGACACATAGGCTACACCACGGCGCTTCGAGCGTCACTCGTGGTCCGCGGGAGCGCTCTGGCGCCGGTCTCTCTTCTTTGCG
>CAYMRB010000137.1:0-21186 GCA_964392615.1 uncultured Planctomycetia bacterium | reverse complement strand
GAACTTTAGGGATTTGCACGAAAACTTCTGACCGACGGCACTTAGTGCCGTGTTTTGCAAGTTCCTGTGCATATCGAGCGAGCAGATTCGTTCGCTGGCGCGGCGCGCGAAGGAGTCCATGCCGGAGGCGCATAGTCGACTGAGCGCAACAAATCCAGCGGGCGTAGATGCCGCTCGTATGCGCAGGAACTTGTGAAAGGCGGCACTTAGACAGCCGCCGATTGCCCCAAGCCCCCACACTCGCCGGAGTATCCGATGTCCACCTCCCTCGCCTAGGCCCTCCGAGAAGAGATCACACGACTCGCAAAGAAAGAGGTGAAGAAGGGCACCGAGGCGCTCCGAAAGCAGTCAGCTCAACAGCGTCGCGACATCGCAGATCTCAAGCGACGCGTCGGGGCGCTCGAGCGGAAGGTCGCTACGTTCGAACGCGAGGAACGAAAGCGGATCGGCAAGAGACCTTCGCTCGAGCTCGCGGAAGGCGCGCGGTTCTCCGCCGCGGGACTTCGAAGCCATCGACAGAAGCTCGGCCTCTCCGCGAAGGACTACGCGAGACTCGTCGGCGTCGCGCCGCTCACCGTCTACAATTGGGAGCACGGCAAGTCGAGGCCGCGAAAGGAGCAGCTCGCAGCGCTCGTCTCCATTCGTGGTCTTGGAAAGCGCGCCGCACAGGAACGGCTTCGCTTGCTCGAGGAGGGGTAGGGCTCTCGATCAGGGAGCCTTCATGCTGGCGAGTTTCGCCTTCAGCTTCTCGTTCAGTTCCGTCAACGTGCCTGCGTACCCGGGATCCGTCGCGAGATTGGTGAGCTGCCCCGGATCCCGGTGCATGTCATACAGCTCAACGCCAGCACTTCCGTCCTTGTACTGAATCAGCGCCCAGCGGTCCGTACGCAGCAGGTGATCGCTCCTGGAACGTAAGCAGTAGACGGATTCGTGAACGACCGCGTCGGGATCGTCGAGTGCCGGCACCAGACTCTTGCCCTGCACGTGCGGCGGTACGTCCAGGCCGCAGAGATCCGCCAACGTGGGATAGATATCGATCTGCTGCGAGAGCGCGCCGGTCTTGCCAGGCTTGCGTCCGGGCACATGAATAATGAGGGGGATATTGGTGGACTCGTCTTGCAGATGCATCTTCTGCCAGAGATCATGCTCGCCGAGGTGATAGCCGTGGTCGGCCGTGAACACCACGATCGTGTTCTTGCGCAGCTCCAGGCGATCCAGTGCCGCGAGGATCTTGCCCACCTGCGCGTCCATGTACGAGACGGACGCGTAGTAAGCCTCCAGTACTTTCTGCTTCTTGAGCTTCGAGTCCAGGCCGCGGCTCTGGCTACTGCCGTTGAGGGCCGGTCGAGGGATGTCGTCCCAGTCGCCTTCGACGACCGGCGGCAGCTTCATCTGCTCGGCGGGATAGGGATCGAAAAAACGCGCGGGCGCTACCAGCGGTACGTGGGGGCGAACCAAGCCCACGGCCAAGAAGAAAGGCCTGCGGTCTTCTGCGCGTTGCTCCAGAAGCTCCACAGCCTTGGCCGCGGCCTTGTGATCGGCCTGTTCGGCGCCGTCGCTGGCCCCGCGTACGACGTAGAACGCGCCACCGTAGCCCAGACCGTAGTGGATCTTCCGTTCTGGATCGGGCCTGAGTCGCCCCCTCGATAGATGGTCGTGTTCGCCCTTGGTCCATTGCTCGGGCGCTTGACAGTTGAAGCGTGCTGTCCAGGACCGTGGGTGGTCCGGACCGTCCACGCCCGCAGTGATGTCGCCCGGCACGCGCATGTGATAGATCTTGCTCACGCGTGCGGCGTAGTAGCCATGGTTGATGAAGTGCTGCGACATGGACGGCCGCTCACCCAAGTTGGCCGTGAAGCGGGCGGATTGGCCATTGGAAGTGACACCGATGATCTGCGCGTACATACCCGACATGAGCGCGGCGCGTGAGGGGCCACAGACCGGATACTGACAATATGCGCGCGTGAAACGGCTGCCTCGCGCAGCCAGGCCGTCCAGGTTGGGCGTCTTGCACTGGGTGTTGCCGTAGCATCCGAGCGACTGAGCGCCCAGATCGTCGGAGATGATGAACAAGACGTTGGGTTCGGCGGAAGGCAGTGTAGGTCTCAGCGATTCGCGCTTCGGTTCGCCGGCTACCGGTGTCGAGTCGGCGGCCGCCGAGGACACCGAGAGAACCAGTAGCGTCGCCGTCAGGAAGTAGCTCATGAGAGACTCCATAGTGAGACGTGCAGGTCAGAATGCTCGCTTGATGCAGATCTCCAGCCGCACGCCTCGAGGCTTGTCGGTTCTCAGCGTCAATCTCAACGTGATCTCCGATTGCTCGACAACAGCGGCCGTGCGATTGATATTGTAGAGCTCGCCGTCCTCGATCGGGGAGAGCAAGCCGGCGAGAACTTCCCGACGGTTGTAGAGGAGCTGGATGCCCTGGAGGTCGACGCTCGACTCACCCAGATCATCCAGCCGTACCAGAAACTGGCCCGGCTTGGTGATATGAGGCCGCAGGTCGACGTCGATTCGGGCGACGCCGTTGTCGAATCGATCGGGACCGACAGAGCCGCATTTCTGCCACTTGTCGGCCTCGCGCGTGTCGAACAGCTGCCACTCCCAGATGGTTGGGGAGTCGAGCGACTCGAGGATGTTGAGTCGCCAGAACCGGCCCGCGACCGCAGGAAACTTCCGGTGGTACTTGGCGCCGAGCGTGGTGCCGCTCAAGGCCGTCTTCCACTCGTCGTCCGTGCCCGAGCGATACTCGACGCGGAATCTCCTCGTGCGGTTCCAACCCTCGGCCACGGCCATCGCATCGGCCGTCCGTTCTTCGCCCAGATCCAGCTCGATCCACGCGGCATAAGGCGGCGTCATCGCCTCGGGCGTCCCCCACTTCGAACCGGTGGCCCAGCGCGTGCTCCGGTTGCCGTCACAGATCCTCCCGGCCAAGAACGGTTCGCTGTGCTCGTCGCTGGCCGTCGCGCTGGCGCCTGTCGAGATCGCCTTCTGCAGCGTCGGTGGCTCGTAGAGGAACTCGTTGTCGCCCGGCACGAAGTACACCTTGAAGTCACGAACGAGCGGCTTACCGACGCTCTCGGTGATCCGTAGCGCCACCTTCGTCGCCTCGACCGGATCGAACACGACGATCCGTTTGCGTCCGACACTGCTGCCGGTGTTGAGCGTCTCCCACTGTCCGGCCGTCGTGCGTGCTTCGACGACAAAGCCACGGACCCGCTCGCCGTAGCGAAAATCCTCCATGATCAGGAACTGGTTGATCTCGGTCGGTCGCTCGAACTGAATCGTATGGAGCGCGCCTTGGCCGGCAGTCTCTCCGATCGGATGGGCGAAGCGGCGATCGAGCTCCTCGCCCAGTTCGCGATACCGAGCCAGGTCGCCCTCTGGGATCAGGCCGTCGGTGTTCGGCGTGGCGTTCAGCAGCATCACGGCGCCCCGTCCGACCGATTTGTAGTAGATGTTCAACAGCTCGTTGAGCGAGCGACGGAGCTTCTCCTTCTCCTTCGACCACAGCCAGGCGTGATCGTAGAGCGGCACGTCGCATTCGAGCGGTGCCCAGGCGTCGCCGTCGGGGTTGCCGTGGAGCGATGTGGAGACGCCCGTCGCGAGGTCTTTCGAGCTCAGCGAGTTCCAGGCCGGGTAGGGTGCGAGGCCGGCTTCGTTGCCGACCCAACGGATGTTGGCCTGCGGACTTTGCAGGATGACCGCTTCGGAGAGGTGCGTCTCGACCAGATCGGCGATCGGCACCTTGCAGCTACCGTCGAACCAGGCCTCGAAGATTTCGCCGTATCGCGTCCATGTCTCCGTCAACTGCTGCCGCAACACCTCGTTGTAGGCTTCCTGCTTGGCCGGGTCTGCGGTGATTCCGCCCGTACCGATTCCGGCTGCCCACGCGGGGTCGCCCGGATACACGTAGACGCCGAACTTCAGGCCGTACTTCCTGCAGGAGTCAGTGATCTCCCTCAGCACGTCGCCACGGCCGTCTTTGTAGGGGGTGTTCTTGATCGAGTACTCGGTCGTGTCAGTCTGCCACCAACAAAAGCCACCGCAGTGCTTGGCCACGTAGAGGATCTGCTTCGCGCCCCAGCTCTTGGCGGCCTCGCACCATTGGTCCGTGTCCAGCTTGGTCGGGTTGATCTCGCGTAAGTCGGTCTTGCCGTTGTCGTACTCGAGCCCGTGCCACGTGCCTGGATGGAAGTGGATGAACATGATCCGTTCCAGCTCGTGGTACCGATACTGAGCGTTCGTCGGCCGAGCCAACTTCTCCGGGTCGATCGTGTCCGCGGCGATGCTGGCATCGGCGGCGAGACACAGCATCCCGATCGCACTCATCGCTCGAAGGCAGGGGATCATCGCTCCATTCCTCTTGGCCGCGTGGTCAAGAAACGTCATCCGGCTTCCCGATAATAGTACTCGAGCAGCCCTCCGAAGCGTTCGTGGCAGCGAACGGACCCACTGCCTCCCGGCTGCGCGTCAGGGCTTCGCGAAGCAGAACAGATGTTCATTGCCCCGCAGGTAGATGGCGTCGCCGACAATAGCTGGCGATGCTTGGAACCTCTCATTCAATTCGTTGATCGCAAGCACTTTCAATTGCGGTCCGCGTTGCAGAACGACCGTCCTGCCCTCCTCGCTGAGCAAGTAGATGCGGTCCGCCGCGCCGACTGGCGACGCGCTGAAGCTGAGCGATCCGGGCAAGCGGCGCTTCAGGTAGTGACGCTCGCCATCGATCGCGCGGAGGCAAGAGAGGAAGCTCCGGTCTTCCAGCAGATAGAGCTCCTCGCCCCAGAGCATCGGACAGGGCACGTAGGGCGTGCCGCGATGGAGTGACCAGACGACATTCTTGCTGCCGGTCAAGTCACCGCGCTGCCCCAGCCTGATCGCTTGGAGCGTGTCCTTCCGCCAACCGCTCGCGGTAAACACCAAGCCATGCCCGACCGCTGGCATGGGAATCGCGCTCGCGGTGTGACCGCCGCATCGCCAAAGCAGCTCTCCCGTGGTCAAGTCGTACGCTCGTACGGTCTTCCCGTGAACAACCACCTGGCGGCGACCCGCGTGGGCGAAGATGCGCGGCGTGCTCCAGTTCGAGGGCTCGTCGCGATTCTGCCTCCAGATCTCCTTGCCGGTCCGCTTGTCGATCGCCACCACGTACGACTGCAGCTCCTGGTCTACGACGATCACCAGGGTCTTCCCGGCAAGCGCCGGCGAGCTGCCTTCGCCCAACGAGTCCTCCATCGCCTGCGGCTCGAAGTCTCTCTTCCAAACGAACTGCCCCTCGAAGTCGTAGCAGTAGAGCCCGAAGGAACCGAAGTAGGCGTAGATGTGCTGGCCGTCCGTCACCGGCGACGCCGAGGCGAACCCACCCTTGTTGTGATGACCCTGGTGCGGCATCCCCTCGCAGACGGTCTTGCTCCAAAGCAGCTTGCCGGTGGCCCGGCGGATGCAAACGATCGCGAATCTCTGCGGTTTCCACGAACCGATCACCTGGGGATGCTCGTTGATGTTCGGCGTACCGGGAGGAATGACATCCGGGATGGGCATCTTCCTGTCGAGGGCGATCGCGGTCAGCAGAAAGATCCGGTCGGCCCAGACGATCGGAGTCGCCCAGCCGCGGCCCTCGACAGGCGTCTTCCACCGCAAGTTCTCCGTCTCGCTCCAAGTCACCGGAGGATCAGCTTGCGAGGCCACGCCGTTCCAAGTCGGCCCCCTCCACTGCGGCCAGTACTTGAGGGACTCGTCAGCGACGGCATCCGCCTTGACTCGTGCGGCGGTTAGCACAACCGTCGCGACCAGGTGCATTCCGATGCGTGCTTTCCTCATCGCGTGTTCTCGATTGCCGACCGGTGTTGCCGATGCGGAGACCGACATGAACATGGGCGAAGCCATGGGCAAAGCCATGGTCTACGGCCCTAGCGCTACCGAACCGGTGTCAGGATGAAGTCCTTGATAGTCACTCCCTTGCCACCTCCGTGCGTGAACTTCAGCACGTTCTTGCCTTCGGCCAGGGTGATCTCGACCGGCTCTGTCTTGTCCCACATGCCGACGGTGAAAGGCAGCGCGATCTCTGTCGGCTCCTCGGCACCGTTGGCCGCGACGAACAGATGCTGCCTCCAGCTGGGCGTCACCACCCGCGCGGTGAGGGCGTATTTCCCGGCAATCGGTGCCTCCAAGGTGTATTCGAACTCTTCGGGATTCCCCAGACGGCCGTAGTGCAGCTGCATCCCGCCGAGGCCGCTCTCCATGAAGACGACCTTCCGAGTGCTGTTCCGGGGTTTGCTACAGGCCACAGCCGGAAGGGTGATGACTCCGTCCTTGCTGACCGCGATCCTTCTGTCCGCTTCGGTCAGGGTCGCTACCTTGATCGCCTTCTTCACCTCGGACTCATTGGCCTCGCCGATGTCCGTACCCACCGCCGCCAGCGCCACGGCTTTGGCCTCTTCGATGATCGCCCGCTGCCTGTAGAGCGCCACGCCATGCCAGAAGGCCGGATCGCCGGAGTGGAATCCGAAGGTCTGCCTCTCTCCCAAGACATGCCCAATCCACTGCGCTCGCTTGACCAGCAGAAATGACCTCTCATCCTCCCGCGCTTGCGTGTTCGCCAGGAAGTCGAGGTCCTTGTTGTAACGTGTCTTCGTCCAGCCAACACCCCAGCCCCCTCCAAGACACACCACCCAGCCATCGGGTGTCCAGTGCGCCAGGGCTGCATGACCACGCTGGGGACGTGCCGTCGTCGGGACTCCGAAGGCGCGAAGGATGAAGCGCCCGAAGAACGCGCGCCGGCCGCAGACGCCGCCGTTCATGAGGATGTTCTGAAAGAACTGCAGCTCGGGTTTGTCGTACTTGTTGTCCCCCGACCCGTACTTGACTTCGGTCCTGACCGCCTCCACATAACGCCACCGGAAGTCAGGATTGGAAATATGGTCGGGCCGGTAGTTCCGCAGCATGTCGCGGCCCCAGACGAGAGTCTCATCCGGCTCCGAGCCGTCGACGACCATTCGGTAGTCCCAGACGCTCAGGCCCTTGAACTCCGGATCCAGGTCGCCATCCAGGAAAGCCCTCTCGTACTGCAGGTATCGCTTCACCGGGTCCACGGTCGCCGGCGCATCGCCCCGGATCTCGGCGTTCCTCTGCTTGATAGGGACAGCATGTTCCAGGCTGATACCCAGCGCCAGCCGCTGCAGGGTGCCTTTCCTGGCCTTCCCGCTGACCTTCTGGATAGCCGTGTAGATCTCCATGGCTCGGCCGTACTTCCCGGCATTGGCGCCATCCGCGACGACCATCTGAATCAACAGATCATGATCCGCTAGCAGCTTCTCGACTAGCTTCTTCTGCGTCCTGCCCTGCTGTGCGAATTCTGCCAGCCCCCGGGGCGTGGCCTCTGTCAGCACGACGCACTTCGCCAGTTTCGCGTCCAGCTTGTCGCTCGCCAGGAGACGCTGCAGGTTGAGCGCGTTGACCGCCCTCATCGCATCGGCCTGCGCCCCGGCCAGCGCTTCCTTGGCCACCTCGAGAGCCTTGGTCAGTTTCGGCTCTTCGAGTCTCGCCTTGTCAACGGCTGCCTGAGACTTCTTCAACTCGCTGGCCGCCATGTCATAGTTTTCTTGAATCTTGGCCAACGCCTCCGTGGCCACCTTCAGGGCCTTGGCCTTCTCCTCCTTGTCACCGGTCAGCGCCTCTGCCTGCTCGAGCTTCTCTTTCGCCTCGGCCACCCCCTTGGCGGCTCTGCCGATCCAGTCCTTCCTGTGGTTCAACAGACCGACCGCCCCCCGGTTCGTATTCAAGGCCGCCTGCTTCCTGCTCACATCCGCCACCGCGGCCTTCTCGGCCTCGCGGGCCTTCTGATAGGCGGCCTTCTTCTGCTCGTCCACGGCCGGCACGGACTCGGAGATTCTCGCCTTCAAGCCCTCGAGCATGGCGGTGTATTCCGAGAGGAGCTTCTCTCCGGAATCCGTGAGTGAAGCCGCCTTCTCGGCCGCATGTGCATTGCCAACGCACATCCAGATTGCCGCCACGACACATACCGTTCGAGTCCGAGTCCTTTCGCGCATGAGACCGTTCCTCCCTGTCAGTCAAGCAAGCAGCCAAGCAAGCAAGTGAATCATCTTGACCACTATGCCGCAGACGCGCCCTGTCGGGTCGAGAATAATCCCGTCTTCGACGCACTCACTCCGTGTGAGGTCCGGCCGAGGAGATTGCGACACCGCACGCACTCTTCGAACCGGCCGCGCTGTCCCGGCGGGCACTCCACGGGGCCCCCCCTGGACTCGCTGCGCCCAACAAGCCCCTCACTCGCGGGCGCCTCGACCTCCCGGCTCTTGAAGACGCCGTCTACCGACTTCAGCTGCTGCTCCCGCGAGGGGCCGGGCTGGCGGAGTCCTTCCGGGACTGCAGGCTCGCCCCGTCCGCGTCGAACTCGTCGCCGAAGAGCCGGCCCAGTCGCTCGGTCGCGAGCGTGCGGCGGCGCTCCGCCACCCATGGCGAGGCGAGTCGAGCGACGATCTCGACGCGATCGTACTCGACGACTCGGTCGTTGGTCAGGAGCGACACGGAACCGACCCGCTCACGCTTGTCGAGCAAACGAGCGTTCACCATCTCGTTGCCTTCGAGGATCGTCTTGTCGTTCGCAAGCCAGGAGATCGCGGCGGGGGTCCAGTCGATGACACTCGACCAAAGCGTCGGCGCCGACTCGGCCTCCAAGGGGCGTGCCAGCAGACACTCACCCAGGTCGCTGTGCAGCATCTTGTACCGATCCCCAGCCAGGACGACGTATGCAGGCAGCGCGATGCTCTCGCGAGTCCCCGCGAGGACGACCTCCTCGGAATCTCGCTCGAGACTCTGACAGACGATCGTGCGATAGCCGGCGCCGAAAACGGCCCAATCCGCCGGCTCTCCCGGCTTCTGGCGCAGCTTCTGAAGCCACGTGACCGTCTTGCCGTTGCGCCACGTGAGCTCGTCGCGCGCTCGGGTCCACAACGCGACGTTGACGTTCGCCTCCGTCGGCTGAGCGACTTGCGCTTCGATCTCGACGCGCAGCCGATCGGCGAACGGATCTCCCGTACCGATGCGATACTCCCCTTGAAGCACGAGCCGGCCCTTCTCGACGCGCGCCTTCTGCGCCTTACCTACCGGGTGAAAGTCTCGTGCATGCGACGATTTCGAGAAATCCCACGACAAGCGAACCGCATTGTCGGAAACCTGCTCGACCGATGCCGCATCGAACAACGCGGTGAGAGGGAGGCGGTGACTCTCGGCACGAATGAAGAGGTCGCGCGAACGTCGGCGAGTAGCTGGCGCGATGTCGCGCTGGACGGCCTCTCGCAGCAGTGTCGTCGACTCGTCCGCGAGCACTGCCCACGCGGTGAGATCGGAGGGCTTCTTCGCGATCACCGCCGCGCGTCGCTCGAGGACCGCAAGGCGCCGTTCGATCCAGCTGGCCGTGTCCTCGCGGACCCGTTGCTCCAGACGCGTGCGTGTCACGACGCCGAGTTCCTCGCCCACGATGCGGAAAACTTCCCGTGCACGCGACGGCCCCTCGACTCGCAAGATCAGGAGTACGAGACCTTCACGAAAGGTCGCGATCGCCGTCGCGTCGTCCTTCGCGTGCTCCTTGACGAGTCGCACGAGAAGCGTGGCTGGCAGGGCCAACACACGGAAGCGTCTCGGTCGGCCGGTTGGCTTCAACACGACGGTCGTCTCTTCGACGTCTGCGACGCGACCGCGGAACGGCGCCGTTCGCTCGCCGGCGTTCGTGCCGGTCGACTTCGCGTCCGGAAGCAACGATGCCCGCGGGATCTCGAGCCCACGACGTCCCTTCTGCCGAAGGATGAGCGCTTCGCGCAGGGCTCGCCACGCTCCGCCGACGAGGCGGCACTCGCGGGAGAGCCCATCGAGCGCCGCGGCGAGCTTCGGGTCGGCCTTCGGGCTCGCTTGGCGGAACCGATCGATCCGTGACTCCGCCGTGCCGATCGACAGCGTATCGAGGTCGTCGTTCACCACCTCTCGCAGTGCTTTGAAGCCCCGCCGTGCCTTCGAGAAGTCGCCTCGGGTTTGGCGCAGCGTGTCGACCTGATCACGGATGCGCATCTGAGACTTCACCAGCAGGCCCGACCTCGCTTGCTGGAGATGCTGAATCGCAGCGCGTACTTCGCCTTTCGCGACGAGTCGGTCGCTCTCGGCGATGGCCGCGTCGCACTCCTCTCGAGAGCTCGTCTCGAGCTGATGCCGTCGCGCCTCCATGCGCTCTCGCACGGTTTCGTCTCGACTCTCGAACGACGTCATCGCCATCAACGCGGCGAGGTAATCGCCTCGCTCGACACGGGGCTCGACCGAAGCCCGGGCGAAGAACTCCCAACGTTCCATCGCGATGGTCGCGAGCTCGTCGTCTTCGTCTTCGCCTTCGTCGTTGTCACGCCCCTTGTCGGTGACGCTCTTCCCGGTGTCCGTCGGAGCGGGAGACCGACGCGTCGCGCCGGGCTTTCGCGTGGCGCCGCCACTGCGCTCGACGGTAGCGGAAGCGACCTCGGCTCGACGGGCAGGCGCTTCAGCCCGTGAGCGCTCCGGTGTCGACGTCGACGTGGCCGTCGACCCGGAAGTCGGCCTGGATGCCGGTGTCGGCGTAGCTGTCGAGACATCCTGCGCCTCCGGTCGCGACGCGACGACGGCGAGGGCGACGACCAGCACTAGCCCGGTGATTCCGGCGACGACGCCGGCGATCACGGGGACCGAGCTGCGTGGTCGTGGCGCATGAAGGCGCGGCTGGCGAAGCGTCGCGGGCGTCGCCGGAGGTCGCGGAACCGGCGCCTCTCGAGACGCGGGCTGCGCCCGCTGTCTCGGCCTGGTCGTCGCCTCGTGGCCAGCGTCGACGCGAGCCGACACGCGCCCGGCCGGGGGGCGCGGCTGGAGCTCGAAGCTGACGAGAACATCACCGACGGTGATCAGATCGCCGTCGGCAAGCGCTTCCTCCTTGATCCTCACGCCGTTGACGGACGTGCCCTGTTCCGATCCGAGGTCACGGACGAGCCACAGGCCACGTCGGTATCCGACGTCGCAGTGAGTCGGCGCGACGGAGGTATCGTCCAGGTGGAGCCCACTACGAGGATGCGAGCCGATGGTGACCACCGGACCGCGTCGCAGCCGACGAGAGGCGACCCCGCTCGAGGTCGTGCAGGTGAGTCGCGGCATCCGTTGCCCTTGGGTTGCCGGGTTCTGTTGCGCGCCGCGTAGCAGGGGCCCGTCCCGTTGCCACACGACCCTTTTTGGACGAAGTGGACGCGGATTCGTTTACGACAAAACCGCGAAAACACGCTACTGGCGGCCGGGCCGCCGGCGCGGCAAGGCTGCCCCCTCTACGTCTTGTTCGTGAACGTCATCGCGACGAAAGCGATGATCCCGGCGATGCCGATCCTCAGAAACGGCAACGGAATCAACAGGCTCACCGCGCACAGAACGAAAGTGATCGCGCCCCATATCACCGCAGACCGGTTCGATGCGCTGGCGAACTTGCCCATGACGCTGCACACGATGATTCCCAAGATGATCTCGAACATGGTCCGAAACTACCGTCGAGTGGCTGAGCTGGAATGACGCCCGGGGAAGCCCCTGGTCCAGCCAGTATCGTCGAACTGGTGCACTGAGTGCAAGCCGCCAGTGCGTTCCGGTGCTGCTGCCCCCGTGCGTTCCGGGCGCGTGACGACGAGAGGAGGAGTGCGAACTCGACGCCTTGGCGCGATCAGAGCTGCTCCAGCAGGTCTGCAGTCACCGACGAGATCGCTGCCGAGTACGCGACCGGTTCGAGCACGCGAAAGCGCTCGACCGCGTAATGGGGTGGCACGCTGGATCGGCGTACGCGGCCAGCGTCATCGACATCGACGAGGACGCGCTCGAAAGTGAACGGAGCCGGGACTGCCTCGCCTGCGGCGGAGTCCCACGGCACGCTGCGGCATCGCCCCTCGTCGGCGACGAGTTTCCTGTCCGCCGCGTGCGCGAACACCGCGGTGCGCGGCGCCTGTGCGCGGCCGGCGGCGGCGTACGCTGCGGCCGCGATGGCGGTCCGGCCGCGTCGGTCGCGGTCGAACAACAGCTGGACCGGCTCTCGGACATTCGCCAGGATCTGGCTGTGCGAGGCGATCCGGCGGATATCGTCACGGAATCGCGGCACCCAGTACAGCGGGAGTCCGCTTCTGAAGACCGCGACGAATGCGCCCGTATCGGGCGGCGCCGCCTCGTCGACGAAGGCGTAGAGGCGGTCGATCTTCGCGGCGCAAAGGTCGGGCTCGCGCTCGATCGCGGCGGCGACGTCGCGAAGGTTGCCGACGTCGATGATCGTCACCGGGACCTCGCTCTCTCTCAGCGTGTTCACGATGAGCTCGACGCCGCTGTGCGGCTCACGAGGCCGCTCCCGCGCGGCCCCGTCCGTGGGGCTGGTCCTCGAAGCCGATCCGACGGCGACTCGCGCCTCGCAGCCGGTGATGCTCTGCAGCCCCTCGAGCGCGTCGAAACCGGAGTACGTCGACCGCCCGACGCCGTCGTCGAGCACGATCGCGCGCACGTCGAGCTCGTCGATCGCCAACAGGAGAGCGAGATCGAGAAGGTCGTCCCGATCGTCGGCCACACCGCTCCCGACGGCGGCCCAGATGACCGGCACGCCGCGCGAACCGCGCTCGCCCAGCGTGAAGGTGTCCCGGTGGCGAAACGTCTCGCCGCGCGCGGTCGTCTGCACCTCGATCGTATGATCGCCGGTCGCGAGCGTGGTCGTGTCGACATCCGCCAAGAAGTGGTGTGGCCGTATGAGGCCCATGCGGCGGTGCACCTCCGGGTGAGACATCATCGGCCGCCACGGACCGCCGTCGATGCGCACACGGGAGCGCGCGTCGTTCGGGGCGTCCCAGCAGTTGTACACGAAGTGCGTCTTGCGCCGCGGACGCAGACAGCGGTGTCGATGGAGGAACTCGCCTGACGCGGCCACGCGCGACTCGGCGCTCGACAGGAAGCGGTGAGTGATCTTCGTCCCGTCGACCTCGACGATGCGGTAGCCGCGCGGTCCGCCGTCGACGCCACGCTCGAAGCCCGAACCGCCACGCCACCAGCTTCCCGAGATCGCCTGCGACTCGACGAACTCGATGCCGTTGCGCCAAATGCGCTCGTTCTCGTGCAGGTGCCCCTGCAGCACGAGCCGCGTGTCGTGTGCTGCCAGGATCTCGCAGACTCGCTCGCGGTTGCTGACGATCCACTGCGGCAGCCCGCCGGGCGGTCCGCGCCGCCGATCGGAGTACGTCGAGACGAGCGGCACGTGGACGCCGACGATCACGGGAGCGCCGGGCGGCTTCGCGCTCAGGTCGGCCTCGAGCCACGCGATCTCGCGCTCCGAAAAGAAGCCGTGTGACGAGCGCCAATTCACTTCGTTCGACACGACGCGATTCCCGTCGAGCACGACGCAGTGCACGCCGCCCCAGTCGAACGAGTAGTACCCTGGGCCGAACAACGACTCGTAGTCGGAGCGAGGATCGTCGGCGTTGACCAGCAGGTCGTGATTCCCGATGCCGTTGCGAATCGGCACGTCGAGCTCAGCGCAGCATTCGACGTAATGCGCTCCCATCTTCCCTTCGAGGCTGATGTCACCCTGGGCCCAGACGAAGTCCGGAGCGAGCTCTCGTGTCTCCGCGACGGTGGCTCGAAACTTGTCGATGCGAATCCCCCCGCCTTCGAGGTGGATGTCCGTCCAGAACGCGAAGCGAAAGCGGTCGGACTGCGTCCGCGCGTGCAATCGGAAGTCGACCCGACCGTCGCGTGCCGCCCGCGAGGTGGGGACCCAGAAGAGATCCGTCCAGTAGCCTCGCGGCGTGGTGACGAACAGGAAGCGGCCGGACTCTGGCCCGACGTCGATCGAGTACTCGCCGGAAGCGTCCGTCTTCGTCACGATGCGTCCGTCGGAGACACAGACGCCTGCAAGCGGCGCGCCGTCGGCGAGAACCCGGCCGGTGACGGTGACGCGTTCGCTGACGGCGAGGGGCCAAGCGCGCCGCGTCGAGGCGAGCAGCCCCGCGGCGGCGGCGAGTTGCAGGAAACGACGGCGAGGCAGCAGGCGTTTTTCGTCGCGGCGGGACATGGGCGGACGCGCTGGCAGAGGTCTTGGCGGCGGGCAGAGCGGCGGGCGGGTGCCCCATCGTTCCCCTATTGTACGGGGCGGGGCCGCCGTTCCGGCTCCGCTGTCATAACAGCGCTTCGAAGCAGTGCTTCTAGCGCGATGCAAGACCTGTCCCGGCGCTTGCTTGCGCTCTGGGCCCAAGTAGACTGCGAGTATGCGCCCGCGCAGGAAGCAGCTCCTGGTGATCGTCGTGGCAGGCATCGTCGCAATCGGGGCGGTATCCGGCGCACTCTACCGCTGGTGGTTCTGGTACCGCTACTCCGACTTTGCCAACCTTGTCGAGCGCTCGCAGATTCCTCTCCAGGGAGACTTCAGCGATGCCGTGCTGTCACCCGACGGCAGCAGGATGTTCCTGCTCCATGAGCCCAGTTCGGGGCAAGGCTTCATCCAGATCATCGACACGAGGACCGATACGATCGTCGACAACATCAGGCTACGAGTCGGCTTCCCGGTGTCGCTGGCCATCACACCGGACGGTCGACGGCTCCTTGTGGCCCTGTCGAGCTACCGGGGCGGCGCAGGCGGAGGAACCCTGGGCGAGAACCGGGTCGATCTGGTCGACACGGAAAGCGGGACGGTGACCGGCAACATCCCCATCCCGGGGCGGTGCGCCAGCGTCGTCGCAGTCTCCGAGATCGGGACGAGCGCGTACGTCTCGGAACGAACGGCGACCAGGATCGACCACCTCGACCTGACCGCGAATCGCATCGTGGCGAGGATCACGGTCCCGGAAGGCCCCTACTCCATCGTCATGAAGCCAGGGACCGACCTGATCTACGTCGTGTCGGCACGCGATCGAGACGGGACACTGGTCTCCGTCATCGACACGCGAACGGACACGGTAGTGGCGACCGTGCCGACCGACCTCAGCCGGGGCACCTCGCCCACGGAGGCCTTCTTCTCGCGGGATGGCGGGCGGCTCTACATCGTTCAACCCCGGGACTCGAGAATCGCCGTGATCGACACCGACCCGGAGAGTCCCACGTGTCACCGGCAGTTCGAGCTAATCCATACCCCGGGTGATGGCGCGTTGCGCATGTGCATCAATCGAGAAGGGACGCTGGCTCTGGTGCTCCTCAAGCCCTGGAAGCTGGCTCTCCTGGATATGAATCCGACAAGTCCCCACTACCACCGAATCGTCTCCAGCGAGGCCATCGACCACAGCCCCCACTTCCTCCTTCACGCGCCTCCGGGCCAGCCGACGACGGTGTACCACTTCGACGGGACTCACGGTTTGATCCGCGTGTTGTCGCCGGGGAGCAAGCGACGTTGAGCCTAGCGGATCGCTTGCTGCACCCTCGACTTCTCGGTCTCGCCCTTACGCTTCCCGGGCTTCCCGGGCTTCCCGGGCTTCGCGCGCTTCTTCCCCTTTCGAACGCTGTCGAAGAAGTCGTAGACCTCGGCGATCATCTTCGGGTTGTCGAAGATCGTGTCGAAGTGGTTGCCGCCGGGAATCTCCTTGTAGATATGGTCGATCCCGAACTCCTCCATCTTCTCGATCCAGCGCCGCACGCTCTGAACCTTGACGAGACGGTCCTTTTCGCCCGTGACGACCATGACCGGGAGGTGCCGGATCTTCTCGAGCACGGAGCGACTACCGACGAACGCGGGCGCTAGGGGGGCGAGCGCCGCCCAGATCTTCGAGTGGCTGACCGCGAGATGCATCGTGCCACCACCGCCCATGGAGTGCCCCATGAGATAGATGCGTCGGTCGTCGACGCGGAATTGCTTTCGGACGATCGCGAGCACGTTCATGACGTCCTTCTCGCTGAGCTCTCCGAGGTTCTTCGGATCGTCTCGTCGCCCTCCGTAATGAACCCGTCCCTTCCCGTGGCTGCCGTACCAGCCGTGGTCGTTGTAGCCGTAGGGCGCGACGACGATATAGCCCCGTTTCTCCGCCTCCTTCGTGATCCCGGCATAGCGCATCACCTGGCTCGGATTGCTGCCGAGCCCGTGGAGGAGAACGATCAGCGGGTGCTTCCTGTCGGCGTCATAGCTCTTCGGGACGAAGAGCGAGTAGGTCATCTCCTTCTTCGCGTCCTTGAAGAAGTAGCTGCGTTTCTGAACGCGCCCCTTCTCGATGGGCTTCGTGTCCTGCGGAAGCGCCAGGGCGAGGGAGGCAATCGTGGTCAGCAGAGGAAGCAGAAGGAGGGTCCGGTGTCTCATAGTCGTGTCTCGTATTTCTGCGAGCATGGCCGCTCAGTTCCAATTCGGAGCGGGTGGGCACACGAGGCAGGAGCGAGCCTACTGATCAGCGTTGATCGCTCGCCGCCCAGATGGACTTGATAGTCTCTTCCTGACGTTGGCCTTTCGGGGGCGTCATGCTGGCCGTGTAGTGCTGGAACCTCCGCAACGGAAGTTGAAAGAACCCGTTGGGGTCCGTCTCGCGCACCCACTCATAGGCGTACTCGAGCCACTCGTTGCGATACGCCTCCGGCTGTTTCGTGAACCAGCCGATCTCATCCCACCCCCAAACGTGGAACCGGTCCGACTCGCGATATTCACCGGGGTGATCCGAGCTCCCGAAGTTGTCGATTTCGACGATGTAGGGCAAGGCCTCGCACGACCAGCCGCTCGGAGTGCGGCCGCCGAGGCTTCGCCCATAGATGGAGTCGCTGAACCCTTTCTCGAGAATCGCCTGGTAGGGCTTGCCCTTGACCGACTTGGGCCGGGAGGGGAAGGAGTGGAGATCGAACATGAGTTCGCCGTCGTGAACGATCCCCCCACTGGGCACATGAGCGTCGGCGAGGACCATGTGCCGTCGGGCGTGCTTCTTCGCGTAGCTGCGCAGGCGGGCCATCATGTCGCGCCAATGAGCGTGGTCTCGATCGCGGTCGTCCATGATCTCGACCTGGCCGAAGTGAATCGCCTCGAGGCCGATGTCGATCCAACGCTTCCCCACGTAGACGAACCACATACGGGTTTCGAGACGGCTCATGTCTGGAACCGACGCGCCCTTTCTCCAGTGATCGACGCGGTGCCCGAAGGGGTAGATCATGTCCTCGTAGCGGAAGTTCCGCGCTTCGGGTTTCAGGCCGAACTCGTCGAAGACGGACTGGGGAATGGCGACGTTGTTCACGTCGGTGGTGACGATCTCGAAGATGGCTCCCTGCAAGACGACGTCCGGATCCATCTCGTGGATGCGCTTGACGAACGGTTCACCCTTCTTGACCAAGGCATCGATGCGCGACTCGCTCCCCCACATCCAGATGACGCGTCCGGCGAACTTGACGCCGGTGTTTCGCATCATGCGTAAGTCGTCATCCGACGCCAAGTGGAGCAAGGAGGCGACAGTGGCGCTTCGGGCCAGGTAGTTCTCCAGAACAGGGCGCGAAATCGAGCCGTCGAAACGGTAGTCGAGCCCGACGCGATGCGGCTCGGAGACGGTCTCGTCGACACCGGCGTCCTGAGCGGGCAGGGGCGCTGATGAGTACTCCGCGGCCCGGAAAGCGGGCTGCAGGATGACCAGGAACGAAATCGCGACAAGAGCGGTCAACGGGTTCTTCATGCGTTCACGCCGTCATCTTCAAGAGCGGCTCCGGATCCATCTCCCGCTATGATCCTGCCCGACCGCGGCCGCGGTGTCACGTGGCGTGTCGCGCGCTTCGACGTGACGGTCGTGGCGCGGCTCGCGAAGCGTCGGTTACACTGCCTCCTCCCGAGGTTCGGAACAGGAGACCGTCATGACGCGATTCGACGCGGTTCGCGGTACACTCCGCGCTGCGCTCTTCGGCGTGCTCGCGCTGTCGACCCTGAACGCGCTCGGCGTCGCCGGTACGACGCGCGCCGCCGACTGGCCGATGTGGCGTCACGATGCCGGCAGGACGGCGTCGACACCGGAGCAGCTTCCGGAGCAGTTAGAGCTCCGGTGGACACTTCGGCTCGGCGAGCTTCGCCCCGCGTGGGACGATCCGCGCCTCGGCTTCGACGCGTCGTACGAGCCGGTCGTCGCCGGAGGCCGGGTCTTCGTCGCATCGAGTCGTACCGAGTGTCTGACCGCATTCGATCTCGACACCGCCGCCGTCGTGTGGCGGTTCTGGGCCAACGGGCCGACCCGCCTCGCACCGATCGTCGAGAGTCCGTCTGCAGGGCGCGAAGCCGGGGAGCGACTGTGGTTCGGTTCGGACGACGGTAGCCTGTACGCACTCGACGCAGCGAGTGGCGCGCTCTTGTGGCGATACGACCCGCACGGTAGCCGCAGCGTGCTGGGCAACTCGCGGCTGATGTCGATCCACCCGGTACGCGGCGGACCGGTGCTCGCCGACGGTCGCGTATGGTTCACGACCGGCATCTGGCCGTTCGAGGGGACGTTCCTGCACAGCGTCGACCTGAACGGACCGACGACGGCGCGACGACCGACGACGCTGTCGCTCGACGGCACGGCGCCGCAAGGCTACATCGCCGCGACCGACGGCCGACTGCTCCTGCCGTGCGGCCGGACGGACGCGCGTTGCGTGGTCACCGCGACCGGCGCGTCGGAGTCGCTGTCCTACAGTGCGAAGGGGCGAACCGACTCCTGGCTCGCGGCGAGCGGCCAGTTCGTGTTTCACGGCGACAGAATCGTCGACCGCGCGCGGCGCCGCGCGCTCGACGCGACCGCGACCCGGCCCGTGATCGACGGGACGATCGCGTACTCCGCGGACGGCGGCGACGTGCGAGCGGTCGACCTCGCACGCGTGCGCAAGGTCGTCGCGAAGAACCGCAAGGGCAAGGAAACCACGAGGTGGGTCGTAGACGACGTGTGGCGCCTCGCGAATGAACGCATCGCGCACGCCGATGAGATCGCCGCGTTGCGCGCGAACGGGCCCGAGGAAGACCCGGAAGCCCCGTACCGCGAGTGGCTCGCGAACCATCCGATGGTCGTTGCGCTGAAGGCGGGCTCGCGCGTCTACGGCTATCAGGGGCGCACGCTGTTCGCGATCGATGCACCCGCGTCGGAGTCGTCCCCCGCGCTGGGCTGGAGCGCCACGATCGACGGCGATCCCGCCAGTCTCGTCGCGGCTTCCGGGCATCTCCTCGTCGTCACGCGTCAGGGCGACATCTCGTGCTTCGGCGCTGCCACGGGCACGCCGCCGCGCACGATCGATCGCCGCCCGCCTCCCACGAAGAAGCCGGACGCTGGAAGCCGCAGCCTGACGAACGACGAGAATCGCTTCGCGAGCGTGACACGCGCTCACCGCGATACGGAAGGCTACTGCGTCTTGCTCGGCAGCGGTTCCGGCGGGCTCCTCGGCGCGCTGCTGCAGGACACGGCGATGCGCGTCATCGTCCTCGAACACGACGCGCAGAGGGCCGACTCGATGCGCCGGCGGCTCGACGAGATGGGGCTCTACGGCGATCGCGTCGTCGTGCGGGAGCGAGTCGCGCTATCACAGCTGCCGCCGTACATCGCGAATCTAGTCACGGCCGAGTCGGCCGACGCCCTGTGGACCGACGACAGGCATGGTGAGATCGTCGAAGCGGTCTTTCGTCTCCTCCGGCCGTACGGCGGTGTCGCCCGACTACCGGTCTCGGATCGCGAGCAGGCCGCGGTTTTGGCGTGGCACGACCGCGGCGAGCACGCCGACGCGCGCATGACGCCGGGTCGCGGTCTCGTCGAGCTGCACCGCGACGGCGCGCTGCCCGGTTCGTCAGACTGGGCTCGCGAGTACGGCAACGAAGGCAATACGCTGATGTCGCGCGACCGCCTCGTTCGCGCGCCCCTCGGCGTGCTGTGGTTCGGCGGCCCCTCCGGCGCCGACGAGCTGTTCTACAACCGTCACAACTGGCCGCCGAGCACGGCGATCGTCGGCGGGCGAATGTTCATCCAAGGCCCCGGCAAGCTGACGGCAGTCGACGTCTACACGGGACGAGTGTTCTGGTCTACGAAGATCCGCGACGGCGGCGGCAGTCCGGCTCGAAATACGGACCTGACGAGCGTCAGCGGCGACCGCATGGGCAACCCGATCTTCGGGACACCGCCGGCGGGCTACCATTTCCTCGTCGACGAAGACGCGCTGTACCTCGCGTACCCCGAGCGTTGCCTCGTGCTCGATCCGCGCACCGGAACGCAGACTGCAGAGCTCGCGCTGCCGTCTCCAGACACGGAATGGGGCCGCGTGCGCAGCTACGGCGACCTCCTGATCGCCGCGGTTCTCGAGCCCCAGGCCCCGGACGCGAACAAGCAGCGCCTGCCGTTCGAGCTCATCGCGATGGACCGCCGCAGCGGCGCGGTACGCTGGCGGCGCAAGGCGCAGCACGGATTCCCGTACGTGGCGATCGGCCGCGGCCGGGTCTTCTGCTTCGATGCGGACATCGAGAAGCTGTACCGCGACAAGCGGCGCGGCAACAAGGTGCCGAAGGCAACGAGCGCGAAGCTCATGACGGCTCTCGACGTCGAGACCGGAGACGAAAAGTGGTCTATCGAGATCGACATGGTCGCGAACTGGTTGTCCTTCTCGGAGGACTTCGACGTCGTGATCGCGTCGAACTCGGACGAGATCCTCGCGCTGCACGGCTCGGACGGTTACGAGCTCTGGCGCAGAAAGAAGACCGCGACGGCCTTCGGCGGCCACCCGGAGAACCTCGTCCACAAGGTGATCCTGTGGCACGACCGCGTGATCGATCAACGCGGCCCGGGATGGTCGTACGATCTGAAGACCGGCGCCGATCACACGGTGGCGCACCCACTCACGGGGCACCGCGTACCGTGGGAGTTCACGAAGGTCGGACACCACTGCAACTACGCGATCGCGAGCGAGCATCTGCTGACGTTCCGCGCGGCGAACGCCGGTTTCCACGATCTCGTCGGCGGTGGCACGAGCCGCCTTCTCGGCTTCCGGTCGGGTTGCCGCAACAGCCTGATCCCGGCGAACGGCGTACTGAACGCGCCAAACTACGCGACCGGGTGTATCTGCTCGTACTCGATCTTCACGTCGCTCGCGCTCGTCCACATGCCGCAGAACGAGAAGTGGAGCTACACCGCGTACAAGCGCTCGCCCGGGCGGATTCGACAGCTCGGCCTCAACCTCGGAGCACCGGGCGATCGACGTTCAGCGACCGGCACG
>CAYMRB010000136.1:9122-21196 GCA_964392615.1 uncultured Planctomycetia bacterium | reverse complement strand
GGTGTCGAACTCGGAGTCGGAGTCGGAGTCGGAGTCGGCGCCGACCTCGAACTCGAAGTCTCCGCAATCCGCGCCGCCGGCGCAAGCCCGCACCATCTCGTCACGCCCGACGGATTCGGGCGGTCAACTCCCCGGCCCGAACATCACCGCGTTGAAGAACAACCGCTGGAGTCGCGGGTACATGGCCCGGAAGTTCGGATCGTCCGCGAACGCGACGATGTGGCCCTTGCCGAGTGGACGGTAGAGAACGAGCGCTCGGCCCGGCAGCATCTCGAGCGTCTCCGGCCAGCAGAATCCGCTCGCGAGCACGCGGTCGGGTTCGGTCGCGACGCGCACGAGCGCGCGGCCGTCGAGGGGCGAGAGCGGCGTGAATAGCAGGTTGCTGTCGAAGAAGGCGTCGATCGACTCGGGCAGCCCCCACGCGACGAAGTGCTGCGGGTAGACCGTCGCGCGCAGGAAGGCTCCCGGCACGGCCGGTGGCTTCTCGGTCCTCTTCTGCGTCGCTTCCACTGCCTTCGTCGCCTTGGTCGATGCCGGCGGCGGCGATGCAGCCTTCTCGACAACAGGGCTCGGCGGATTCGTCGGGCCGGACTCGGCCGCCGGCTTGACCTCGCGCTTCGCCGGACGCGCGGCGAGCAGGCCGACGTCTTTTTGGCTCGCCCACTCCGCGGCTCCCTCGACCAGGACGAGCGTGCCGCCCTCGCGAATCCACGCCTGCAAGCGCTGGCGTGTGGCAGAGTCGAGACTGGCGATGCGGTCGTACCTGCCGTGCGGGAAGATCAACACGTCCCAGCGCGACCACTCGAGCGCGCCGAGCGACCGTGGCGAGATCCTCGTCACCGGATACGCGAGCCGTCGGTCGAACAGAAACCACGTATGGCCCGCTGACGTGCTGAGCGGACGTCCAAAGAGCATCGCGATGCGCGGCGGCCGCACCCAGCGCACGTGGGGACCTCCGAGGTGGGCGCCGGCATCGACGAACCCCGTGTCGGTCGCGCGGACCGCCAGCGCGTGACGTCGCGCGGCCTTCTGCACGCGCTCGTGAAGAGAGTCGGGGTTCTCGGCGACCTTGAGAACGAGAGAGCCGCGGCCGAGCTCGACTCCTCCCACCGTCATCGGCTCCGCGGTGACGTGCACGCGCAAGTCGGCGCGGAGCCACTCACTGAGCGCTGCGTGAAGATTTTCGGAGCGCCCCGGCACGAGGTACGCGACCTTCGCAGCCCCGCTACCGCCGACGCCTGTCCCCGGGGGGACGGCTGTCGCGAGACCCTCGCTGCGCAGCGCGTCGCTCTCGACGTCGACCGGCCCCACCGTCGCGAGGCAGTCGACGGCAAACGCGAACGGCAGCGACCATGAGGTGACATCGTAGATCTCGTCGCGAACGCGCCGTCGGCGCCGCTCGAGCTGCCGGCGAACGAACGCTTCGCCCATGTCGGTGTGGCGATCGAGCAGCGTTCGCGCAAGTCGACTCGACGGCTGTGCGAGCGACACGTGGTAGCTCCCGATCGGCACGTCGCGCTCGGAGACGACGTCCGTGGCGACATCGCGCGCCGTCACGCGCAGCGCCTTCGTGACGCGGGCGACGTCGATGCCGTTCCGCGCGAGGAGGCGCACCAGATCGAGCGTGCGCGCGGGCGCCTCTCCGGCGAGCAGGAAGTAGTCCGACACATCGCCCGCGCCGGCGAGCGCGACCGATTGCCGCGCGACCGACACGAAATCCGCGACGAGTCGCCGTCGCTCGCGCGAGGCCGTCTCCACGGTCGCGAGCGCGCTGACGTAATGGTGCAGCACGGCATCGCGATACGTCAGCCGGAGCTCGTCGGACCGTCGCACGACCAGGCCGCGCACGCCGGCCTGCTCCCAGAGCATGCCGATCGCGCCCGACAGCGTCGGCCAGCTCTCGCCGTAGCCCGGATAGAACGCATCGAACAGCTCGCGCGTCGTGTAGGCGAAGCCGTGCTCATCGAAGCGAGCGGCCTGGTGCTTTCCGAAACGCAGGAACCAGTCGCGCTGCGTCTCGAGGATCATCGGATTGATCGGATCGGTCGGCGGCGGGAAGAAGTAGCTCTGGTCGCGTCCCATCTCGTGCACGTCGACGAAGACGTGCGGTCGCCAGCGCAAGTACGCCGCCACGCGCGCGCGGGTCTCCTTCTGGCTATGCAGGAACCAATCCCGGTTCATGTCGAACAGGTAGTGGTTCAGACGACCGCTTGCCCAGCGGCCTCCGTGCTCGCGGCCGAGTGGTTCGGCGTCTGGAAACAGCCCGCGCGCCTCGCGGAACGAGTGCACGAACCGATCGCGCCCATCTGGGTTCTGCAGCGTATCTATGATGACGACGACATCGTTCAGAAGCGCCCGGGTCGTCTCTCCGCCGTCCGCGAGCAGGTGGTACGCGGTCACCAATGCCGCTTCCGATCCCGACGTCTCGTTGCCGTGAATCGTGCAGCCGAACCACACGATGGCCGGCGTCGTCGCGACGAGCTCGTTCGCCTGCGATTCCGACAGACGACGCGGATCGCACAGGCGAAGGTTCGCGGCGCGGATCTCCTCGAGCCGGTCGATGTTCGACGGCGACGAGATCACGAGATAGTGCAGACCCCGACCGGTCCACGTCTCGCCGTAGCGCACGAGCCGCGCACGGAACGACGCGGCCTCGGCCAACGCGCGAAGGTACTGCTCGATCTCGGTGTGCGTCGACAGGTCCGTGCCGAACTCGAAGCCGACGACCTGCTCGAGTGTCGGCACCTTGTGGTCGACCTCGAGTCCGGCCATCGGCAGCGACGCACGCGATGGCGGCGCATCTTGACCGTGCATGGCGCGGATCGCGAGCGCCGCGCACAACGCGGCCGCGACGAGAACAGATGTACGTCCCTTGTTCATGGAGGCTCAGACCGGCATGGGATTCCCCAAGCCAGAGTACCATGACGACGAGATGCGGGTCCCGTGCCAATCTGCCACGAAAGGCGGTTGTTCGGGAGTGGGAGCGGGGACGGAGAGGACAGGTGCGGCCGACCGCGTCGCCTACCGCGCTACCAGCAACACGCTGCTGCGAGCCGCCGCCCGGTACCGCGTGCGATCGAAGATGGCGGCTTCCTGTCCCGGAGCGCTGATGTCGCGCGGCCACGGCAGCGAGGTGTCGAGGATCCGCCACCAACGACGCGGCCCGTCGAGGCGGGGCAGCTCGAACGACAGCGAGTCGCAGTGCGCGTTCGCGACGAAGAAGAAGTGCTCCAGACCGCGCGGGTCGCGGTACTCGGCGGCCAGCGATCGGGACTCGTACGACCAGTCCGGATGGCCGTATCTCACACCGTGCCAGCGAACACCGTTCAGATCTCCGCGCTCGTCGCGTGAGAAACGCGACGGCCGGAAGACCGTCGTCGACTGCCGCAGGGCGATCAGCGCCTTGTAGTAGCGAATGAGCTCCGTCTGCATCGACGAAGCGCCCCAGTCGACCCACGTCGTTTCGTCGTCGTGGCAATACGGGTTGTTGTTGCCGCTCTGGGTCCGCCCGAGCTCGTCGCCACCGAGCATCATCGGCGTGCCGTGCGACAGGAGTAGCAGCGTGATGAAGTTCTTCATCTGCCGCAAGCGCAACGCGACGATCGCCGGGTCGCTGCTCGGCCCTTCGTGCCCGCAGTTCCAGCTGTAGTTCGCGTCGCAGCCGTCCCGGCCGTCCTCGCCGTTCGACAGATTGTGTTTGTGGTCGTAGCTGACGAGGTCGAGGAGCGTGAAGCCGTCGTGCGCGGCTATGAAGTTGACGCTGTCGGTGGGAGGTCGACCGGCGGCCTCGTAGAGGTCCGGGCTTCCGAGCATGCGAGAGGCGAGCACCTCCACCATGCCCGCGTCTCCCTTGACGAACTTGCGGACGTCGTCCCGGAACTTGCCGTTCCACTCGGCGAACCGGCCGTAGTGCGGGAAATCGCCGACCTGGTACAGGCCCGCGGAATCCCAGGCCTCGGCGATGAGCTTCGTCCCGGACAACATCGGATCGGCGGCGATACGCGCGATGATCGGTGGTCCCCGCAGCACCGCGCCGTCCTGTCCACGGCAGAAGATCGACGCGAGGTCGAACCGGAAGCCATCGACGTGCATCTCGGATGCCCAGTACCGCAAGCTCGCCAGGATCAGATCCTGAACGACCGGGTGGTTGCTGTTCACCGTATTGCCGCACCCGGAGTAATTGTGATACTCGCGGGTGTGGGGATCGAGAATGTAGTAGGTCGCGTTGTCGAGCCCCTTGAACGACAGCGTCGGCCCGTGACCGTTCCCCTCGCCCGTGTGGTTGTACACGACGTCGAGGATCACCTCGATCCCTGCGTCGTGGAAGCTCTTCACCATCGCCTTGAACTCGTCGACCTGCGCGCCTCCGCGGCTGCGCGAGGCGTACGATGCCTTCGGCGCGAAGTAGCCGACCGAGCTGTAGCCCCAGTAGTTCAGAAGCGGGCGCCCGGTATCCGGATGCCGGCGCGAGTTCTCCCGCTCGTTGAACTCGTGCACCGGCATGAGCTCCACCGCGGTGACACCGAGCTCCTTCAGATGCGGGATCTTCTCCGTGAGGCCGGTGTACGTCCCCGGAAGAGTGACTCCCGACGAACCGTGGCGCGTGTACCCGCGCACGTGGAGCTCGTAGATCAGCGTTTCGGCCATCGATCGCGACGAACGCTGCTCACCGCTCCAATCGAACGTACTCTCGACGACGAGAGAGCGCGGCGCGTACTCTTCGTCCACGCCGACGAGCTGGCCGGAGCATACGAGCTGACCGCCCCACTCCGGAGAGCCGCCGATCGCGTGCGCGTACGGATCGAGGAGCAGCGCATGCGGGTCGATGCCATGTCCGACCGTCGTCGGAGGCGGAAAACTGGGAATGGGACGACTCGACGTCGCGACATCCGATGCCACGTCGGCCGGCAAGTCGTCGATCGGCTCGTCGCTCGGATCGCCCTGGACGCGATACGCGTAGCGCGTGGGAGGACGCACACCCTCGACGAACACGTGCCAGATGCGGCCGGTTCGATTCAGCGTCGGATCGAGCTCGAGCTCCGCGAACGGTCGTTGCTCGCCCGACTCGAACAGCACGAGCGTCACCGAGTCTGCGTGTCCGGAGACGACAGCAAAGTTGATGCCGCGATCATCAGGCGTCGCGCCCAAGGGCAGCGGCCGACCTGCGGCGATTCGGAGCTCGTCGACGCGGTGCGTCAGCGTACGCTCTCCCGCTTCTCTAGCGATTTCCATGATGTCGAAAACAGGCCGATGCGGGGTAGTCCTCCGCCTGCGAAGAGACTCCGCAAGCGACCCACTCAAACGTACAAACCTGACCCCGAGTCTTCAAGGCGCGCAACGTGACCGATAACCGCTCACTGCAGAGAGTCCGATAAGTGGCAGCCGCATCGAACGTCGATCTCACCCTACTGCCGCGGCGCGCTCGGCTCGACGCGGATGCGTACGACGATCGGGTCGTGGTCGCTTGCCGCGTCGGGAAACTCGCTGTTGACATGGACGACGTCGGTGCTCGTGAACGGTGCCAGCCGGCTCGGCACGAGTACGTGATCGAGCACCTGGGAGTTGCCCTCGAAGACGTACGTGTAGCGCTCCGCGAGCGGTAATCGAGCGACTACGTCGACCAGGTCGCCATTATCGCCTTCGAGCAATCGGCGCGTGGGCCGGAAATCGAACTCGTTGAGGTCGCCCAGCACGACAACCTGCGCGTCGGGGCGCTCCGACACGACGCGATCGACATGAGCCCTGACCAGGGCAGCCTGGGCCTCGCGCTTGGCGGCGCCGGCATCCGTCGCCGGCTGACGCCGCCCGAAAGTCGGCGGGCTGCCGTACTTCGACGCGAGGTGGAGGTTGATCAGGACGAACGTGCTGCCCGCGAACTCGAACTCGCCGACCAACGGCTTGCGGCTCCCCCTAAACGCCTCGCTGTCGACTCCGAAACGCATCGGATTGGCCCGACCGGTTGTCGTCGCGTCGCGCGCGGCGAACGCGACGCGATCGGGGCGCAACAGGAACGCGACGCGGATATTGCCGCCGGGCTGCCCACCGTCGGCATCGTCGCTCGGATCGACCTGCTGCCATTCGTACTTCGGGCCGCCCGCGCGTTCGACGGCGCTCGCCAAGCCGCCGAGCGTTCGGTCGGCGCCGACAAGCTCATCGTTTCGCGGGCCGTTGTCGTCCTGAATCTCCTGCAGAGCGACGATGTCCGGTCCGCGCATCGCGACCGCGATCTGCTTCGCGATGCGATCGATCCGTTCACCGCTGACGGCGGAGAGGTTGAGAACGTTGAACGTCGCCACGGTGAGGTGCCGGTCGTCGCCGACCAACGCGGTGTGCTCGGGAACAAGCCCACCCGACTCGACCCGTACTCGAGCGCGCGAGCTCGAGCCGCCCGGACCGACGAGCAGTCGAAAGTTGCCATGGCCGTAGTCGAGCACTCCCTCGACTACCGCAATTCGATCTCCCACCTTGGCCTTCACGCTCTTTCCGACCGCGACGCGCAACCGTTCGGGATTCGGGTCGTTCGGGAGCAGCAAGGCTCCACCGCGCGCGGTTCGCGCTTCGACCGCTGCGCCCGCCTCCGGCAGCACCCACACGTTTCCGTAGCGATCCGTGGGCCCGACGACGACGGCGTCGCGCACACGCACGCGCATGCCTTCGAGGCTCTCCCAGAAGTCGATGCCGTCCGCCTCGGGATCGAAGACGCTGCGCTCGACATTCCCGTCGACGGCGTCGTCCGTGATCACACGGCCCGGTGGTTTCCGCCCACGCGTTCCGACCTCGACAGCCGGCGGCAGCGGGGCGTTGCGACCACGCACGTCGATACGCGGCTCGACGAGCTCCGTTGTCGACAGATTGCCGGTGTCTTCGCCACCCGGATAGAACTCCTTCACGCGGCCGTCGACGACGACCGAGTCCCCCACCGCGACCTGCGGCGAAGAGCCGGTGAACACCATGAGGCCTTCCGACGTCGCCGGGTCGCGGTCGTTCGTCGGCGCCTGCATCCAGAACTCCCGCCGGCCGACTCGAGTCACGACACCCGCGACGCCACGCACGTCGCGCCCGACGAGAGGCGAGCGGTGGCCGCGCCCCTGGATCTCGCGAATGCGCACCGTCTTCGTCGCCGCCGTGTCTTCTGGCAAGGCGGCCGGCTCCGGCGTGACGGAATCGGCGGCTTCGGTCTCGAGCAGACGGATGCGCACGCCGAACTCGCGCATGTGCGCCAGCTGCTCGCTCGTGAACGCGAAGGCTCCGTCGTCGGAGAGCAGCTCGATGTCGTCGCGCTCGAACCGCACTTGCAGGTACCGCGCGGTGGCGAGCTGGACGAATCGCTTGGCATCGACCGCGATGCCGTACTCCTGAAACATGGCACGAGGGAAGCGGAGTGTCTCCCCATCCGCCTCGAACGTCACGGAGCGGAAGCTCTCATGGACGAAGCGGACTTGAACCTCCTTCGTGGGAAGCTGCGGCGGAAACTCGCCGGAGATCCTCGCGAGCATGTGGATCCTGCCGAACAGGCTGCCCGGAATATCCAGCGGGCCGAGCTCGACGAGGTACGTGTCGGTGACGGGGTCGTATTGCTCGCTCAGCTGCGGTCCGAGCCACCCGGCAACCACGGCGAGGGACAACGACGCCAGCCACACCGACGCGCGTCCGAAGACGCCCGCGATCGATTTGCAGAACGGCATGCAGAGCGGCATCAGGTCAAGTCTCACGAAGCATTGGAACGACCGCACCGAGACGATCGCCCCGATCGTAGCGGCGCACGCGAGGCGGTCCAGGGGAAACAGGCCGCGGAAGTTGTCGGCTGCGCGCTCGGCACCTACGATGACGACCTCTGGCCTCGACGCACATCGCGGAGAACGAGCAAGGTGATCGCCACGACCCCGCCTCACACGCTGATGCCGCTCCTCTTGGCCAGCGGCGTCGTTCTCGCCACGGTCGCTCGCGCGCCCGCTCAAACGAGCCCCGCCCCGTCGCCCGCGGCCGATGGCTCGGTCCCGCAGCGCTCCGGCAAGGATGGCGAGGAGAGTGGCGGCCTGCGGTTGAGCAACGACGCGTTCGTGCTCGGCATGGATCCATCGACCGGCACGCTCACGGGGCTCCATCGCAAGGACGATCCGGTCGGCGCCAACTTCCTCGGCAACGAGCGGAACCGGCGCGTCGAGCGACGCGGCTGCGGGCGGAGCTGGACGGGCGACGCCTTCGTGCTGTCGCGACGAAAGCCGTCGGACAGCTGGTATTGCGGACACACGAGCCGCTCGGCGGACGTCCGCACGGTAGCGCGCGACCGACGCTCTCTCGTCGTGACCTACGCGGGCGCCTCGAAGCGCGCCGATGGCATTCGTGATCTGACCCTCCGACAGCGGTGGACCCTGCGCGGAGAAGCGCTGATCTGGCGCCTCGAGCTGGTCAACACCTCGAGCGAGAAGCTGCAGGTCGGCGCCGTAGGGCTTCCGATCGTCTTCAACGGCAACCCCACGCTGGGCGTCCTCGAGCAAGGCTGGGGCCGCCGCTCGTCGGACGAGCCGACGTTGTCGCGGTCACGGCGCGTATGGGGGGACGCGCTCGGTGCGAGCGGCAGCTCGTATCTCTGCGCTCTACGCCCGGCAGGACATCCGCCTCACCTGCTGGTGAGGCCAATCGAGGGAACGCGCTTCGAGGCGACCGTCGGAAGCTCCCTCCGCGACCGCGTCGCTCTCGAGATCCCGCATGTCGAGCCGAACGGATCGGTCGTCTACCTCGACTCAGAGGCCGACCGCGAGGCGCACGGCGGGAAGCCACCCTTCGGTGTCCGTGGCGGATTCAGCCTGGCGCCGGGAGGCCGCAAGCGGTTCGCCCTCGAGCTCCGCTGGATCGACACCGCCTTGCTGCGTCTCCGCGCGTACGAGCTGGCGACCATCCGTCTCGACACTGCGCACATTTACACACCGCTCGGACACGCTCGCGACAACGCGGTCATCGCGCTGGCGCCGCTGTTCGTGCAGGAGCTCGACGCGGCGCTCCCGGGGATCGACACCGTCCCTGGCCCCGACCACCCCGCGACCGACGCCGCCCGGCAGCCGGACGTGCACCTGTGGGAGTCCACAGTGCGACTCGCGGGGCACGAGCACCGCCAGCTGACGTTCTCGTGGAGCTACCCGCCGCGTCCCCCTCGCGGCGCGGACTCCCGTACGCGACGAACTGACAGCCCCGAGCCCGAACGCCGTGCGGTCCGCTGGACTCTGGACAGCGCCGGCTGGGTCGCCGCGGCGGAGGTTCTCTCGACTCCGCCCCTCGGTGTGCGCACCCTCTTCGTTTCCGCCAGCCTGGAAAAGGCCGCGCGCGAAGCGCACGGGGCTCCTCTCGCCGGACGCCGCCACGCCGTCGAGACCTCGGTCGACGACGCCCCGAACGTCGTCGTCGCCGGCACGTACGAGGACGGCGTCGTACCGATGGGGCCGTTTCTGTACATGACGCGCACGGAACGCCGCATCGCGCTGCTGCTCTGTCGCTGTTCGCCGTCGCGCGTATCGAGCCTGCCGCTCTCGCTGAAGTACGCTCTCGTCACGACCGACGAGCCGCCCGCCCTCGTGCTCGAGTCGGGCGATCGTGGCCTCGACGAAATCCTGCGGCTGCCTGCCGAGTTCTGACGGCTCCGGGCGCAGCGCCGATCACGTACCGCTCAGGTCGAGCCCGTAGTCGTAGTCCGCCCCGTGCGCGTCGATCAGCTCCTGGATCGTGCCGCTCGCGTCGGCGTCCCCGACGGTTCCGCCGAGGCAGACCTCCCATTTCTGCGTTCCGACACTGCTGAGATCGTATTGCGTCTCGAGATCGCTGAGGCCCTCGACCGCGGCGGCGACGAGCGCCTCGTCGTAGGTGAAGTCGACGCTGCCGCGCATTTCGAGCTCGAAGTCGTCACGGCGCACGACGCTGTTGTCGACGTCCTGCGCCATACCGACCGACAGCGTGCCGTTGACGTCGAACGAGCTCCCGCTGCCCGACGCCTCGATCTCGATACGCGACCCGAACAGCCCCATGAGACCGTTGACCGTGAGCGACGAATCGCCCTCGACCTCGAACTCGGCCTCGTGCGACTGCGCTTCCGCGAGCGCCAGCACCGCGCCGTTGACCGTCATCGACGACGGGCGCGATCCCGTGCCGGAGGAGTTCGCGAGCTCGAGCGACGCCTCGGTGTTGTCATCCGACAGCAGGATCATATTGCCGTCGATCTGCACGTTCGAGCCGAACAGGTACAGGAGGTCGTCTCCGGTGCCGTCCATGCCGACGACGAACACGTCGCCGGTCCAATTGAGGTTCAGATTGTGACGCGGACGCAGCGTGTCCTTGATGATCAACGTTCCGTGGCCCGTGATCGTCTGGCCACTCGTCGTGAAGACGCTGTCCGCGCCGACCTGCCCCGCCTCGATCACCGTGACCTGCGGACTCTCCTCCGTGCCCCACTGCGCCGACGACGCCGTGACGCTCGAGTCGATGACGTTGAAACCGGCCTGCACTTCGCCGTTGACGACCGCGTTGTCGGCCAGCCCCAACACGGATGCGCGCAGCGCGTTGCGATAGTCGTTGAGCACCGTGCTCGTCAGGAAATCGTCTTCCTGGTACCCGACGGCGAGCTCGAGCTCCGTGACGATGCCGAAGGGATCGACGTAGTCGTAGGGCGTGCCGGCAGTTCCTGTAAGCTCGGTTCCGTCGAACTCGTTCTCGCCGGTGATCAACTCGCCGAACGCGTCCATCATCGTCTCGTACGCGCCGCGATTCGACAGATTGATCGCGGGATACGCGCCTCCGTCGATCACGATCGACGCATTGCCCGCGGCGTGCGGAAAGAGCGTCGCGGACGTGTTGTCCGGATGCAGAGGCCCGGCCATACTGATCGCTCCCGGTCGCGGAGCGAGCAGAAACGTCGGCGTCGCCGCGATGACGGTCTCGAGCGTCCGCGTCGCTTCGGGGCTCGCGAAGGTCGGCACGGCCGCCTCTGCGAGAATCACGTGCGTGCCCCCGACGTCCTTGATGATCGTACGGTACTCGCCGACGAAGTCCCCGGCGGAGTTCCGGAATGCGACCGGCACGACGATGCCCATCGCCCCGATACCGTTGCCGGTCGGATCGGTCTGCGACAACACTTCCCAGAATGCGTCCTGCAGCGCGGCGTTGGCGATGTAGTCGCATCGCGCGACCTGACCGCCCTCGGTCGACGCGCGTGTGCTCGACACGACGATCGACATCAGCGCGCCGGAAAACACGACCGTGATGACGATCACCGAGATGACGGTGAGAAGGACGGTGCCCTTCGCGCGCTCGGAGCCCTTCTTCAACGGACTGCTGGTGTCACGATCCGTCATGGCTTGTTCCTCAATGCGACCGTGCTGTTGACCGTTCGACTGGCGAGCGCGTTGTCGTCCGGGACGAAGCGCGCGACCGTGAATCGAATGTCGACTCGATACTCGCCGCGCGGCCGAGTGAAGACTGCCGCGGTCAGGTTGTCGGCGATGACGATCGCCTCCGTGCCCTGCGAACGCACCAGCGTGCGCTCGTCCACGACACCGTCGCCATCATCGTCGACGCCGTTGTCGGCAACCTCGCCCAGCGAGGTCCCGAGGCCGTACGTGATCGGCGCACCCCACTCGGTGTCCTCGACGCCGGTCCGCTTGCGAAACGTGATCGCCGCGGCGCTCGTCAGGCTGGTGATCGGGTGCGAGCTGACGTGATCGGTTCCGTCGCCGGCGGAACCGGACACTCGCAAGTCCTCCTGGACCCTGTCGACCGCACGGCGCAGCGTCGTGTCGATCTCGGCCGCCGTGAAGCCGGTGCGCACCGCGCGCCCGGTGCGACCGACGATGTTCCACACGACAAGCGTCACGACCGAGAAGAGCGCCACGGCGATCGCCACCTCGATCAAGCCGACGCCCTCGCAACTCTGCCGGACCGGAGTCCGGCCACCGCATCCCCGTGACCCGCTCGCTCGCGCCGTCGTTCGCATCGATCGCCTCCGTCCAGCCCGAGTCGTTCGTTGTTAGCTGTTAAGCCCGCCCCCCAAAACCGCCCGACGAGGGCCCTGGCAATAACCTTTGGCCCGA
>CAYMRB010000136.1:0-9112 GCA_964392615.1 uncultured Planctomycetia bacterium | reverse complement strand
GTTGGCGACGTATGTCGAGAGTTCGAAGAAGTGGTTGCCGACCTCCGGGCTCTGCCACTCGACGCGGACGTCGACCCGCGCCAGATCCGTGCGCAGCCCCGTGACGGTCACGCGGCCGGGCGGATCGTCCGCGCCGGCCGGCCCCGTCAGCGAGTCCGCCGCGAAGGTCTGCCCGTCGAATCGCGCCGTCAGGTTCGAGAAATCGCTCCACGCGATCACTTCCTCCAGCTTGCCGCGTACCGCCTCCCTGGCGCTGTCGTGCTCACGCAGGTAGTTCTGCGACCGCGTGCACGTGACGATCGTCGCCATCACGCTGACGGAGATCAGACTCAGCAGCGCGAGTCCGAACGAGACCTCGAGGAGGGTGAACCCCTCCTTGTACTCCGAGACGCGACGCATGGAACCGCCTCCGTTATTCCACCCAACCATGCGAGACCCCAGGACCGGCCCTTACCGGCCTAAGCAAGCTACAACACTTCCGGGAATGTGGCCACCGAAGCGGGCGAGATCGCCCCTAAGACCCGGTGGCGGCGGCACCTGCGCGCGCTGAAAAAGCCGCGAAATCCAGCAAATCGCGGGTTTACAGGCGGCGCCTGGACGCTAAACTGTCGGGCTCCGGTTCGAACCAACGACCCCCGAATCCCACAGTGGCCGGGGGGCACCCCGCCATTCAGGAGCACGACATGGCCCGGTACACCAGGTTCTACTCATCTTCGAAAGTCGGAACGAAGATGAAGAACGGCAAGATTTACATCGATTACAAGAACGTCGACGATCTTCGCCGTCTCGTCAGCGCCAACGGCAAGATGCTCGCGCGTCAGCGCACGCGTCTGAACGCGATGCAGCAGCGCCACGCCGCCAAGGCGATCAAGCGCGCTCGCCAGATGGCCCTGCTGCCCTACGACTCGGAACTGCGCTGAGCGGCTCACGCGGCGCGTCCGCAACGCAACAGGCCCGATCAGAACCGTTGTCCTGATCGGGCCTGTTGCGTTTTCCCCTCGAGTCGACTGGCGAACGACTATCGGGTGGCCTTGAACGACATCACCAGCTGCGCGAAGAGCTTCGCGTCGTCGATGGTGCCGAACAGGATCTGTCTCTCGAGGTGGCCGCCCGGACCGTACACGAACACCTTGGCGTTCTCGTAGACCTCGATCTTCGCGATGCGCGCGAAGGCGATCGGCACGGACTGGACGTTCTGGCCGACCTGGATGCCGTACGGGCCGAGGATCGGCTGCGCGTAGGTCATCTTGACGGTGCCGTCGGTCTGCGAGAACTCGACCGCGCTGATCTGCGGCTCGACGGCGCGATACAGCACCTCGCGGAGCTACTTCTGCGCTTCCTCGACGCCGACGCGCGTGACGACCTCGTCATCGCGCTGAAACGGCACCATCGGGATACAGCCAGCGACGAGCGGCGCGACGCACACAGCCGCGAGCCGCGCGACGTGCAACGGGGAAAAGCGGGCAGACGGAGACGCACAGCGCATATTGGAGCTCCTCAGCGACGGGCGGGGGACGTGACAGCCCGCTGGGCAGGCTCTCCGGAAGGGGCCGGATTTGCCGGGTTCGACCGATCGGTCGGCCGGACCGCCTCAGCTCTTCTTTCGCTTCTTCTTGGCCCGTGGGGCCTTGATGATGCCGGCGTCGCGCAGCGTCTTGTACGCGCCGTTCTTCGTCAGCGTGCGCAGCGCGCGAGCCGACAGGCGGACGCGGACCGAACGGCCGAGCTCCGGAATCCAGATGGTCTTCCACTGCAGGTTGACCTTGAACTGGCGCTTCGTGATTCCGGTCGTTTTCTTACCGACACCGCCCTTGGCCTTCGCGAGACCGCGCCGGGCGTACTTCTTGCCGGTAGTCGTCTTCTTTCCGGTGATTTGGCAGACCCGACTCATCGTAAGGCTCCCTGAACGCGGATTAGCGAGAATCGCGTCTTGTAATCGATCCGCGCTGCGGATGCAAGCACGGTTCGCGCGCAGAACCCCTCAGCCACGGGGCCCCCCTTCGATGACGGAATCGAACACGCGCACGCCCGCCCAGTTCGCGCGGTTCTCCTCGATGAACGTCGTGTGCTCCGACGCGACCTGGTACGCGTCATGTGTGGCCCGGTCGCGGAACACGACGTGGAGGGAGACGTGGAACTCGCGATCGTTGACAGGGCGGGCGAGCTCCGGCTCGATCCGGCCGGCGCCGAAGTACACGACGCCGTCGTGCTCCTTCAGGTACTTGCCGCACTCCGCGACGAGGTGGTCGCAAGCCTCGTCGGACGAGTCCTGCAGCTGGAAATAGACGGTGTGCGCGATCATGACGGTCGCCTCGGGGGTTCTCGGTCGTGTGGAGCCGCCGTGATACGGGGTCCGGCGCTCGATTGCAACGGCGCCCTCCGCGTTCCGGGCCGATCCGCGGCGTCGGCTGCGGCGCCGCGCCCCGCCGTGAGGTTTGGTCTCGGATGTGACGAAAAGTCTCAACTCTGTGGTAGGTTGGCGCGGCTCGCGGAAGCGGGACGCCCCTTTTCCAACGGACTGCTCGCGGTGACCCGAATCCTGATCCTCGAAACCCCGCACGCGGACCTGGCCGAGCTGGTGCGCGAGCTGCGCGAGGTCGCCGGTGAGAGCTGCGCGATCACGCTGGTCCACACGGCGGCGGCTCTTCTCGAGAACCTCGCGGTCGGGCAGGACCTGCTCGTGCTCGACTACTTCCTCGGCGACGGCGCGACCTCCGGCGACGCGCTGCTGGCCCGCGTCCGCCAGATCGAGCCGGAACTGCCGGTCGTCGTGGTCGCGGCCGCGGGGGACGTCGAGTCGGCCGCGGCCGCGATCCAGGCCGGCGCGGCTGACTACCTCGTGCGCGGCGAGCAGCTCCGCACGCGCGTATCGACGCAGCTGTCCAAGATCGGGCGCGTACTCGAGCTCATCGAGCGCAACCGCGAGCTCGCGCACCAGAACCGACTGCTGCGCGCCGACCGACTCGGCCCCTTCGTCGTCGGCGAGTCCGCCGCGATGCGCGACGTGGTACGCGCGGTCGAGCGCGTCGCGGCGATCCCGCGGCCCGTCGTGATCCTCGGCGAGCGCGGCACCGGAAAGGAGGTCGTCGCCCGGGCGATCCACGCGGTGAGCGTCGAGGCCCGCGCGGCGACGGTGCGATCGACCGACGACCCGCCCCCGCTCGTCGTCGTCAACTGCGCCGCCATCCCCGAGTCGCTGCTCGAGAGCGAGCTCTTCGGCCACGAAAAGGGCGCGTATACCGGCGCGGACGCGACCGTGCCCGGCAAGTTCGAGCAGGCCGACGGCGGCACGCTCTTTCTCGATGAGATCGGCTTCCTGTCGCTGCCGTGTCAGCAGAAGATCCTGCGCGTCGTCGAGTACGGCACATTCACGCGGCTCGGCGGCACCGACGAGTGGCACGTCGACGTGCGCATCATCGCCGCGACCAACGCCGACCTGCAGGCGAAAATCGCGCACGGCGAGTTCCTGCCCGACCTGTACGACCGCCTCGCTTTCGAGGTCTTGCAACTCCCGCCGTTGCGAGAGCGCACGGAGGACATCTCCGCGCTCGCGCAGCGGTTCCTGCAGCGCTTCGCCGAGGAGATCCCGTCATTCCGCGGCAAGCGTCTGACGGCCGGCGCGCTGCGCGCGCTCAAGGGCTACGCGTTTCCCGGCAACGTGCGCGAGCTGAAGAACATCATCGAGCGCGCGGTGTACCGCAGCGAGACGGATGAGATCGCGCGGGAAGACCTCGGTGCGCTGAACGCCGGCGACGAGACGCCGCGCGGCGGCACGTTCAAGGAGCGCATCGCGGAGTTCGAACGGCGCATGGTTCTCGATGCCATGGCGGACGCCGAGGGCAACCGAGCGCGAGCAGCACGCGCCCTGGGCCTGTCGTACCACCAGTACCGCTACTACCTCGCCAAGCACGCCCCGCACGGAAAGCGCTGGAGCGCCGGAGGTCCGACGGGCGGCGACGGAGCCTCCGTGCCGTGAACATCCTCGTCTGGCTGACCCATCCCGACGTACCGTGCTGGAACTTCGACACGACGCACGCTCGGCGTGTCGAGAGCGAGCTCCCCGGCTGTCGCGTGCGGCGCGCGACGACCGCGGACGAGTTTCTCGACGGCCTAGCGGACTGTCGCGTCGCGATCGTCTGGACGTTCCGCGAGGAGTGGCTCGAGCGCGCACCGCAGCTCGAGTGGATCGTCACGCCGGCCGCAGGGCGAGACTACTTCCGCGTCGAGCCGCGCGCAGGGCTCGACGTCGAGAACTCGAGCTTTCACGGCCCGCTGATCGCCGAGACCGTCATCGGCATGCTCCTCGCGCACTGCCGCGGCCTCCGTCTCGCCGAGCAGCTGCGCGACGCGGATCCCTGGCCGCGGCGCGGGCGCGCGCCCCCCGGGGCGCCGCGGCGCGGCGCGGCGGGCACCGGGCTCGGCGTCGGCAACAGCGGCGGCGGGGTCGGCCGCCGCGCGCAGCCGTTCGGCGTGCGCGTGACGGGCGTCGGCCGCCGCGTTCCCGATCGTCCCGATTGGTTCGACGATGACGACCACGCCGTGTCGGTCGACGGCCTCGACGCCGCGCTGCCCACGACCGACTACCTCGTCGCCGCGCTACCGGGGACACCCGAGACCGACCGCATCCTCGACGCGCGACGCCTCGCGCTGCTGCCGCCGCACGCGGTGGTCGTCAACGTCGGCCGCGGCAACGCGATCGACGAGGCGGCCCTCGTCGATGCACTGCGCGACGGGATGATCGACGCGGCCTGCCTCGACGTGTTCGAGCAGGAGCCTCTGCCGGCGGACTCGCCGCTTCGCGCGCTGCCGAATGCCTTCCTGATGCCGCACGCGTCCGCCGTCGCTCCGTCGTACCTCGACCGCTTCGTCGACGAGTTCATCGCGAAGTGGCGCGGGCGGTACGGCGAGGCCGAGTAGCCCCGCCGCACCCCCACCTTCCGGCCAGCGATCCGCTACGCGTTCTTCTCGCACGTGATCCGAACGTAGTCGTCGTCGAACTCCTTCACGAGCTGGACCAACGCGCCCGACCAGCACGTGTAGCCCGTCTTGCACGTGCTCGAACCCGCTACGTACTCCCACGCTTGGTCGTATGCATCCCACTTGAAGCAGCACGATCCGTTCGGGAAGTCGGTCGGGTCGTCAGGGGGACACTGCCCGCGCGCTCGATGAATGACGGTCCTGGTGTAGCTGACAGCCATGAGATACTCCGTCCTGCGCCGCTACCCGATACACGGAGTCCGCCGTCGGCGCGCCGGCGGGCTCATCTGTCCACGGTTCGCACGAGGCGAACTCCCATGACGGGAAACCCGGTGCCCGTCGCGACGTCAGTGCGGCCACAGAACCTCCGACCGGAGCTCGCATGGATGCTGCCGCCCTTGTAGAACCAGTCCTGCTGCTGGATTGGCCGCTTGTCCGGCGTCTCGCTCACCGGATCGTCGGGGAGGCCATCGACCTGATGAACGCACTCCGAGACGTTTCCCATGCGATCGAAGAACCCCTCGGGATCCGGCATGCGAGTCGCGACGGCCTGCAACTCTCCCCCCGAGTTCTCCCGGTACCAAGAGTAGCCGCCGAAGACCGTCGGAGCCATGACGGCGAGCGTCTGGGAGCCGGTTGCCTCGCACGCCGCTTTCCACTCGAATTCGGTCGCGATTCGGTAGCCGCGACGCGACAGATACCTCGCGCGCGGTTTCGCGTCCTTCGGATCGCCGTAGGGCAGGTCGTCGGCGTCGAATCCGTCGAGCCGCGACAGCTCCGAGCAGAACGAGAACACCCGCGGCACGGTGAGGCGATCGACCGGCAGGCTCGGATCGACCCCAGGCGGTGGCGCTTCGCCCAACACCTTCGACCACTCTCTCCACGTCAGCTCACGGGTCGAGAACGCGACGCGGCGCTCCGTTCGCATAGCGGGCTCGTTGATGTCGACGACGACCATCGTCATCTTGGTGGTCGGCGTCACGAACCAACCGCGAGCTCCATCGAACCGGGCGGTCGCGAGCCGATCCAACGCCTCTTCGAGCTGCTTCTCCCTGCCCCACGTGCGCAGCAGCCACTCGGCGGCCGAGTGTACACCGGGATCCGGATGCTGCTCGTAGAGCCCGAGTACGTCCGACACGATCTCGTCGTCGATCTCCTGGAACTCGTACCCTCCCAACGCGAGGAGAATCACGCGGAGGACGGGCGCCTTGCGCTCCTGCGCCTTGGACAGCGCACCGACGAGGTCGGCGAAGGGCAGCCCGGCGATCGCGCAGTCGGCGATGATGAGGGTGCGGCAGACGCCGAAGAAAGATTCCTCACCCCACAACGGGCTCCAGGCGGCCGCGTCGTGACATCCCTTTTGAAAAAGAAGCTGCAGCACGCGGTTCGCTCGCGCCCTCGCCGCGGCGGGATCGCCCTCGAGCTCCGCCACTGGGCGCGCCAGCCTCACCGCGGCCGCCTTCTCCGGGTATCTCAACACGCGCCCGCCGGCGAAAAGCTCCGCTAGTTGAGCCGGCTGCGCGATGTCGACGAAGATAGGGTCCTCCTCGGACGGATGCCTCAACGCCGCGATGGAGGCCGCGGCGCCTATGCGCTCGACCTCGTCCCCGTTGCGAAACGCGTCATCGAGATCCGGAAGCAGGCGCTGCCTCTCGCCCGTCAGCCTCTTCGCCCACGCTCCGGCCAGCTCGGCGGATTCGCGGACGAGGAGTCTCGCCGTCGTGCTCGCGTCGGGGTCCGACAGCCGCTCAGCGTCGTCCGCAGCGTCTCCCGTGCCCTGGGAGAGGAGGAGCAGAGCGACGAACGCCCGCAAGCGTTCGGCCGCCGAGCGCTCGCGGCGATCACGCGCTCGCGCCAGAAGTGGGGCCAGGAACGCCTGTCGATGCGGTCGCAGGATGGCGCAGACCGCATCGAGCGTCTCCGGATCCGCGGTGATCATGTGAGTCGCGAGCGCGTCGAGGTGCGGCTGGATGCCCTCGGAGGCGACGAGCGCCAGGCGTGCGTTCAGGTCGGCACGCGCGGAGAGGACGCCGTCCCCGAGCGCCTCGCGAACCGCCGGCACGAACCAGCGCTCGTACGAGGCCGCGTCGCGGAGAATCCGGGCGACGTCGGCCGGGATCGCGCTGAGGAGCTCGCCGCGCAGCGCTCGGGAGCGACGAGCGCCGAAATACTGCCAGGGTCCAAACGAGCCGACGACGATCGCTAACAGCAACACCGCGCCGTAGCCGAGTCGACGACGGGTCGCGGTCCGCATCATGCGAGCTTCTTCCGTCGTCCAGCTCGCGCGACGCGTCCCCAAGAGAATGCGCACCCACTCGCGAAGCGTCGGCAATTGCTTCGGCTCGGGCGCCTCGTGCCACAAACGCGTGCGTTCCGCGAGCAGACCGTGCGCATGGCGCCGTTTGACGCTCGCTACGAACCGGCGCAAGTCGCCCGCGGCCGCAGCCGCATCCTCGTACCGGTCGTCGGGATTCCGCGCCACCATGCGCGCGCAGATCCGACGCAGCTCGGCGGGGATCTCCTCACCGAGCGGCGGCAGCGTGCGCTCGCGAATCGCGGCGAGAGTCTGGATCGACGTCGCGGCTTCGACCGGCGGTTCGCCGCTCAGCATCTCGTGAAGGACGACGCCGAGGCAGTAGATGTCGGACCGCCGGTCCACCACGCCGTCGGCCGCCGCCTGCTCGGGGCTCATGTAGGCCACGGTGCCGGCTGTGACGTGCGGGCCGGCCAGGTTCTCTTCGGTGAGAGCGATGCCGAAGTCGGTCAGGAACGCGACGCCGTTCTCGTCGAGGAGGATATTGCCGGGCTTCACGTCTCGATGGACCAGCCCGAGACGATGGACGTGTGCCAGCGCCTCGGCGACCGCTCCAACCACCTCGGCGGCCCCCACCGGGTCGAGTTCCCGCTCGCCGCTTCGCTGCGCCCGCAGCACCTCGGCGAGGCTTCGCCCCGCGATGAGCTCCGAGACCAGATAGCAGCGTCCGTCGTCCGTCGAGCCGTAGTCGTAGATCGGCACGATGTTCGAGTGCTTGATCTTCGCGACCGTGCGCGCCTCGGTGAGGTATCGCTCGAGATCCTCTCGCGTGTCGATCAGATACGGATGCGGGGTCTTGATCGCGACGTCGCGCCCGAGCGCCGGGTCATGAGCGTGGAACACCTCGCCGAAGCCACCTGCCGCCAGCCTCGACGTCACTTCGTATCGCCCGACGAGGTCGGGAAACCGATCGGTGAAGCCGCCGAGGGCCTCTTCGAACTCTCGCGTCGAGTACGGGTCGGGATCCTGGGATTCGGGCTCAACGGGGTCCACGGTCACGATACGCGCCCTCCACGCTCGGAATCAGGTCTCGGTCTCGTCGCCGGTCGTCGCGCCTCCGGTGTCCTCCGGAAAGCGCCTCTCGAAGTACTCTCGGAGCCTCTTGAGAGCGCGCGTCTCCCGTTGCAGAAACGTGTTGGGACGGAGGTCGAGCACTTTCGCGCACTCCGCGGTCGTCAGCCCCTCCAGCCTCAGCTCGACGGCGATGCGCTCGGCCAGCGGCAGCTCGGAGCAGGCCGCGAAGACCAGGTCTTGGAGCTCGGCGTCGATGACGACGTCCTCGACGCTGGGGGCCTCGTCCTCGACGTCGACGTCACCGTCGCGGAGCCGACTCGACGAGCGACGGTGCTTGCGGATCTTCTCCACCAAGATCCAGCGCAGCCACACGAGCAGCTCGCCCTCGGAATCGCCGCGAAGCTTCTCGATCTTGCCGAGGGCGGAAGCGAGCCCGCTGTGCACGATGTCCTCCGTGTTCGCCCCGCGCCGGCCGGGGTGGTCCGCCGGGAACTTGCGACGAACGAAGCGGGTCAAGGCCTTCCCGAACGCCTGGTTGTCACTGAAGAGCGCGAACAGCTCACGACGCGCGTCCTCGTCCCTCATCTTCGCCCGACGGATCAGGTCGGTCAGTACGCGCGACATACGTTCAGGTCCCCAAAACAGCCCGGGTCTGCTCGACTGCCCCGGGCATGAACCGTAGTTCCCACTATTAGGCCGCTCGAGGGGCGTGCGATCAACCCGCTTGTCACGCGCGCGACTCGGACGCCGACCCCGACGCCGCCTCCGACCCCGCCTCCGACCCCGCCTCCGACCCCGACCCCGACT
>CAYMRB010000135.1:0-21273 GCA_964392615.1 uncultured Planctomycetia bacterium | reverse complement strand
CCAGGCGTTCGGCGTCGCCCCAGATTCGCCCCGGCTTCTTCTGCCCCGGCTTCAGGGTCAACGGCAGCAGCTTCGGCCCCATGCCCTCGAAGTTGGTAAGCGACGCGTCGAAGCCGTAGGCGGTGATCGGCGGCGCTTCGTCGACGTCGCGCTGGCCGCCCATGTGCCACTTGCCGAAGTGGCCCGTCGCGTAGCCGGCTTGCTGGAGCGACCGAGCCAGCATCGGCGCCTTCGGATCGAGCCACTGCGCCATGCCGCGCGCTTCGTTCTGCTTGCGGTGCGCGAGATACGACGTGATCCGCCAGCGCTGCGGATACTGGCCGGTGGAGATCGCCGTCCGCGATGGAGAACAGATCGGGGAGTTGACGTAGAACTGCTCGAAGCGCATGCCCTCACCCGCCATGCGGTCGATGTTCGGAGTCCGGGCAGCCTCGTTGCCGAAGCAGGAGAAGTCGCCCCAGCCCATGTCGTCGATGAAGACGAGCACGATGTTCGGCTGGGCGGCGCGAGCCGCGATGTGAGGAGCGAGGCAGAGTAGCAGCGCGAGGAGCCCGGTCCCCACGGTCGAGCGAGTTCGCTTCATGGATCGTTGCCTTTCGGTGTCGTTCTACGCCCGCATCTTGCCAGCGACCGCCGGAATCGTCAGCACAAAGTCAGATGGCGCGCATTTCCTTGGGTTCTTGGCGGCTTCGCGCGTAGAATCGGCCCCCTTTCGCTTCGATCGGCCCAACCCTCTTCTGCGACTCGATGAACCTATCCTCCGCGGCTACCGATGCTCCGCAGGCCTCTTCCGCCGACGCGCCGACCACTGGCGCGCCGCAGCTCGTCGATAGCGCCGCCGAAGGGCGACGCGACGTCTCCGACGTGTTCGACCGGATCCCGGAGGTGCTGCGGCGTGCCATGCTCGACCGCGGCTTCACCGAGCTGACGGAAGTGCAGGTGGCCGCCCTCGATGCCGCCGATGCGGCGCGTGACCTTCGCATCACGTCCAAGACAGGCTCGGGAAAGACCGTCGCCCTGGGCCTCGCGATGGCGCCGGGCCTCGTTCTGCCGCCCCCAGGGGAGCGATCCGGTCCGAGCGTGCTCATCATCGTCCCGACGCGAGAGCTGGCCGCTCAGGTTCGCAAGGAGCTCGGCTGGCTTTACGCCGGGGTCGACGGGGTGCAGCTCGATAGCGTCACCGGCGGCACGAGTCTGTGGCAGGATCGCCGCAAGCTGGCCCTTCGGCCGCGTGTGCTCGTCGGCACGCCCGGTCGCCTGCTCGATCACATCCGCTCGGGGGAGCTCGATGTCGGCGGGGTCCGGGAGCTCGTTCTGGACGAGGCGGATCAGATGCTCGACATGGGCTTTCGGGAGGATCTCGGGGCCATTCTCGACGCGTGTCCTGACGACCGCCGAACGCATCTGGTGTCCGCGACCTTCCCCGTCGGAATCCAGCGGCTCGCGCGGCGCTACCAGAACGACCCGCTTCACGTCGAGGGAACGCGGCTCGGGGAGGCGAACGAGGACATCGAGCATGTCGGCTACGTCGTCGACCAGCGAAGCCGCTATCCCGCGCTCGTGAACCTGCTGCTTCTCAACGAAGGACAGCGCACGCTCGTCTTCGTCAATACGCGGGCGGAGACCGCGGAGTTGGCCGAGAAGCTCGCGAAGGAAGGATTCTCGACCTTGTCGCTCAGCGGCGAGCTGCAGCAAGACCAGCGGACGCGGACGCTCGAGAACTTCCGCAACGGCCAGGTCTCGGTGCTCGTCGCTACCGACGTTGCGGCTCGCGGACTCGACGTGCCGGATGTCGCGATGGTGATTCACACGGAGCCGGTGAAGAACCACGAAGTCTACACGCATCGAAGCGGGCGCACGGGACGGGCGGGGCAGAAGGGGCGCAGCGTTCTGTTCTGCCCGCGCCACAGGGTGTGGCAGGCCGAGCGCCTTCTCGCAGCGGCCGACGTCGCGATCGACTGGCACGAGATTCCGACGGCGAAGAAGGTCCGGAAGACGCTGGCGAAGAACGAGAGGCGTCGAATCTGGGACGCGATCGACACCGGCGACGGCCGAACAGACGAGCTCGTCGAGAGCGCTCGACGCCTGCTCAAGTCGCGCGACGCCGTCGAGGTTGTCGCGACGCTTCTTCAGTACAGTCCGCCGAAGGTTGCCTGCGAGCCCCTTGACGTTCAGCCCCCCGCTCCGCCGCCGAAGAATCGAGGCCGGCGCGCTGGGCACGAAGCGCAGGGCCGAGGCGGGCCGGGTGGAGAACATGCGTCGAAGAACCGTCGGCCGGCGGCGCAGTCGCGCGTCGGAGCGACGAAACGACCCGGTCCGCGGCGCAATGGGGGCGGTCGTTACGTTCGGTTCGTGATCAACTACGGCGAGAAGGCGGGCGCGAACGCGAAGCGATTGCTCGCCATCATCTGTCGTCGCGGCGGCATCACCAGTCGCGACGTCGGCACGATCCTCGTCGGGCCCGAGTCGAGCGCCTTCGAGGTGTCGCAGTGGAGGGCCCGCGAGTTCGAGAACGAGATGCGGCAGCCGGACTCGCGCGATCCCTGGATCCGCGTTCGACAGGCGAAGACCTCGATCCCGTACTCGAGCTTCGAAGAGGAATCGCGGCGACGCTGATCGCGTCACCGCGGCGGCGGCGCTTCAACGAGCGGGATGATTCCGCTCCGAATCTCCGCCAGCCGCTTCTCCGCCAGCTCGCGCATCGCCCTGACCCTCTCAGGGTGGCGCGCGCTGACGTCGTTCTTCTCTTCGATGTCCTCGGCAAGGTGGAAGAGCGCGGGGCCCTTCGCCTTGCCCTCGAGGCCCGTGGCCTTGCGCTGCAGGAACAGCTTCCAATCGCCGACCCGAATGGCCTCGAAGCCGTTTCTGCCGTGCCAGTAGAGGAGGTCCTTCCGCGGGTGCTCCGCGGCCGTCGTGCCGATCCAAGTCGGCCAGACGTTCACTCCGTCGATCGGCGGGCTGCGGGTCGAGATCTTCGCGACATCGATGCCGCACGCGGCGGTCAGCGTCGGCAGGAGATCGATCGCGGCGACCATCGCGTCGCTCGTTCGCCCCTTCGGAATGACTCCCGGCCAGCGCGCGATGCAGGGGACGCGCGTGCCACCCTCGAGCGAGCTCCACTTCCTGCCGCGTAGCGGCGTCGCCTTCGACGCCTTCGTTCCGGGCTCGGGGCCGTTGTCCGACAGGAAGACGACGATCGTCTTCTGCGCGATTTTCTCGTCGTCGAGCGCCTGCAGGATCTCGCCGATGCGGTGGTCCATCTCCTCGACGACGTCGCCGAACACGCCGTACGCGGACTTGCCCTTCCAGTCCGGGTGAGCTTGCACGGGGAAGTGCGGCGCGGAGTAAGGCACGTACAGGAAGAACGGCCGCGCCTTGTTGTCTCGGATGAACTGCACCGCTTCGCGCGTGAACTTCTCGGTCAGCAGACGATTGTTGAACGGGTCCTCGACGAGTTCGTTGCCGCGCCAGAGCTTCTTCGTCTGGTTGTTGCTGCTCTTGATGTAGTACGAGAAATCGAATCCCTGCCGGTCGGGCAGGAGCGGCCCGCGACTCCCGAGGTGCCATTTGCCGCAGATCGCCGTGCGGTATCCACGGGTCTTGAAGACTTCGGCCATCGTCAGCGCGTTCGGGCTGAGGCCGACGTTCCGGCTCATCAGGTAGCCGACCACGCCTTGGGTCCAGCCGAGGCGGATCGGATAGGCGCCGGTCATGAGGGCCATGCGCGACGGCGTGCAGACGGTCGCGCCCGCGTAGAAGCTCGTCAGCCGGATACCGTCGTTCGCGAGTCGGTCGAGGACCGGCGTCTTGATCTGCGCATGCCCGTAGCAGCTCAGATCGTGGTAGCCGAGGTCGTCGGCCATGATGAGAACGACGTTCGGACGATCGGCGGCTGGAGCCGGGATGGTCAGCGCGACGAGCGTCGCGAGCACGGGAAGGGGCTTCAGCATGTCGGTCAGTCCTGTCGGATCGTCACGCGCAGCGTTCCGGCCTCTTTCAGAGCGACCGACAGGCCCGCGTGGAGCTCCTCGCCGGTCGCCTGTCTCAGGCCGCCGGGCAGGCCTTCGATCGTATAGCTCGCGTCCGGTTCCACCGTGAACCACTCGGGAAGCGTGTTCATGCGCGGCCAGTCGCGGCGGAAACCGATCGAGAGTCGATGGCGCGGAATGTCGAATCGCAGCTTGCCCGTCCACGCTTCGCCCGCCTTCAGTACCACGTTCAGCGCGGGACCGGACTCGCACGCGCCGAGCTTCAGGTCGCGTCGCCACGGCAGCGCGCGCAAGCCGCGCGTGTGCATCATCGCGTGCAGGATCACCGTGCGCACGCCGTTCGCCTCGAGCTTCATCGTGCCCCAGAGCGGCGCGGTCTCGAGCGGCTCGTGCGAGCGTGCGACGTGCTTCGCCACCTCGCTGTCGACCCACGCGAAGCCTTCCTCCACGGGGACGCGATTGAGCAGGTAGATCGCGCCTTCGATCGAGTCGGCCCAGCCGTCGATCGAGTTGCCCTCCCACTTGTAGCTCGAGTAGAGCGGCTTGGCGAGATTGCGCAGAGTGGCGGCGATCCGATCGCGATACACCGGCTCGCCGGCCACCATGTCGTAGCAGAGATAGCTCACGTAGTTGTAGCCCCAGCCATCGCTGAGCCCGCCGCCGCGCGACAGCGAGTTGAACATGATTCCGTCCTCGTTGCAGCCGCGCGCGAGGATGTCGTCGAACATCTTCTTCATCCGCGGCAGCATGCGCTTCGCTCGCTCTGGACTGACCGAGGACTCGACGACGAGCAGGAGGCCGAGCCCGCCGATGATTTCGCAGCCGTGGTCGCGTAGCCGATCGGGAACGAAGCTCTCGTCGTTGAGGTAGTAGTCACCGAGGCGACGCGCCCAGATCAGGAACTTCTCGTCGTCGGTCATGGTGTACAGGCGGATCAACGCCTGCAGCTGCTCGCCGTTGACCTCGATGTTGGTCGACGGGATCTTCCCGTACGGCGTGTCGACCTTGCCGTGCTTCCAGACGTCTTCCTCGATGCCCTTCATGCGCTCGAACCACTCGTCCTTGCCGGTGGCTTCGACGATCGCGATCAGGCCATCCTTGACGTACTCCGATGCGCCGAAGATCAGGCGGTCGTGCGAGATGGACTCGTCCTTCGCCCCCTTGGCGAAATCCCAGCGCGTCGGGAGGCGGTCGAGGTGGTTGCAGAGCTTCTGTTCGACGTGGAGAACGTTGCGGATCGGACCATCGAGCGCGACGGGATCGACGAGCCACGCCGCCCAGCACAGGAACGGATAGCAATCGGCAGCCGTGTCCCAGTAGTTCCACCGCCCGCGCGTGCGATAGAGGCCGGTTTGCGGATCGATGTCCGGCAGCGCTCGCTCGTGAAGCCAGCGCTGCACCTTGCTGATCGAATAGCCGGCGATCTCCGCGGACTTCTCGGCGCGCGCGAACGCCTGCTCCGCGGTGAGCTTCGGCGCAGGCGCGCTCTCCTTGCTGGCGTCGAGCTGTTGCGCCATCGCCTTCGCCATCGCGTCGCCGATGAGAAAGTAGGTCTCGGCGTTGCAGTTCCAGTGGAAGCCGTGGCGCGACGGCGACTCCTCGGCCGGGCGGAAGAAGTCCTGCGTCTCGACGCAGAGCACGTTCCCCTTGAACTCGGGGTACGTCGCGACGGCGGCCTGCGCACGGCGAATGCCGAGGCGACGGGCGACCTTTTGATTGCGTCCACCGAAGCCGCTGTCGGCGATAACGAACGGCAGGTCGGCGACGCCGAGGTCCTTGCGTACGTCGCGGATGAAGTTCGCCATGTTCTGCTCGTAGACGGCGACCGCCTTCGCGCTGCAGCCATCGTTCCAGCCCTGGTGCCAACCGAAGCCGGCGATTTCGTAGCCCCGGCCGTCGTACTGCGGGAAGTGCGACTTGATGTCGGCGAGCACGGCGCGGACGTGCTGCAGCATCTCCGTGTAGAACGGCCCGACTTCGCCTCCAGAGCTCGGCGGGCGGAAGTCCTTCTCGAGGCTCTTACCGCCCCACGCGGTCTTGATCAGCAGCACCTGATTGTCGAGGTGATCGCCGATCGCGTGGCCGAACTGGAACTCCGGGCCGATGCGATCCTGGCGTGATCCGAATCCGGCGCTCAATCCGCCGGTGCGTCCGAGGTACCAGATCCACACGTCATCGCGGACGACCCACTTGCCGTCGTCGTCGACGACGTGCGCGAATCGCTTCGCGGTCGCCGGGTCCTTGACGAGGTGCTCGAGGCTCCCTTTGCCCTCGTTGCGCGAGTTGCCCTTGATCGCGCCTGCTCCCTCCATGTTCGATTGCCCCGCGAGAATGAAGACCTGCACCGGGCTCTTGCCCGGCTGGTCGGCGGTCGACGGTCCTGCAGCGACGATCGCGATCAGCGCGATCAGCATCACGCGGTGCGACACCCGTTTCGTCGAGTTCATCAGCATGCCTCAATCCTCTACTTGCAGCCCGTTGACGGCTTCCGTGAGCCTTTCGACTCACCGGCCGACTGTATCACGATCCGGTCTCGCGGCCGACGGGGTACAGCAGGTACCGCTCGTCGTGGTACGGCGTGCGGCGATAGAACCACTCGAGGCGCGCGCGCGGGTCCTTGCGGAATGCCGCGTTCTCCGCGAGCTTCTTCTCGAACTCCGCACGCAGGTCGGCGTCGTCGGCGAGCATGCGCTTGGCTAGCGGCTCCATCACGTAGCCCTCGACGTATTCCGTGCGCTGCAGGACCTCGAGGAAGAAGCCCCACGCGAAGAACGAATCGGGCGATCGCGGCTCGAGGAGCGCGATGGCGAGATCGCCGAGCGGCTGGTCGGTCGGCACGCGGATGGATCCCGGCGCGTACACCTCGCGTCGCGTCTCGGTCTTCGTGCCCGTCGTCACCTGGACGCGCCCCTCGAACGGGCGGAGGCCGAGTTCGGGATCGACGAGGCGATAGATCTGCACGTCGACCGTCTTCGGCTGCTCGACGGTTTCGATCCGGATGCCGTGGTGCCGGATGCGCTCGATGACGTGAGGCCAGCTCGCCGGCACCCAGTACGCCTTCGGGCGGGATACAGCGAGGCCCGGCGTCACGTTGCGATGGACCTCGAGGCGCTCGGTCGTCGGCGTGCCGAGCCATCGGACCACGTTGTCGCCAGAGACCTCGGACCGCTCGGTCTCGGATGCGACGCCGAGGAACTTCACCGTCTTCGGAGGTCCGGCGGTCGGCTGCCAACGCAGCACGAGCTCGCGCGGTCGGCGTGCGCGATCGCTCGCGATGGCGGCGCGCAGCGCTTCGCGTCCTTCAGCGGCGACGCGCAGCGTGCTCTCGAGGAGCACGTACGTGCCGAGGACGCGCTGACGATGGGGCTTCAGCGAGTGGTTCTCGACGAGCAGAGTCGGCGTGTGGCGCAGAGCGCCGTAGGTGTCGGAGTAACGCGGCGAGCCGGTCCACGCGTACAGCCCGGCCCTCGTATCGCGACCGTTCTTCGCGAAGATCAGCGGGCCCGGCACGTGGCCCATCGCGCTCAAGGCCGCGCTGACGCCCGGCCGGTACGCGCTGTCGAGCCAGGCCGAGATGCCCGGCGAGTAGCCGTGCGCGCCCATGTATCCGAACGTGATGTCGTACTGGTAGTCGATGCCGTCGGTGACGTGGATGTCGAGGAACAGATCCGGCTGCCACTCGTCGAGGACCGTGACGATCGCGCGCACGCCGGGCGTGTCGAGTTTGGTCCAGTCGCGATTGAGGTTCAGATTGCGTCCGTTCGTGCGCCAACCCATGCGATCGGGACCGCGCTGGTTGATGCGCCCGAAGGGTGACGTGCGCTCGTGGCCGTCGGCGTTGAGGATGGGCACGAACAGCAGGTTCGCGTTGTCGAGCAGACCGCGGAGTCGGTGACGACCGCTGCGACCGACCGTCATGTCGCGCAGCAGCATCATGCCGGCGTCCTTGCCGTCGATCTCGCCCGAGTGGATGCCACACTGCGCGAGCACGGTGGGGCGGCCGTTGCGGCGCAGGTCCTCGGCGCTCGATGCGCCCTCGGCCGACGCGACGACCATCCAGATCGTGCGCCCCTCGTGGCTGCGACCGATCGGCACGCCGCGCAGCTCGGGAGCGGCCTCGACGAGGCGCTCGAGCCAGTCGACGGTCTCGTCGTACGATGGCGTCGACGCGAAGCCGCTCTTCTCGCACGGCGTGATCCACGGGTCATCGTCAGCGGCGACGAGCTCGAGGCTCTTGCCGCTCCACGGCAACTCCGGCGGCAGCGGGGCGGGCGCGGGACTGTCGGGTGGCGCGGCCGTCAGGGCCGTCGAAAGAAGCAGGAGAGCCGCGGGCAGTGCGAACGACGGTCGAGAGCGTGGTCGGGTGTTCATGACGGGTCTTCAGTGGGGGAGGTGATCGAGTCAACGGTCCAGCTTGCGAGCTGGATGCGAAACGGGCAAGGCCCTGTCGGTTGTGCTCGTCAGCGCAAACTTGGGACAATGCTGTCCGCAGTGCGTCTCCCGGTGAGAGTGCGCTCGCAGCGGGCGAGCGCGTCGAGCGAAGGCGCCGAGCTGGAGAACACGATGGCAGTTCCGTCCGCGTCCGGTCCCGATCGTTCCGAGGCCGACGCTTCCGCCGGGCCCGGCGCACTGATTCGCGCCGCGCGTGCGGGTGACCACGGAGCGTTCGAGCGCCTCGTGCACGGGCAATCTCAGCGCCTGTTTCGGATCGCGTGGCGCGTCGTCGGCGACGCCTTCCTGGCGGAGGACGTCGTCCAGGAGACGCTGCTGCGCGTTCTCACCGGGAGTTCGACGCGCGTCGGACTGCGGCTGCCGATGCGTGGCTGACGCGGATCGTGACGAACATCGCGCTCGACTTCGTGCGGCGACGCGAGGTGCGCCAGCGTCGGGAGGCGGCGAGCGACATGGCGGAGAAACAGGTCGAGCGTCCGGAGGATCGCGCATCGGCGGGCGAGCTGGCAGCAGCGTTGTCCGATGCGTTGGCGGAGCTGCCGGCGACGATGCGCGCGGCGCTGTGGTTGCACGTCGCAGCGGACATGGGCGTTCGCGACGTCGCGGGCTGTCTGACGTTGACGGCGGAGAAGCGGGGATACGTCACCGCTCGGAGCGAGCTCAGCGATCTGAGCGAGCCGGTTCGCGTGACGCTCGAGGAAGCCGGCGGGCTTCGCGTGCGCTCTCGTTGGATCGACAACGTGAGCCGAAAGAGCCGAAGGCGGTCGGCGGCGGCACTCTCGTCGGTCGAGTCGTCGACGAACGGGGAGCGCCGGTCGGTGGCGTGACGATCCACTTCCAGTGGAACGAGCGACCGCACAGGCGCCGCAGAAGCACGCATTCGTGCCGCACCGCAGACGATGGGTCGTACTGGATCGACGAGCTGACCGCGGGACGCTACCGCGTCTCGCTCGGCTCTCGCGAGCCGTATGAGCTGCGCGAGCGGCTCGAGGTCGACGTTGTCGACGGTGAGCAGTACCTCGACATCGCGCTGCATGCGAGCGAGACCGCGTCGTTCGAGGTCTCGGGCCAGGTCGTCAACGCGCAGGGCGAGCCGATTGCGGGTGTGGAGGTGCGCGTCACCGGTCTGTGGTCGCAGAAGAAGCCCACCAGCGCAGAGAGCGACTACCGTCGTTTCGGGACACTGCGCGAACCCGTCAAGACCGACGAGCACGGTCGATTCGTGATCGCGGGGCCGCGGGAGGCGGGCACGGTCGGTCACGTGCGGATCTACACTCCTGGCGTCACGACGGATGATCTCGTGCGGTACTTCCAAGGCGACGACTCGCCGCGGATCTTCGCATACGACGGAGCGCCGATCCGCGTCGTCCTCGCCCGTGTCGAGTGCTGTCGTCTGCGCTTGCACCTGAAGAAGGCGGACGGCACGCCCGCATCGAACGCTGCGGTCTTTCGCCTCGGGCCGCGAGGCTACGGGGCCGGCGGTCAATGCCAAGATCCGGGAGGGGTCTTCGAGACGACGCTCTGCGGGGAGATCGATATCCTCATCGCGACCGGTACGCGGCTCGACATCAGCGCCCACGTGGTCTGCGAGACCGCCGGCGAGACGTTCGATCTGATCCTTGAGCCGAAGCCTCCGGACGCTTCTCGATCGAAGGCGTGCCACCCGGTGAGCACGCGCTACGCGCAGGCGGGCACAAGGGCTTCGCGGAGCGCGTCCTGGGTCGTCACCGCGTCGAGTCGGAGCAGACGACGACGCTGCAGCTCGAGTGGCCGAGCGCGACCCGGACTCGGGAATCGCGATAAAAATCAGAGACCGATTCGCACCTTTCGGATCTTCTTCCATGGAGGCAAGATCAACAGACCGCGACAAGGAACCACGCATGTTTTCGCCGTCCGAGAAGACGCTGGTCGCGCGCGCGCTACAGCAGCAGCCCGACGCCTGCGAGGCGCTCGTCCTGCGGTACCAGAGGAGCGCGCACGCGATAGCCTTCTCTGCCGGTGTGTCCGCGTCCGCTCTCGACGACGTGGTGCAGCAGTCGTTCCTCCTCGCCTTTCGCAAGCTCCCCGCGCTCAGGAATCCCGCCGCGTTCGGCTCGTGGTTCGCGAGCATCGTGAGGAACTGCGCTCGCAAGCACCTCCGGGATAGACAGCTGCCGTCGCTCGGCGTCGACTGTCCCTCTCCCGCCGAGGCCGCCGAGGACGACCTGGACGCGAGAGAGCTGCGGGACCGGGTCTGGCGCAAGGTGTCGGAGCTTCCGGAAGGAGTCCGGGAAGCGGTCTTCCTCTACTACCATGAGGGGGAATCGACCCGGCAGGTCGCGAGAGTGCTCGCCGTCACGACCTCCGCGGTCAAGAACCGTCTGCAGAGGGGGCGCGACCTTCTGCGCGAGCGGCTCTGGAAGGAGATGGAAGGCGAGCTGCGAGACTTGCTCCCATCGGCTCGCCCCATCAGCCGCTCCATCAGACGACCGAACCGTCGTCCCTCAGCGTGCCGTCGCGAATCTGCTCGCCGTCAGCACGATCGTGCGATGAGCGGCAGGCGGAGGATAGTCGCGTACGCAGAGACGGAACTCGAAGGGTTCGAAGGAGGCAGCGATGGCGGCGATCCTCCTCGGGCGCCTCTCCGGGGCCGCAGTCCGGGAACGGCGCCCGGTTCGCAGAGGCACATGGAATCGTGTGCGCAAGGAAGAGCGTCAAGCTGTCGATCTCGGCGACGATCTCACGGTACGACGGGTCCTGAGCAGCGAGGATCTCGACCTCCCGCTCGAGGTCGCGGTCCCAGCTCTGGAACTCGGAAATCGTGTCGAAGAGCCCCTCCGTAGCCCGATCGAAGGACCGCGTCAACCTCTGTATGACGAGCAGCGTGGCTCCGACCGTCGGCTCGCCTCCACTCGTAAACGTAGATATGTCCGACTGAATATCGCTCACTTCCGACTGGATGAGCTGACCGGCCAGGTTGACGCCGTCGACGACACTCTCGTACGCCGATTGCTCGTTGAACCTCGAGGCCGCGCTGAGTCCGACTTGAAGCAGGCCGCCCTGGTACGGGACGGCCCTCAGGGCATTCGCGGCCGTCCGCATGGCCTTCTTCACCCCGAGAGTGAGCTGCCCCCGAGCTTCCAGGGCCGCCTCGTGCGTGCGCAACAATCCGCCCTGGTGGCGGATCTCCTGGTCCAGCGCTGCCGCGCGTGCGTAGAGCTCATCGAACTCGCTGAGCATCCCGACCTGTTCATCGGCGAGCTCGTCGAACTCTCTCGACAGCTCCCCCCGAAGCCTCGTGAGCGCGGCGGCCCTCGCCACGGCGTCCTGAGCCGCCTGTTGCAGGTACCAGGTGACGTAGAAGATGTCACCGGCGGCCTCGACCTCGTTTTCGAAGAGGCTCTGCGAGACCTCGAACGACAGCATGGGCACCCACCCGGCGGGATACCCGAAGTAGTCGAGGCCATTCCTGACGCGATCGAGGATCGTCAGAACCTCGTTGTGCAACTGCGCGAGCTCCAGCTGGTGCCGCTCCGAGGGAGTAACGTGGTCGGGATTGCCCAAGGACTCCGGAAGGTCGACCGCGGCCCGAAGCGCCGCGGCATAGGGCTCGAGCAAGGCGCGGACCACCTCAGGATACCCGTTCAGGAATGCGGCTCGCGCGAATTCGAGCGTCGTGCGCACCGTGACGGGGTGAATCCAGGCCAGAGGTCCGGTTGCCACGAATTGCCCGTCCGTCGTCGGTCTCGGGCCGTTGGGGGCGACCGGTCCGCGGTCGACGCCGTCAGTATTGCCGCACTCCTCCAGCACGTACCAAGGGCCCCAACCGCAACCGACGCAGAACGTGTCTCGCCTGACCCTGATCGCGTTCTCGGGCCCCTCTGCACGCGAGCCGAAGCGGAGTACGCTCTCCCGGCCTGCACGGCCCGCGTCCACGACGGCGATCGCCCGGACGTCGAAGGGGCTCGACACGTGCCCGCCACTCCCTCCTCGCCCGGGACTGCCGTCGGAGACGGCATCGAGTCCGCTGCGCGGACACTCGAGACTGCCCTCGTCATGGCCTACCGGGAAGCACAGGAAGCACGCCCCGCGGTTCCAGTGGGCGTAGATCACGCGGCCGCGCCAGTCCTCCTCGAACTCGTCGTACCAGATGTGGCCGGCTGGAAACTGAGCCGAGCAGCACTCGTCGAGGATGTTGAGTCGAAAGCCCTCCAACGGCGCGCCATTGCGCCCTGCTTCGCTGTTCTGTCCGTCGCCGCCGGCAACGACGAGCCTGGCGGACGACCGCGACACACCGCGCAGCGCGATATTGTCCACCGTGTAGTTGGCCCGCTTGCTGAAGATCAGGATGCTCAAGCGGTCGAGCTCCAAACCGGGGGGAAGATCGAGCTGGTCGCTCGTCAGCCGATCAAACCTGTCGGAAGTCGGCTTCAGGTCGATCGAGCGGACCCTCTGGTCCGGGGAGGATGGAGCCGGATAGGCCGAGACACGGATCACCTCGTCAGACCGCCCGACGTTGTCCTCGAGGTTGTTGTAGTCGAGCTCCTCGAAAAAGAAACTGGCTCCTTCGACAGTGGTGATCACCACTTCCGCGCCGAGCTGGTTGTTGCGGCTGTAGTCTCTGAGAACGTGGTTCCCGTAGTCGTTCTGAAGGGTCGGACGGTCTCCGAAGCCGACCCAGGTAGTACGGAAGCCATTCTCGACGATCTCCGAGACCAATCCCCGGTCGGCTTCCTGGAAGTCGAGGACGACGGCCCCCGGCGCTCGCGGCCCGGTCGTCAGCGGCGGCGCCGTGATACGCGCCACGTTCAGCGTCAGATTCCCGGCTCTGTCTCCTTGGTTGCCAGGGAGACGCGAATCGGGATTCGCGTCGGCTGCAGGCGGCTGGTCGACAGGCGTTGTCACGATGCTCGCAACGTCGCCTCCGGCATCCTCGAAGATCAGCTCGCGGGCGTAGATCGTCACATTCGTCGAAGGAAAGTGCGCCCGTCCTCGGATGACTACCTGGTCGGCGTAGAGCTCGAGCGTCGCGACGTTGTCATTGTCGATCTGGTCGGGTGCATAGCAGAGCCTCTGGAACAGCCGCTGCTCGTGTCCCCTCTGGAAGACCAGTCGCGGCCCCGCCACCGTGACCGCCCGCACTGGTTGGTCCTGGTAGTTGAATCTCCTCGCGCTCGCGCTGAGCTCGTCGATCACGTTCAGAAACGAGACTCTCTCCGCCGCCTCCGGGTACGGGAAGTCTCCCCGATACTCGATGACGGAATGCTCCGGCGACAGACGACCGACCGGCGTGAACACCACGTTGTTCTCGCCGGAGGCCCCGGTGAACGTGACCGTGAACTGCGTGCGCTCCTCCGAGGTCGGGCGGTAGCGAAACACGCCGTCCTCCAACGCGATATCCCGTTCGCCCTCAAACGTGACGGACGCGACTTCCCCGATGCCGAGGCTGAGAGTGTCGCCGTGTTGCACGGTCTGCGGCGTGATTTCGGCCACAGTCGCGAAGACCGAAGCTCTCCGGAACTCGACCGGCGCGACGACCTCGTGTCCGCTGACGACCTGGACTTCGGCGATCGCCGGAGCGACCCAGCCGGGCAGCACACGACAGGCCACTCCGTAGCGGCGCGACGGTGCGGCCTCGGCGGTCTGGATTGACGTGAGCCAGGCATCGTCGTCGATCACCCACTCGCCGTCCTGATCCTGCTCGACCAATTGCCAGCGCACTCGGAATCGGACCTCGGCGGGCTCGACCTCGACGCCCACCGTGCCGGGCACGTACCAGGACTCCACCTCATCGCCCCGCGTTGACGCGAGAGCGAGGCAGCAGAGTCCGACGGCCGCGAAGACCCTCTGGTTGAATCGGAGTATCACGAACATGACAGACCTTTCTGCTTTCTTTCCACAACGGTCGTCAGAGGCCGTAGCCGCGAGATCGAGTCCGCTCGATCTCATCTCCCAACCGACAACGCCAACTCGCACCCGCCACGATATCTCGAGATTCCGAATCCGGAGTTCTCCGCGGGGTGCGCTACGGCCGTTCCCAACGCCGAGCAGAGCCCGTTCGAGGCGAGACTATCCCTTTGCAATCAACTGGTTTACAACGACGCTGAGCGGTAGAGTGGCAGAGCCTCGGATCCGGATCTCACCGGCGCAGAAAGGGCTGAGGAAGTCGAACGCATGACGCAGGACCGCTTCGACGAAGGGCCCGCGCCCTTCGATGCCGAGGAGCGCATCGACAACGTCTGCCACGAGTTCGAATCGCAGTGGAAGAGGGGCGAGTCGCCGCGCGTCGAGGCGTTTCTCGGCGACGCCCAAGGGACCGAGAGGGCCGCGCTACTTCGCGAGCTGCTCCTCCTGGATCTCGACTACCGACGCCGACGCGGCGAGACGCCGTCCCCCGAGGAGTACGAGGCTCGATTCCCGGAGGACATGGCGGTCGTCGACGCGGTCCGCGAGTCGGCCAGGATGGCTCGGACGACTCCGGGCGGCGCGGAGAGCATCACGCATCCGGAGACGATCGGCGCCTACAAGATCCTCGACGTGGTCGGGGAAGGCGGTATGGGCTTGGTGTATCTCGCCGAGCAGAAGGAGCCGATCTACCGCCGTGTCGCGATCAAGGTCATCAAGCCGGGAATGGACACGAAGGCAGTCATCGCCCGGTTCGAGGCGGAGCGTCAGGTCCTGGCACTCCTGGATCATCCGAATATCGCCAAGGTCTACGAGGCAGGAGCGACGACCGGCGGGCGACCCTACTTCGTCATGGAGTACTTCCCCGGGGAGCCCATCACCGAGTACTGCGACCGCAATAGCCTGAGCGTACGGGAGAGGCTGCGGCTCTCTCTGCCGCTGTGCGAGGCCGTTTGCCACGCTCACCAGAAGGGCATCATTCACCGGGATATCAAACCCACCAACATCCTCGTTTCCGCCCACAGCGGCGTGCCCGTGCCGAAGATCATCGACTTCGGAGTGGCCAAGGCGACGAACCTGCGGCTGACCGAGAAGACGCTCTACACGCAATCGGGCCAGATCGTCGGCACCCCGGAATACATGAGCCCCGAGCAGGCCGAGATGCGCGCCGCGGGCGTCGACAGCCGCACGGACATCTACTCGCTCGGAGTCCTGCTGTACGAGTTGCTGGTGGGCGTACTTCCTCTCGAGCCGACCGAGTTTCGCCAGGCGAGCTACGCCGAGATTCAGAGGATCATCCGCGAGAAGGACCCGCTTCGCCCGAGTACACGCCTGACGAGCCTGGGACCGCGATCCGCAGTCGCGGCGGACAGGAGGGGAACCGAGCTGCGACTTCTCGCCCGACAGCTTCGTGGGGATCTCGACTGGATCACCATGAAGGCCATGGACAAGGAGCCGGCTCGAAGGTACGCCACGGCGGCGGACCTCGGTCGAGACATCGAACGTTACCTCGCGCACGAGCCTGTCTCGGCCGGACCGCCGCGCCTGGGCTACCGACTGCGCAAGTGGACCAAGAGGCGAAGCCGGGGGCTCCTCGTTCTTATCACCATCTTCGCGAGCATGATGCTCGGAGCCGCGTGGATGGGGTGGCTCGGTGGTCAGAAGGAGGGCCCTTCCTCCGGGACCTCGCCTCTCCAAGGGAGGACCGTCCACGTCAAGCCAGGCGGCGCCGGCCTCGACGGGCGGAGCTGGGGCTCCGCCTACGCCGACCTGCGGACGGCGATAGAAGACGCGAATCGGCTCAACTCCGACGCGTCGCCCGCGAATGATGTCGCCGAGATCTGGGTGGGCGCTGGCGACTACGCTTTCACGGCAGCGATGGCCGTGCTCGGCGACGTCGGAATCTACGGTGGCTTCGCCGGCCACGAGACCCAACGCGCCCAGCGTGATCCCGCCGCGCATACGACGCGGATCTCTGGCCGCGGGAAGGGCATGCGACCGTTCCAACTGGCCGGGCGCAAGAACAGCACGGTGATCGACGGCTTCACGATCAGCGGCTTCAACCCGAACTGCGAGGGCGGTGTTCCCAGCGGCGCCGTGTACATACACGATTCCCGCGTGCGGCTCCGCAACATCCGATTCGAGGACAACGTCGCGCCGCGTGGCGGTGCCATCTTCGCCCGCGGCGGGGTAACGGATCTGATCGTGGAAGGGTGTGAGTTCGTCCACAACGAGGTGGGATCCCATGGCGGGGCGCTGTATCTGACGGAGGGCAACGCGACCATCCGCGACTGCCGCTTCACCGGCAATATCGCGGGAAGAGAAGCGCAGGCTCACGGCGGGGCGGTTTTTGCGTTGGGAGGCCGTCTGAGCATCCACGGCTGCCGCTTCACCGGCAATGTCGCGGGAGAGTCCGGCGGCGCGATCACGGTGGTCTCCTGCGATCTCGACGTCAGCGACTCGGTGTTCAGAGGGAACCAGGCCGGCCGCCGGGCCGAAGGCGTCGGACGATTCGGCGTATCCGGCGGCGCACTCGACGCCGTCAAGACGAGCTACTACGACTATCGACTCGAGCTGACAGGCTGCACGTTCGAGGGGAACCAGGCCGTCGGTGCCACCGCGAGCGGCGGCGCGCTCAGCATCTCGGGAGCGACCGCACTGTTGACGAACTGCGTGCTCTGGAAGAACTCCTGCCGCGGCTACTACTCGGCCAACGCCTCGGCGATCAGCTTGGAGGCGGGCGACCCGGTAGCGATCACGAATTGCACGATCACTGGAAACTACAACGAGATCGTCGAGGCTCTCCCCGGGGGGACTGCGTTGACGAGCCGGTCGACCATCTTCCTGCAGGACGAGCCGGGGAAGGGTCGCGTGCGCATCGCCAACACCATCGTGGCGAACAACGGCAAGGTAGAGAGCGATCTCGAGGCGAACCTCGGCTGCACAGTCGACCTCGATCGCTACTCCGGGGAGGAGGGCCCCGGCGAGAGAGACGAGCTCTCGATTGAGCGTTCGTGCATCTACCCTGCCGTGGGCGAGTTGGACAAGATATTGCGCGACTACGGCGATCCTCGCCACATCAGGACGGAAGATCCGGTTTTCCGAGAGGATTCGCCGCGCGTCTCTGACGCGTCGCCTCTCATCGACGCCGGCGACAGCTCGGTCGACGTCGATCCGTTCAAGGACGGCGTGCAGGAGGTCAAGACCGATGTCGCAGGCCAGAGCCGATTCGTGGACGGCGACGATGACGGCGATGTCCGCGTCGACATCGGAGCCTACGAGCTCCAGCGCGACGGAACATGATCGAGGCCCGCTCCCTCGCACCGAATCTGGCTGCGCGGCCCATCCCGCCTCACCGACGACTCGCCTGTGATCCGACGAATCTCGGGGCCCGAACTCGTTGAAGGTCGGCCTGGTCATGTGCCGATAGATGGAGAGAGACTCTTGAGTTGAGGTCCTTCCATGGCAGTTCGCCCCAAGCGACCGTCTGGCGGCTCTAATCGTCGGAGGGTCGCCCCGGAGAGGTTCGGCTTGGCCGCGATGCTCTTTCTGCCGGCCATCGTCCTCATCGCTTTGGCGGGAACCGGTCTCTACCTGGTGGAGGTTCGGTCCGAACGGGAGTCCGTGGCTTGGCAAGACGAGAGGGCCGCGGAGCTACTGCGCGACAGCTTGCAGGACGACGTCGACGCGATTCTCGCAGAGACCCTGTTCTTGGCGCAGGAGATCGAGGCCTCCGGCGTCTTCGGGCCGGGCGCCGGCCTGGACCCGAAAGCCATGGCCGACATGACCCGAATGCTGGGGAGCTTCGCGAGCAAGCGGAGAGTCTACGACCAGTTGCGCCTCGTCGACCAGGCTGGAATCGAACGTATCCGCGTGAATCATCACGACGGTCGCGCCTCGGTGGTCGAAAAGGGCTGGCTACAAGACAAATCAAATCGTTACTACCTCAGGGCTGCTCTCGCGAAGCGCCGAGGGGAGATCTTCGTCTCTCCGTTCGACCTCAACGTCGAGCATGGCGAGGTCGAGGTGCCGCACAAACCCATGATCCGGTTCGGAACTCCAGTGTTCGATGCGGCTGGCCGGAAACGAGGCATATTCCTCTTGAACTACCTCGGACGTGATCTTCTATCACGGGTGAGCCGACTGCAGTTCTCCGAGTACACCACGGCGTACCTACTCGACTCGCATGGATACTACCTGAAGGGGCCGACGCCAGAGAGCGAGTGGGGGTTCATGTTCCCGGAGCGCCAAGCCTGCAACTTCGGCAAGGACCATCCCGAGGCTTGGACACGAATCACGGAGCGAGACGAAACCCGACTCGAGCTGGACAGCGGCCTGTACACGGTACGACGGATCTCGTGGGGAGACCCCGAGTCACCGCGAGATCGCGGCCCGTGGCGCCTCGTAGCCTTCGCGCCGCAGTCTCGCCTGGCGAAATACGCATCGACGCTCGCGACGGGAATATCGATCGCGTTCTGTTTCGCCGGCGTCGTCCTTGCCGTGATGACCTGGATACTGGCCGGCGCAGTACTGGCGCGCCAAGCGAGCGACCGGAGCTTGCGGCAGAATCGCAGCTAGATGAGCTCGATCGTCACCTCTGCGCGCGACGCCATTCTGACCATCGACGCAAGCGGACGAATCGTGTCGTGGAACCGTTCCGCACGGGAGCTCTTCGAGTACGACTGCAATGGCGACGGGCGCCCGAGTTTCGGATCTTTGCTGGCTCCCGGCAGCAAGGCCGACGCTCTTGTGGAAAGAACGGATGACCCGAGCGACGAGCAGAAGCCCGAGCTGGTCGAAATCGAGGCCATCACCTCCTCTGGCAGAGCCTTCCCCGCGGAGATGTCCCTGTCGAGCTGGCGCACGGAGAACGGCGAATACCGCACCGCGATCCTGCGCGACTCTACCGAACGTCACCGCGTCGAGGCCGCCCTCCAAGAAGCGGTGCGCTCCGCGAAAAAGGCCGCTCGCATCAAGAGCGACTTTCTCGCGAATATGAGCCACGAGATTCGCACACCACTGAACGGAGTTGTCGGCATGGCCGAGCTCCTTCAGGAGACGAAGCTGGATCCGGATCAGAGCAGATTCGTCGAGACGATCGTGTCATCGGGTGACGTGCTCTTGGCGCTCATCAACGACATCCTCGATCTCTCCAAGATCGAGGCGGGGATGATTGAACTGGAGCTCGCGAACTTCGACATCCGTTCCTTGATCGGGGAGATCACCGACCTTCTCGGCGTGAGAATCGGGTCGAGAGATCTCATGCTCTCGCACGACCTCGATCCAGCCATCTGCGAGTTCGTGCAAGGAGATTCGATCCGCCTACGGCAAATCCTCACCAACCTTGCCGGCAACGCGATCAAGTTCACCGAACGAGGGGAAGTCGCCATTCGCGGTGTGTTGGTCTCGGAAACCGCCGACAGTGTCGAGGTTCGTTTCGAGGTTCGCGATACCGGCATCGGGATCGCGCTCGAGGATCAGCACAGACTCTTCGATGCGTTCACTCAACAGGACACATCCACCACTCGTCGATTCGGCGGTACCGGTCTCGGATTGTCTATCAGCAAGAACCTGGTGAAGTTGATGGGAGGCGAGATCGGTGTCGAAAGCGTCCTGGGAGAGGGAGCGACGTTCTGGTTCACCGTCTTGCTGGGCAAAGTACGCCCCGGTACCCAGACCGTCGACGGCTCGGACTCGACCGTCGCCGAGCCATCGGTCGCCGCCGACTCGGCGACCGAGCGCAAATGCTCCAACGCACGCGTGCTCCTCGTCGAGGACAACGCAGTGAACTGCCTGGTTGGCGTGAACATGCTCAAGAAGCTCGGAGTCGACGTCGAGACGGCTGAGAACGGCCGCGAGGCGGTGGACAAGATCGCAGGGCAGGAACGGGACTTCGCGTTGATTCTCATGGACTGGCAGATGCCGGAGATGAACGGACTCGAGGCCACACGGAAGATCAGGGCCAGTGAAGCGGGCGACAGGAACATCCCGATCATCGCGCTGACCGCGAACGCGCTGCGGGGCGATCGCGAGGAGTGCATCGAGGCCGGAATGAGCGACTACCTCACCAAGCCCCTCAAGATGTCGGCCCTGCGCGATGTTCTGGAACGTTGGACTTGATCCTCGACTGCGGTGCTGGAACGAGCGTCATGATCTCGGCCAGCTCATCGGCGCTATCGCGAAAGCCCCCGAAAACTGACGGTCGAATCGAGAGAACCTCGCGGTAGCATGCAGGGACTGCCGGGACCCTCCATCGCCATCTTCTCTCGCTTCCGAGCTCTGCGCCTTGAACTCGACCGCCTGCCGCTGTCTTTCGATCTCGCGAACGCTCCTCGTGATCGCGATCGTCGCTCCTGTCCTTGCGTCCACCGCGCGCGCCCAGCTCGCCCCGGCCGACTCGTTTGCCCTGCTGCATCCGTCCGACGGCTTCGAGGTCGAACTCTGGGCGTCGGAGCCCGATGTCAACAACCCGACCAGCGTCGACGTCGACTCGCGCGGCCGCGTGTGGATCGCTGAAGGGCAGAACTACCGGCTCTGGCACAACCGTCACCTGAAGCGCGCCGCGGGTACGGATCGCATCAAGATCGTCGAGGACGCCGACGGCGACGGACGCGCCGATCGCGTCACCGTGTTCGCCGAGAACGTCTTTCCCGTGCCGATGGGCATCGCGATCGAGGAGCTCTACGACGAGCGTGGCGACTACACCGGCTGCCGGCTGTACGTCGGCAACTCGCCCGACGTGCTCGTGCTCGAGGACACCGACGGCGACGACCGCGCGGACCGACGCTTCCCGCTGTTGACCGGCTTCGGCGGCATCGACAGCGATCACGGCGTACATGGCATGACGCTCGCGCTCGACGGGCGGCTCTAGTTCACGCATGGCGATGGCCGCTACGGTGAGCCGCGGCAGTACGATAAGAAGGGCGATGTCATCTACGACGTCGTCGAG